>DRKS01000007.1 GCA_011051655.1 Sedimenticola sp.
CGGCCCGGCAGGGTCGAACCACGAGCAGTCAAACGCAGGCCAAAGCCTTATCCACGCTTGGACAAACCTCGCCGGCAAGCACGGATGGAGATTGAAAAATACGGTCATACTAAGAAGCTACGGGCTTAACTTAGTGCCATTCAATCTTGAGATGAGTACTGATTCCAATAGGGCCAGTAGCCTAGGCCGCTACCTTTACCCCAGTCTTCACCAACAAAACTACTACCTGTGCTGCGCAACACTCGCCAGGTTGTGCCGGTAAAGTGCATGAAGTCCGTCTTGCCATCACCATCAAAATCACCGGTAAAATGAAACGATTGGTAGCCCGTATGATTCCAATAGGGCCAGTATCCCAGTCCGCCACCCTTACCCCAGTTCTCGGCAATGAAACCATTTTCTGTTCCCAACAGAACCATCCAATTGTTATCCCAATACATGAAGTCTGTAATACCATCGCCATTGAAATCTCCGGTAAACTGAAATGACTGAGACGATTTAGAACTCCAAGAGGGCCAATATCCTGTGCTACCACCTGATCCAAGATCAGTATCCACGAAAGAAAGATTGCCATCTGAGTAGCTGAACCCTGTTTCTGGCAAACAGGTGCCGGTATTGTCACATTGTGTAATCGCTGAAATTCGGGATTTTGCAGTGGAAGAACTGTTCTCATAATATAGGCTGTAGTTGTAGACAAGCGCACCACCAACGTAGGCCTTGATGTATTTCAAGCGTTTAGTTGTAGAAATTTTTGAGCCCGCTATGTAGACATTGGTGACATCGGGCCGTGATTCAAATTCAAATTGGGTTGAGGCTTGTGGTAACAATCCCATCGCATCATTGGCGGTATAGTCAATCTGCACAGGATAATACTCGCCAATTGCACTATCTTCGTAATAGCTAACCTCAAGGTAATTACCAACCGCATCAGAAATCTTATTTACGTTCCAGAGCAAGACATCGGACCTTCCTTGTGCTTCAATACGTGAATCTGCCGTGTTGCCATATTCCACAACTTGGCCTGATTTGGTGTAGACCTTAAACCAAGCTGGACCGTCGCCGGCCGTGCCGTATGAAATAATCTTGGAGAAGCTATCACTCTCGGTTCGGTATTCAGCGCCATCTGTACCATAGGTGCCATTGATAACAATCAGTCGCTGACCATCCATGCAAAAGCGATCATTGTTATCAAACTTAATGCTGCCTTTAAAACCGTCTTGGACTATGGTTGCCGGGCAACGAGAAATGGCCGAGAGGCCGCCCAAAGACCAACCCACACCCAGCAAACCATTCCCGCCTTGGCTGCTGTAGTTGAGGGAAAGACTCGGCTGCATACCGGCTGTACCCGGCGGAACAGCTATAGGGATGGTGTAATTGGCCGCACCACTTGGGGATACGGACAGCTCACCCGGCGTGTAGCCGGGCACAGTGTTAGCTGTAACGCTGTTGGTTAGAAATAGTGAAGCGGGGAGAAATATCGCTAACCAGGAAAATCGATTCCGATGACGTTTTTTAGATTTAGCTGAGGTTGATTGAAACGAAACAAACCAAGACGCAAAGACAGAAATGACAGGTATAACCATGCCCTGGTATCTCCCAAATAATCATTATGTTATAGGGCAGCTATCCTTCTTACTCCGTTCGCCCTTGTTGTTGGGGATAAGTTTTTAATAGATCAAATCTCATTCGTCAACCGCAAAAAAGTTCGTGCTGTTATTCAGGGAACAGGGAGATTCAGTGGTTCCAAGTTGCTCTTAAACCGCCATCAAGACAGCATTAAATAATATTAAAACAGTGCGTTATATCATTGATTATTTCTGAAATAAGCGGCTAATTTAAATATTTTTTTGGCCTGATTAGGTTTGTCGTTACGGTGAAATTTCAGAAAATTCCTACAAGGGAAGGAAATTATTAGTGGTCTCAAAATAGTCAATATATGGCCCATGTCATTAGATAGACCGCTGGCTTTCCAGCCTGATATGTGTGCTTGCCAGAATGCTTGCTTTTCTGATTTCGTCATGGATGTATTCTGTATCTGAAATCAAAAGCTTAAACTGATCGTGCCGGGGCTTTTAGGTGTGGTTGCCTGAGCGCTTACGATTATTACGGGGCCTGGGTGGAAGAGCGGCGGGTTTCATTAGCTCTGGATGGCGGCGCCCATGTTCAGGCTTTGACCCTTTTAGCCGCCGACCTGTAACCTGTGCAGTGGATGACGGCGCTGGCGTTCTGCCATGGATTCAGCTCTTTGCCCTGTCAGCAGGTTATAAAAAACGGCGGCGATGCCACCGATGCCGAAACAGAAGATCAGGCTCTCGATATCAAACCCGGTATTCCCCGCCAGGTCGAACAGGCTGGGGGGGCAGCCAGTATTCCGGCACAAACAGGGGCTCGGAGAGACCGAAGGGCATGGTAAACAGGCTGGCCCACAACATCGCCCACCGGTGGGCGGGGAACAGGGCGTAAACAATCACCCAGGGAATCAGAAAGGCGCTCGACCAGAGCAGCCAGACATATTGGTCAGACTGCATCTTCGTCACCCCCTTGCAGACAGCCGGCAGGCGGATAGATCTCGTCCATCGGCCGGGAGAGACCGTCGCCGCCCACGATGCGCACATGGCAGCGGCACAGGGCGCGCGGCTCCGGTACGCCGCAGGAGTGGGCGATCATCTCCACCTCGTAGACGATGCCCCGGTAATAGTTGGCCACCCGGACTGATTTGACCGCCGGGTCCAGTCCCGCCTGGAGCCGGGGGTTGTGGGTGGTGATGCCCGTCGGGCAGATGTTTTTGTTGCACTTGAGCGCCTGGATGCAACCCAGCGCAAACATGAAGCCCCGGGCGGCGTTGACAAAATCCGCCCCGGCGCACAGGGCCCAGGCGACATTGGCGGGGGTGATCAGTTTCCCTGAGGCGATCAGGCGAATCCGCTGTTTGAGCCCGTGTTTTTCCAGCATGTCGGCGGCCAGGGGCAGGGCCTCTCTCAGCGGCAGGCCCACATTGTCCATCAGCGGCATGGGGGCGGCGCCCGTGCCCCCGTCGCCCCCGTCCACCGTGATGAAATCGGGTGCGCTTTCAATGCCGCGACTGCTGATCTCCCGGCACAGCTCATCCAGCCAGTCACCGCTGCCGATCACTGTTTTGAATCCCACCGGCTTGCCCGTCACCTGCCGGACCCGGCCGATAAAGTCCAGCAGTTGTTGCACGGAGCCGATCTCCGCATGCCGGTTGGGGGAGATGGAGTCCTCGCCCTGCCTGATGCCGCGTGTTGCGGCCACCTCGGGGCTGATCTTGGCGGCGGGCAAAATACCACCCTTGCCCGGCTTGGCGCCCTGGCTGAGTTTGATCTCGAACAGCTTCACCTCCGGCCGGGCCGCGATCTCCCGCAGTCTCTCCTCGCTCAGGCGCCCGTCCGGGTGGCGTACGCCGTACTTGGCGGTGCCGATCTGAAAAACGAGGTCGCAGCCGCCGGCGAGGTGGTGCTTCGTCAGGCCGCCTTCCCCCGTATTCAGCCAGCAGCCCGCCATTTTCGCGCCCCGGGAGAGGGCCTGCACCGCGGGCGCGGAGAGGGCGCCAAAGCTCATTCCCGATATATTGAAAATGGAGGGGGCGTGATAGGGGTGGCGGCAATGGGGGCCGATCTCCAGGGGGACCGTTTTGGCGCTCTCCACCCCCGCCGCGGGAAAGGGGCAGTTCAAAAAAATCGGCGTGCCTTCCACGTTCAGGTTCTTGGTCGAGCCGAAGGCAATGGTGTTGTCGACCCCGTTTGCCGCCCGCTCGACCCAGGTCCGCTCGGCCCGGTTGAAGGGCATCTCCTCCCGGTCCATGGCGAAGAAATATTGCCGGAAAAACTCCCCCGCCTTGCTGAAAATATAACGAAAGCGCCCCAGCACGGGATAGTTGTGCCGGATGGCGTTACGGCGCTGTGTGATATCAATGACGAACAGGACAAGAACGGTAAGCGTTATGAGCACCACGGCGGCAACGAAAGCGGCCGTTATGAACTCTATGCCATGGGCCACCCATTCGGGAAAAATAAGGGTGTCCGTTCTCGTCCCCAACAGATGCTGAACCTCTTTTTCCATCTCGTTCACCCGACAGGCGCCCCTTCAGTGTTCAGGGCGCGCATCAATCGTTTCATGGTGTTATCCGGCCGGTGAAGTCTCATGACAAAAACACGAGGGGCGCTTGTAATGCTCGGTGGTGTAGGCCTCCGCCAGCCTCGCCGTCAGCCGCTGCGGGTCGCTATCGTAAACCACCCGTGCGCCGGTATCCTTGCCCCCGAAGCTGGCGACAATGTCGGGGATCTTTTCAGTGATGCCGCCGCTGCCTTCCAGCACGCCGATCAGCTTGCCCTCGTCGTAGGCGATGGCGAATTCCCCCAGGGTCCCGGAACGGCCGCCGAGAATGACCACCATGTCGCTGGAGCGGATGTTGGTGACCTCCCGTCCCATCAAGCCACTGCCGGTGTAGATGATCACGTCGAAGCAATCCGAGGGGGAATGATATTTGTGCACATGCTCATCCAGGCTCAACGCCGGGGAGATGCCGACGGAGAGGCCGCCGGCATCCGTCGCGCCCCGGGCGCACTCGTAGGGCAATCCGGGGCAGGCGCCCGTGATCAGCCCAAATCCCCGCCGGGCAATCGCCTGCCCCAGGGCATAGGCGGTCTCCTTCGCCCGTGGCGGCTGATCGTTATCCGCGGAGCCCATTACGCCAACGGTGAGACGCATGCCCGGGGCCTTGTCGAGAAAGGTTTCCGGCCGGGCCAGGAATTTCTCCTTGCACCGGTCTGAGCAGAAATAGTAGGTGCGGCCCTTATGCTCGGCCACGGCCTTTGCCCTGTGCGGATCGAACTCCATTAAACAGACGGGATCGCGAACCATATGTAATCCTCCTCGGTGTAAATCGGTGTTTATCCAGAAACCTGTGCAGGCTTCAGCCGCGAAGGGAAAAGCACCGCTTCTGGACGGACACACATTAGAAATGCTGGGCGCATCGCGGGTGCTATAACCATCGCCTGACGCTCCAGCCCAACAGCTCGGCCAGCCTCGGTACCCAACGGCGCTGCCGCCAGCGGGTGGCGCAGACCGCCGAGGCCTCCGTCAGGTCAGTCTCGAACTGCGCCTGTAAACGACGGCAGAGCCCGGGATCCCGGCTGACCAGGTTCAATTCATAGTTCTGAAACAGGCTGCGGTAATCCAGGTTGGCGGTGCCCAGCGTCGCCCATTTTCCGTCCACGACGGCGACCTTGGCGTGCAGCATCCTGGGCAGGTATTCGAAGATCCCGGCCCCGGCGTCCAACAGGCGGGCATAGACCGCGTTGGCCGCCCAGCGCGCCAGCCGCACGTCACTCGTGCGCGGCACCAGCAGGCGAACATCCACGCCCCGCCTCGCCGCCGCGCACAGCACTTTCTGGGTGTGGTGATCAGGCACAAAATAGGGCGTTTCCAAACAGATGCTCTCCCTGGCGTTGCCCAAAGAATCGGCATAGATGCAGGCGAGCCGCCTGCGGCAGGAGAGGGTCTGATTGGTGACCAGCACGCTGCTGGCTTGCGCATCCTCCTCCGGCGGGTGATGGCGGTCGCCCCGCCAGAACGCGTCGAACAGGCCGGCGGCCTGGCGGGCCAGGGCCCCTTGAAAAGAGACATGGGTGTCACGCCAGCGCGCGGCCCCAAAATAGCGCCGTGAACTCTGGCGGTGGATATTGAATCCGCCCAGAAAGGCCTCTTTGTTGTCCACCACCAGCAGTTTGCGATGATCACGTCGGTTATAACGAAACGGCTCGCGCCACTGCCAGCGATGGAAGTGGCGCACCTGCACCCCCGACTGCTCAAGCTCAGGCCCCAGTGAGCGGTAAAACTGAAACAGTGAGCCGAGCGCATCCACCAGCAGGCGCACCTGCACACCCGCCCTTGCCCTTTCAGACAGGGCCTGGGCGAAACGGCGGCCCACTTCGTCATCGGCAAAGATATAGGTCTCCATCCACACCCTGTGCCGTGCGCCGGCGATGGCGGCAAGCATGGCGTCGAACAACGGATCGCCCTCGGTGTAGATCTGAAAGGCGTCATGACCCACCGACGGCGCCGGATTGCATGAGCACCCGTTCCGTTTCGTTTCCGGCATGCGGGGGTTTTTGGGAGCTTTCGATGGTGGCGCCATCATGGTCAGCCACCGCCGGGTTTTTCGTTTTGCGTGGACAGCGCGTGCTCCGGTGAACCAGGGGCGCTGTTTATGCGCCGGCTATACAGGTTGGCCAGAGGTTTTGCGCTGATACCGTGCAGCAGGATGCTGAGCAAAATGGTCAATATGGCCACGGCCTCTATCGTGCCGAGACCGGAAACCTCATGCTCATGCTTGTGTTCGATCAGGATCAGAAGATAGAGAATGGAGGCAACGCCCCGGGGGCCGAGCCATCCCAGTATCAAAACCGTATCCCACCTGAAGCCCATCCCCTTGACCGCCAGGGCCACGGGGGCCATGCGGATGAACGTCAGGCTGAGCAGGGCATAGGCAATGACGGCGGGATCGATGACGGCAAGCGCCGGGGCCGCCATGGAGGCGCCGAACAGGAAAAAGACCGCCAGGATGAAAAGCTGGCCTTCGGTCTCGACAAAGGAAAAGATGCATTGGGGCATGCGCCTTGAGGTGTTGCCCACGGTAAGCCCCGCGCAGAATGCCGCTATGAAGCCGTTGCCGCCGATCACCTCCGCCCCGGCATAGGCCAGGAGTGCGAGTGCAAACACCGAGATCCGCTCGAAATCACCGCTCATCCAGCCCCTGCCGTGAAACCAGTCGAATGCCCGGGAGCCGGCAAAGGCGATAAAGACGCCGGCAGCCGCGCCGAGCACGATCTGCCTGGTCATAAGGTAGACGGAGGCGCCGAGATCCCCGCTGGCGCCATCGGTGGCAAGCACCAGAAACACGAGCAGTACGGGCAGCGCAAGGCCGTCGTTCAGGCCGCTTTCCACATTGAGGGCCTGGCGGATGCGCAGCGGAATGGACTCAATGGTGAAAAGCGCCTGGCCCAGGGCGGCATCGGTTGGGGCGAGGACCACCGCCAGCAGCGCGGCTTCCCAGACGCCCAGCCCGAGGGGCAGGAGCATGGCCATGAGCATTCCGGTGACAATGGTCAGGGGAAGGCCCAGCGCCAGCAGGCGTATGGGCAGGCTGTGATCACGCCGCAAACCTGTTGCGCAGATCCGGGAGGCGTCGGAAAAGAGCACCAGAACCAGGGTGATCTCCGCAATGACCGTGACCAGGTGGGAGCGCAGGTGCGGCGTCAGTACACCCAGGCTGACATCGCTCAGCAGCAGGCCGAAGCCGGTGAACGCCATGGGTGCTGTGATCCAGCTGTCAATGATCCGCCGTGACAACAGGCAGAACAGAAAGGTAAACAGCGTAATGGCCGAAAGCGGTATCGATTCCATGGGCCGAACCGCTCAGGTCAATCCTCCTCGTCCACCTCGGCCTTGGTGCGGATGCGATAGAGCTTGTCGACCGGCAATATGGCGACGATACCGTCGCCCTCCATCCCGAGACTGGCGGCGTCCATGATGGTCCGGGCGGCGATCTCGGCGCCTTTCTCATCCGAAAACAGCTCGATGCGCGCATGATTGGTCATCCAGTCCTTGGCGTAGAAATCGGCGTATTCGCCATAGCCTTTCACCTTGGAGACGCTGAGGCCATGCACCCCCAGCTGTTGCAGGCTCTTCTCTACCTTGTCCAGCAGATCGATGCGGAAAATTGCGGTCACTTTTTTGTATCTCATGATCGACTCCTGTTGGGGTGAAACCGCTCTCTGGCCTGGAGCACCCAGCCGTAAACGACGGGCAACACCACCAGTGACAGCAGTGTGGTGGTCACCATCCCGCCAACCATGGGGGCGGCGATGCGCTGCATCACTTCAGAGCCTGTCCCGCCGCCGAACATGATGGGCAGCAGCCCCGAAATGACGGCGATGGCGGTCATGGCGATGGGGCGCACCCGCTCCGAGGTGCCGGCGGTCACGCCGGCCATGATCTCTTCGCCGGTGAGAACGGCGAACCGGGTGCCGTCGGCGGTGGCTTTTTCCTGGCGGCGGCGCGCCACCTCCTGGTCGATGAACGTCAGCACCAGCACGCCGATCTCCGCCGCTACCCCCGCCAGGGCGATGAAGCCCACCGCCACCGCCACCGACATGTTGAAGCCATACCAGTAGATCAGCCAGATGCCGCCCACCAGGGCGAAGGGCACGGAAAGCAGCACCACCAGCGGCGTGGTGACATTGCCGAAATTGAAATAGAGCAGCAGGAAGATGAGCAGCAGGGTCGCCGGCACCACCACCTGCAGCCGTTTGGCGGCGCGCTCCATGTACTCGAACTGGCCGGACCAGGTGACGGTATAGCCCGGCGGGATCTCCACCTGGTCGGCCAGCACCTTCCTGGCCTGGGCCACATAGCCGCCGATGTCGGAGCTCTTGATATCCACGTAGATCCAGGCGTTGAGGCGGGCGTTTTCACTCTTTATCACCGGGGCGCCGCGCCGCTCCACGATATCCGCCACCTGCGCCAGCGGAATCTGCGCCCCGGAGGGGGTGGGGATCAGCATCCGCTCCAGGCTTTCCAGGGAGTCGCGCAGTTCACGCGGATAACGCAGGTTGACCGGATAACGCTCCAGTCCTTCCACCGTGTAGGTCACATTCATGCCCCCCACGGCGGCAATGATGGTGTCCTGCACGTTGCCCACGGTGAGCCCGTAACGCGCCGCCTTCTTGCGGTCGATATCGAAATCGACGAAATAGCCGCCCACCGCGCGGTCGCCAAAGGCCGACAGGGTGTCGGGAAGGGTTTTCACGGCCCGCTCGATATCCTTCGAGATGCGCGCCAGCACCTCAAGATCCGGCCCGGCCACCTTGATGCCGATGGGGGTCTTGATGCCGGTGGAGAGCATGTCGATGCGGGTCTTGATGGGCATGGTCCAGGCGTTGGCCAGGCCGGGAAAGCGGATCGCCTTGTCCATCTCGTTCATCAGCGTCTGCATGGGCTTGTCGGGATCGGGCCACTGCTCGCGGGGCTTGAGGCGGGCGATGGTCTCCATCATCGACAGGGAGGCCGGGTCGGTGGCGCTCTCGGAGCGGCCCACCTTGCCGAACACGGTCTCCACCTCGGGGAAGGTCTTGAGGATCTTGTCGGTCTGCTGCAACAGCTCCCGCGCCTTGGTGATGGAGATGCCGGGAAAGGTGGTGGGCATGTAGAGCACGTCGCCCTCGTCCAGCGGCGGCATGAATTCGCTGCCCAGCCTCGACAGCGGATACCAGGTGACCGCCAGCAGCACCAGTGCGCCGATCACCGTGATCTTGCGCCACCCCATGGCCAGCCTGAGCGCCGGCGAGTGAAGGAAGTGCAGCGCCCGGTTCACCGGGTTTTTCGCTTCCGGCATGATCCGGCCGCGGATGAACCAGCCCATCAGCAGCGGCACCAGCGTCACCGCCAGCAGCGCCGCCGCCGCCATGGAGTAGGTGCTGGTAAAGGCCAGGGGTGAAAAGAGGCGTCCCTCCTGCCCCTGCAGGGTAAAGATGGCCAGGTAGGAGACGGTGATGATCAGCAGCGAGAAGAACAGGGCCGGCCCCACCTCCTTGGCCGCATCCGTGGTTGCGGCCCAGCGTTCCGCGTTGGTCAGTTCGCCCCCCTTGCGGTTGCCCGCCTGCTCCAGGTGTTTGTGGGTGTTTTCGATCATCACGATGGCGCCGTCCACCATGGCGCCGATGGTGATGGCGATCCCGCCCAGCGACATGATGTTGGCGTCGATCCCCTGCCAGCGCATGGCCACGAAGGCCAGCAGGATGCCGATGGGCAGGGCGACGATGGCCACCAGGGCGGAGCGGGCGTGCAGCAGGAAGACGATGCAGACCAGGCTGACGACGATGAACTCCTCCAGCAGCTTCTCGGCCAGGTTGTCCACCGCCCGCTCGATCAGCGCCCCGCGGTCATAGACCGGCACGATCTCCACCCCTTCGGGCAGCCCCTTGCTCAACTCCTCCAGCTTTGCCCGCACCCCTTCGATGGTGGCGAGGGCGTTTTCGCCGAAACGCATGATGACGATGCCGCCCACCACCTCGCCTTCGCCGTCGAGTTCGGCCAGGCCGCGCCGCAGTTCGGGGCCGATATGGACATGGGCGACATCCTTGAGGCGGATCGGGGTGCCCCTGTCATCCGCCCCCACCGGGATATCGTTGAGATCCTCGATGCCGCGGATATAACCACGGCCACGCACCATGTACTCTGTCTCGGCCATCTCAATCAGCTTGCCGCCCACGTCATTGTTGGAGGTCTTTATGGCGTGTTTCACCTTCGACAGCGGGATGTTGTAGGCCAGCAGCGCATTGGGATCGACCTCCACCTGGTACTGTTTGACGAACCCGCCCAGCGCCGCCACCTCGGACACCCCCGGCACGGTCTGCAGCGGATAGCGCAGATACCAGTCCTGGATGGTGCGAAGCTGGGCCAGGTCGTGGCGGCCGGTCTTGTCCACCAGGGCGTATTCATAGATCCAGCCCACGCCGGTGGCGTCGGGGCCGAGGGCGGGATTGGTCCCCTCCGGCAACCGGTCGCCCACATAATTGAGGGACTCCAGCACCCGCGAGCGGGCCCAGTACATATCGGTGCCGTCCTCGAAGATGATGTAGACGAAGGAGTAGCCGAAAAAGGAATAACCGCGCACCACGCTGGCGTAAGGCACCGACAGCAGGGCGGTGGTCAGCGGGTAGGTGACCTGGTCCTCCACCACCTGGGGCGCCTGCCCCGGATATTCGGTGAAGACGATGACCTGCACGTCGGAGAGGTCGGGGATGGCGTCCAGCGGCATGGTCTTGACCGCCCACAGGCCCACGGCGATCACCAGGGAGGTGGCGATCACCACCAGGAACTTCTTGCGCATCGATTGTTCGATAATGCGCTCAATCATGGCTCTTCTCCGTGGGCGATGCGGATTCCATGGGCATCTTCATCCCTTCGGGGGCCGCCTCCGGCCCGGTGTCATTTTTCACATTGCTCATCATCTTGGCCGTCGCCTCGCGCAGGCTCGACTCGGAGTCGATGAGGAACTGGGCCGAGGTGACCACCTCTTCACCCGCGCTGATCCCCTTGAGGATCTGGGTCTTGCCCTCGCTGGTGATGCCCACCTCCACCTCGCGTGGCTCGAATTTGCCGGGGCTGGTGACGACGAATATCTGTTTGCGGGTGCCGGAGCGCACCACGGCTTCAGCGGGGACCAGCACCGCCGGCTCACTGCGCTTGCTCCGCAGGACGACATTGGCGAACATCTCTGGAAGCAGGGCGCCGTCGGCGTTGTCGAACAGCAGCCGCACCTTGGCGGTGCGGGTCTTCATGTCCAGGTAGGGGTAGATGTAATCGATGTGGCCGTGGAATTCGCGCCCTGGCTGTCCCTCCACGGTAATCTGCGCCGCATCCCCCTCCTTGATCCACGGCAGTTCATATTCAAAGACCTCGGCATAGACCCAGACCTTGGAGAGATCCGCCACCTGGTAGAGTTCGGTCTTGGGGGTGACATACTGGCCCTCCCGCACCCCGATCTTGATCACCACGCCGTGAAAAGGGGCGTGGATATGGACGTTGCGCTTGATTTTTCCCGTCTGCTCCAGCTCCTTGATCTGGTGTTTGGGCATGTCCAGCAGCTCCAGCCGCAGACGGGCCGACTTTACCAGCCCCTCGGCGCCCGCGCGGATGTCCTCATAGGGGCTGTCCTTGAGGATTTTGAGATTCTTCAGGGCCAGCAGGTATTCCTCCTGACTGGCCACGAGCTGTGGCGAATACAGGCTCAGCAGGACATCGTTGTGCTTGACCCGCGCGCCGGTCTTGTCCGCCCACAGTTTCTCGACCCAGCCGTCGATCTTCGGATGAAGCCGGGCCAGGCGTGTCTCGTCGAAATCGACCCGTCCCACGGCGCGAACCGCCCGCGACAGCGGGCCCGTCTCGGCCCGGGCCGTGCGCACGCCGATGTTCTGCACCGTGGTGGCGTCGATTTTCACCGTGCCGGCAGGGCCGCCGGCCGTTTCGTCATCGGCGTATACCGGGATGTAGTCCATGCCCATGCTGTCTTTGGCCGGCACCGGGGAGGTGACCGAGGGGTTCATGGCGTTGCGGTAGAACAGCGGCTTGCGTGCATCCGCCGGTTTATCGCCACCGGCCGCGGTGTCCGAAGGCGGCTGGCCGCCGCCGAACAGGAGATAACCCCCGGCCAGGCCGACGGCCAATGCCGCAACGACAGCCAATGGCGCACCCGCCTTATTCATGTTCATGGATATTCTCCTCGCCCACGGCCGCGGCCAGCCGGGCCAGCGCCTGGTTGGCCTCACTGAAGGCCTTCCAGTAGAGGGTCTGGTAGTTGTAAAGGGTGATCTGGGAGCGGACCACGTTGAGGAAGTCGACCTTGTTGACTTGGTAGCCCGCCAGCATCGAGGCCACCGTCTGGCTCGCCTGGGGGATAATGCCGGTCTTGAACAGCGTCACCTTCTCCTCGCTGCGCCGGAAGTCCGAGATCGCCTGGCCGATGGCGGCCGCCACCTGGTTGCGCTCATCCTCCAGGGCGTAGCGCTGGCGCAGGCGCTCGCTGTTGCGCTGGTCGACCGCCCGGTCCTGCTTGGTGGCGGTGAAGATGGGCAGGTTCATGCTGAACATGATGGAGGCGAAATCGTCGCGGGACGAACCGTCCGGGTTGGTGCCGTTGCGCAGGCCATAGGCCGCGCCCAGGTTGAAATCGGGGTAATAGTCCTTTTTGGCCAGCGCCAGGCGCAGCCTTGCCGCCTCCACCTGCCGCTCGCGCATGGCCAGCAGGGGCCGTATCGCCTCGGCGCGGGCCATAAGCTGTGTTTCGTCAAGCAGCGGCTTGAATCCCTCGATGATCCCGGCGGGCAGCGTCACCGGTGCCGTGGCCGGATAATCGAGCAGGGTGTTGAGGCGGATCACCTCGTTGCGGCGTTGTCCTTCCAGGTGGATCTGCTGATCCAGCAGCTTGGAGAGCTCCACCTGGGCCAGCAGGACATCCTGCTGCAGCCCCTGTCCCACGCTGTATTTGCTTTCGGCCACCTCGACGAACTGGCGCAGCAGCGTCTGGTTGCTGTCCACGATCTCCAGGGCGCGGTCGAGGAAGAAGAGGTTCCACCAGACCATCTTGACGTCCCGCGCAAGCTTCAGGCGCAGCTCTTCCACGCCGAAGCCGGCCGCGTCGGCGATCGCCTGGGCCACCTCTTTGCGCAGTCTGAGCTTGCCGGGGAAGGGCAGGCTCTGGCTGAAACCGATCTGAAGCTGGGTCATCGGCTCTTGGGTATTGGAAAAGCCGTCCACCGGCAGATTCAGCATCTTTACCGACATCTTCGGATCGGGCAGGGTGCCCGCCTGGTCCGGTATGGCCGCCAGCGCGTCGGCCCGGGCCTTGATGGCGGCCAGGCTGGGATTGCCCTTCAGCGCCTCGGCGACCGCCTGCTCCAGGGAGAGGGGCCCGGCGGCGCGCAGGGGCAATGGGGCCGCCAAAAAAAAGAGCAGGAGCAGAAAAAGCGGCGTCCGCCTTTTTCCGGCCAGGAGCGTGAAGATCGAAGGGGTGGGTGGGTAGTCCATGAACACTTTGTTGTACCTCTGACTGGGTTGATCGTGATTGCAGTATGCGCTATTGCCGCGTTTCTCTCCATCCTGGTTCAACAGGCCCCGCGGCACCATACGCAGTGGCAATCGACATGGTTGCAGCTGACGTCTTTGCGCAGGCTTTGATAGCGCCGCCTGGCCCAGGGCATGAGCAGCCGCCTGGGCCATGAAAGCCGGTATTGCCGCCGCAGCACGCCCCGGGGGTCCGGTCCCGCGGCGTGGCGTTGCAGAAACCAGCGGTATCCCGGGTTGCCCAGCAGGCTGTAGATGGCGCGGTTGACCACGGAGGCCTGCATCTGCGGCCTCAGCTCCCGTTGCCACAGGCCGTCGTAGTCTTCGCCGGTGAGCAGGCTGCGGGCGGCCAGGACGCCGGACTGGATGGCCAGGCGCATGCCGAAGCCCCAGAGGGTGTCCTGAAAGCCAGCCTGCTCCCCCACCAGGGGGTGGCGGCCGCTGTAGGCGCTGGCGGGTATGCGGAAATTGCCCACGCCGCCATGGGGCCTGGGGTTTTTCATGGTCAGGCCGGTCAGGCGCTGAAAGGCCTCCAGGGTGCGCCTGACGTATGTCTGCTCCTGTTTGAAACCGGAGAACATGCAGCTTTTCACCGTGCCCCGTCCCTCCATGATCAGCAGATAGGCGTAGCCCTTGGGGGCGAGCCGGTCGTCGCAAATGGCCCAGAAACCGTCCTCCATGTCCGTTTCGAAGTGGTACCCGGTGGCAATGGCGTCGGCGGCCCTGGGGCCGGCGGCGAGGATGCCGGGGCCGCCGAGCCGCTCGAGCCGGCTGTTGAAGCGGACCTCGACGCCCAGTTCCAGGGCCTGTTGGAGCAGGGCGCTGTCCAGGGTGCCCGGCCCGGGTCCCCGCTCCACCATGTAGAAGAGCGGCGCTTCATTGCGGACCTCATAGGCCCTGCCCCAGGCGTCGTAGGCCGTGCCGTTGCGAAAGGGCCGGGCGGTAAAGCCGGTCTCCAGGCCCAGGTTTTTCAGCACCGACAGCGCGTCTTCCCGGGTGGTCCAGTTTTCCAGGCCCTGGAAATCGCCCTGAAAGCGCTCCCCCACTTCGCTTCGGGCCTCGTGCACCACCACCTGCTGCCCCGCCCGGGCCAGGGTGATGGCCGCCGCCAGGCCCGCCGGTCCGGCGCCGGCGATTTCGACGGGGGCATCGTGACCATTGTTTTTTTCGTCAGGCATAAATGCTGTCTCTCCAATCATTGAAACAGGGGATCAGGGCGCGGTCCTTTTCATGTTCGACAGGTACTGCCTCGCGGCCATGGCCGCCTTCGCCCCCTCGCCGGAGGCGATGATGATTCTTTTTCCAAAGGCGTCGGTGACGTCGCCCGCGGCAAAGATGCCGGGGCGGGAGCTTGAGCAGTCATGATTGATCATGATCTCGCCCCGCTTATTCAACTTGACGAAAGAGGAGACAAGGGATGAGTTCGCCCGGAACCCGATGGCTACGAACACCCCCTCGACGGGAAGGCGCTCTATGTCCTCCCCGCCCTTCTTTCTGATGCGTATGGCGGAAAGAGATGCCTCGCCGCTGAAATCGACAACCTTGTACCCTTCATGGGTCCGCACGTTACCGAAGCGGCTTGTATTTTCGATAATGGCCGGGTCCGCCGTCAGCCGGGAGTCGCAGATGAGATGGATGGAGCTGGCCACGCCATGCAGGTTTTCCACCATCTGCAGCGCCGAGTTCCCGCCGCCGACCACGGCAACCTCCTTTCCATGCACAAAGGCGAAGTCCTGGATATTGCCGTAAAACAGCCCCTTTCTCTGGAACTCATCCTCCCCCGGCACGTTCAGCCGCCGCCTGGTCATGCCCGTGGCCACGATCAGCGCCCTGGCGGAATATCGCTTGAAATCGGCGGTGGTCACGCGATAGCCGCCATCAACGGCCTCTATCGTCTCCACCTCGCACATCAGGTGTTTTATGTAGTGGCTGTGGATCAATTGATATTTGAACTTGTCGATCAGCTCCGGGCCGGTCACGAAGTCATAACCCATGTAGTTGCGTATCTTGGTGCTGTCGATGGCCTGACCACCCAGGTCCGCGGTGATCAGAAAGGCGTTCATTTTGAGGGTCGAGGCATATACGGCGGCCGTCAGCCCGGCCGGACCGCCCCCGATAATGATGAGATCAGGGGGTTCGTCCGGAGGGTTCGACCCCTTGTCGTCCAGGAACAGGTCCCTGCAGCCGGTGGAGCAGAAGTAGTAGGTCTCCCCATCGTATTCCGTCGTGACGGCGTCCGTCTCTTCCACCTCCATTTTGCAAACCGGATCTTTTTTCATGGTTCTGCTCCCTCAGATTGATCTCTGTGTTTGATGCTTCATGCCGGCGGTCCTCCCAGGGACTTTTCCAGGGTCATCAGAAAACCCAGCGCCGGATCCTTGAACTGGGCATTGTGCATCAGGTCCCAGTGCTGGCGCAGGTGCTCCTGAAGGAAGCGCACCACATGCCCGAGGTCGATGACTTCGTAGCGCCGTTCTTCGTCACCCGAGGCGGCGCCCGAGCCAAAGGCCACCAGCCGCACCCGATGGCCCGACGGCGCCGTAATGGAGCCCTTGTTGATGAGCTGGTGCACCATCTGGCTCACGTCGTGCATCGGGCAGCAACCGAAGCGCGCCAGGACGGTGCGCAGGGTCGCCGGGTTGGTGGCGCCGCGGTTGAGTTTGGCGCGTCCCTCCTTGACCTCTCCGACGAGCATGTCCGCCTGGCCGTGAGGACAGTGCAATATGGGATCCGAGGTATACAGCGCCTCCCCACCGTGCTTGTCCGGTATCAGGCGCCCGGCGCCGGGAAACCGGAAGGCGAGGATGTCGAGATCGGTCAGCATGCGGTAATTGCCCCGGCCGACGGCCTCGATCACCGGGTACTCGGCCACGGTGAAATAGCCGTTGATGTGCAGATAGGCCTGCACCAGAGCCACTGCGTTATCCATTATGAGCCCCCCCTGTTTGGACTTTCCGTGGCTTTTGCATGACAATCCCCCACCGTTGTTACTTCGGGGGCATCTTGTGGCAGCCGGGGGCCGGCTTTGCCAGAAGATTATCCAGCTCCGCCACCTCATTACTCTGCACCCAGGCCCGGTGCAGCCGTTCCAGCCATTTTTCGCTCAGGGGCAGTTTGGCCTCCGTGAGTGTTTTTTCGATCACCTTCTCCGTCACTTGCAGCAGGTCATAGGTGATACGCACCTTGTCTCCCTCGACGGTGACCTCCTTCACCCCCATCATCGCTTTAAGACAGGCGACGACCTGCTTTGCGGTCTCGGCGTCCAACGGTTCGGCCATGCGCAGCGTCCGCCGCTTGATGTCCTCGCCCCGGTCGGCCTTGCCCAGATACAGCATGGGATGGGCCACGAACGTCTCCTTGCACTGTTGGGAGCAGAAGTGCAGAACCTTGTTATGGTGTTGCATCGTGTGGGTATTGAACTCCCCGATCATGTCGCAAACGGGACAGATATTGACGATCTCTTCGGTCATGACGTTCTCCTGATTTCAACAAATTGGACCTGCTCAACAGTAAATATCCAGCCCGCCTATTGTCTCTTGCGCGCCTTCACCGGCCCCTTCCGGGCAGTCGAAACGTTGTAGATGGGCACCCAGATCAGGGCGAAGTACCAGCCATAGCCGTAGCTCTCGATCAGCCCCAGGAAGAAGCTTTGCCAACTGATCCACTCGAAACCCGGCAGCAGTTTCTGCCAGGTTTCGTACATGGCGTGTTCGGGAAACAGCAGGTCGAAGCCAACACAGAGTGCAAAACTGATCGCCAGGGTCAGGCTGGTGGCGTGGCCCACTCCGACAAGTGAAATACCCTGTTTCATGTCTCACCTCCCGCCTCTTTGGCCAATTGTTTCAGGTAGCGCTCCGGATCCGCTTCGAACTTATCCAGACAGCTGCGGCTGCAAAAGCGGTACAGGGTTCCCTCGTGCATCTTGCCGTAGCCCTTGTCCACATCCACCTCCATGCCGCACACGGGATCATGGTGTTTCACATCCGCCCGAGCGCCGTGTGACCGGCCATGCCCGTGCACCATGTGCGCGCCGCAACCAAAACGCATCATGAAGTAGAAAAAAGCGGCGAACAGCAATAACGAACCCAGTCCTTCCATATCGCACCTCCCGTTTGAGTTTCAGACATCGGCTACTCCGCTCCCGCATCCCGGACTTCTGCCGTTAAAAACGCCGGCCATTGATTGCACGGCGGGAAAAAGGCCGGAGTCTTGCGTGCATACTCGTTGTAGGCCTCGCCAAACTCCGCCTCGGCGCGCCGCTCTTCGACCCTGGCCAGATGCACATAGGCATAGAGCAGAATGGGCGCCATCAATACGGTGAGCAGGGTGGGCCACTGCACCAGGAAACCGATAATGACGAGGAAGAGCCCCGTGTATTGGGGGTGGCGGGCGTAGGCGTAGATCCCGCCGGTGACCAGGCCGCCCCGGGCGGCGTGGATCTGAGTCCAGCCTTTTGAGAGCAGCATGTAGCCTGCGATCATCAATGCCAGGCTCAGGCCCATCACGATCGCCCAGGCGAGATCGGAGCCGCCAAACACCACTACCCAGAGATGGCCGAACTTGTGGTTGAAGGGTTGCAGCGCCGGATAGGCCTCCCCCAGCCAGCCGGTGAGCAGGTAGATGGTCAGCGGAAAGCCATACATCTCGGCGAACAGGGCCACCAGAAAGGCGGTCACTACCCCCATGCTGCGCCACTCGTCACTGCCCCGCGGCTTGAGAAAGCTCAGCATGAAAAAGAGGAAAATGCCGACATTGAATGCCGCCACCACCCACATGCCATACGCATATTCAGATTCACCATGCATTCGCCGACTCCTCCTGCCGTTGGGTGTTATGAGGCACGGGCCGCATCAATTGCGTCTCCGGCCGGTACGGTTCGCGCCTACATCTTCACGCTCCTCAACCGAAGTGCGTTGGTGATCACCGACACCGAGCTGAAGCTCATGGCCGCGGCGGCGATCATGGGCGAGAGCAGCAGGCCGAAGACGGGATAGAGCACCCCCGCCGCAATCGGCACGCCGGCCGCGTTGTAGACGAAGGCAAAGAACAGGTTCTGGCGGATGTTGCGCATGGTGGCGCGGCTGAGGCGCACGGCGCGCACGATGCCGCGCAGGTCGCCCTTGACCAGGGTCACCCCGGCGCTCTCCATGGCCACGTCGGTGCCGGTGCCCATGGCGATGCCGACATGGGCCTGGGCCAGGGCGGGGGCGTCGTTGATGCCGTCGCCGGCCATGGCGACGATACGGCCCTCGGCCTGGAGCTGCTTGACCACGGCGGCCTTCTGGTCCGGCAACACCTCGGCCTGCACCTGGTCGATGCCGAGTTTGGCCGCCACCGCCTCGGCGGTCTTGTGGCTGTCGCCGGTGAGCATCACCACCCGGATGCCTTCATCGTGCAGATCACGGATGGCCTCGGGGGTGCTGGCCTTGATGGGGTCGGCGACGCCGATCAGCCCCGCCGCCTTGCCGTCGACGGCCAGCAGCATCACGGTCTGGCCCTCGGCCCGCTGCCGGTCGGCCTGTTGCGGCAGGTCGCCGGCGTCGATGCCCAGGCTTTCCAGCAATTTGAGATTGCCCAGCGCCACCTTGCGGCCGTCCACCGTGCCGGTGACCCCTTTGCCGGTCATCGACTGGAAGTCGGCGGCCTTGACCAGCTCAACGCCCCGCTCTCCGGCGCCCTGCACGATGGCCTCGGCCAGGGGGTGTTCGCTGGCCCGCTCCAGGCTGGCGGCCAGGAGCAGGTTGTCGTTCTCGTCAAACCCCTCGCCGGCGATCACCGAGACCAGCCTCGGTTTGCCTTCGGTGAGGGTGCCGGTCTTGTCCACCACCAGGGTGTCCACCTGCTGCATCACCTCCAGCGCCTCGGCGTTTTTGATCAGCACGCCCATCATCGCGCCCTTGCCGGTGCCGACCATGATGGACATGGGGGTGGCCAGTCCCAGGGCGCAGGGGCAGGCGATGATCAGCACCGCCACGGCATTGATTACGGCGTGGGCGATGGCCGGTTGCGGCCCCCACAGGCCCCAGACGATGAAGGTGATGACGGCGACCACCACCACCGCCGGCACGAAATAACCGGCGACGATATCCACCAGTTTCTGGATGGGCGCGCGGGAGCGCTGGGCCTCGGCCACCATCTTGACGATCTGCGCCAGCAGGGTGTCCGCCCCCACCTTTTCGGCGCGCATCAGCAGGCCGCCGGTGCCGTTGACCGTGGCCCCGATCAATTTCTCTCCCGCCGTCTTGGCCACGGGGATGGGCTCGCCGGTGACCATGGATTCATCCACGTTGCTCTCGCCTTCGACCACCTCGCCGTCCACCGGCACCTTCTCGCCGGGCCGGATGCGCAACAGGTCCCCGGGCTGGACGCGCTCCAGCGGGATGTCTTCCTCCGTGCCGTCTTCACGCACGATGCGGGCCATCTTGGGGGCCAGCCCCAGCAGCAGTTTGATGGCGGCGTTGGTCTGGCTGCGGGCGCGCAGTTCCAGTACCTGCCCCAGCAGCACCAGTGCGGTAATCACCGCGGCCGCCTCGAAGTAGACGGGCACCACACCCGATTCGCTGAAGACGGCGGGCGGGAAGATGCCCGGCAGCAGCACGCCGATGAAACTGTAGATCCAGGCGATGCCGACGCCGATGGCGATCAGCGTGAACATGTTGAGATGGCGGCTGACGATGGACTGCCAGCCGCGCTGGAAAAAGATCCAGCCGCCCCACCACACCACGGGGGTGGACAGGACGAGTTCGGCCCATTGGCGGGCCTTCGGGTCGATCAGGCCGTTGATGGCCTCGGGCCAGAATTCGGCGGCCATGGCGCTGAAGAAGACCGGGATGGCCAGCAGGGCGCTGACCCAGAAACGGCGGGTCATGTCGTCCAGTTCGCCGGTGTCTTCTTCCGCCTCCACCGTGCGCGCCTCCAGGGCCATGCCGCACTTGGGGCAGGAACCGGGATGGTCCTGCACCACCTCCGGATGCATGGGGCAGGTGTATTCGGTTTTTGTCGCGGGCGCGGGTACGCCCATGGGCTCCAGGGCCATGCCGCACTTGGGGCAGGCCCCCGGGCCCTGCTGCTCCACCTCCGGGTGCATGGGGCAGGTGTAGGTGGCCGACTCGTCCGCCGGTTCGGCGGCGGCCTGGTGCGCCGCGGCGCCCTTGCCCGGATACTGGGCCGGATCGGCCTCGAATTTGTGCAGGCAGTGCTCGCTGCAAAAATAGACTGTATGCCCCGCGTGGCTGGTATGGAACGGGGTGTCCGCCTGGACCTCCATGCCGCACACGGGATCCGTGAGCTGCCCGCTTTGCAGGTATTTGTCCGGGTCGGCCTCGAACTTGTGCAGGCAGTGCTCACTGCAGAATCGGTAGAGTTCGTTTTCATGGACATGGTGAAACCTGGTGTCGTCCGACACCTCCATGCCGCATACGGGATCATGTGCCATGAGCTTTTTCTCCTCGGTGTGACGCTTTGTGTAAAGGCGCGGGCGCCCGTGCTGGTGCGCAAGCTTGCAACCTGTGTGCCGGACCCGGGTCAAGCCCGCCCTGGCGGTTGCACGGCGGATTCGTTCTGGCGGCGGACGGCATCATCATCCGCCCTCTACCCGTCCTGTCTTTTGATTAATGGGCATGGTCGGGATGGTCCTCCGGGGTTGTATCCGTTTCCATGTTCATGTCCTCCATGCTCATGTCCGGGGCATGACCGGTCTCCCGGGCGTCTCCATGGCCATGGCCGCCGTCATGGGCATGGCCATCCCCCTCCGGCTGGGGCAGGGAGATAACACCCAGGCCATAGCGGTAGACCAGCTCGCCGCCATGCCAGGCGGTGGAGAGCAGCAGCAGCTGGGTGATCAGCATGAGGCCGATGAAGAAGCGGTTGAGGGTCTTTCTGGCGTAGGCGCCATACATGGACCACAGGGCCGCGGCGAGATAGAGGGGCAGGGTCGTCAGCGCCCAGTTGCGGTGCAGCTTCATGGCGGCATGGGATGGCGCGTCGTGGGCCACGCTGTTGAAGGCGAAAAAGCCGGCGGCGACGGTGACCAGGGTGATGGCCGCGCCGATCCAGAGATTCCAGCGGGCCACGGTGCGCAGCTGCTCTCTCAGCCTTTCCGGCAAGAGGCCGGGGTGGATTTTCGGGGCGAAAAAAAGGACGACGAACAGGGCCGTGGCAATGGAGAAGAGCGCCACGGTGAAGTGCACGAAGACGGGGTGCAGGTTGGGGATTATTTCTGGCATGCGGGCTTCTCCTTAAGGCTGCCGGGTTTGTCCGGGGTTGGGTTCATGATGTCCTTCAGTACTGGGTGAAAACCGAGGTTGCGCCCCTGGCGTCGAAGCTCAGCACGCGATAGCCTTTCGGCGGCAGGCCCTCGGGCTGCATGCCGGGTGATTTTTTCGGCATGCCGGGCGCGGTGAGCCCCAGGATAGGGGGTTTCTCCCGCAGCAGGCGCCTGATGTCCGCCGCCGGGACGTGCCCCTCGATGACATAGCCGTCCACAATGGCGGTATGGCAGGATCTCAGGCGGGACTTCACGCCGTATTCCGCCTTGATGGCGTTCATGTCTTTGCGGTTCAGGGCGGCGACGGAGAAACCGGCCTTGCGCAAGTGCGTGGCCCAGTGCTTGCAACAGCCACAGGTGGCGGATTTGTACATGGTGATCTCCGCCTCGGCCGCCTCGGGCGCAGACTGATACCAGAGCGCCGCGCCGCCCGCTATCGACAGGGCCACGGCGAATGAAGACCAGATCCGAATCTTGCCTTTTTCAGCTAACATATCGATGCCTCTTTCAGGATTCATGCGGGGCGGCGCGCGCCGCCCCGCGCCTTGCGTCAACCGCCCGGATAATAGACGCCGCCCTTGTGTTTCTTGCCGTCCGGGGTCTTGAACAGGATCATCAGCTGATGCCTGCCCGGGTGGCCCAGGTCGTAGCCCGCCATCAGCCAGTCCCCCATCTTCATGGTCTTTTTGGTTTCCGCCTTGCCATCGGGGTGGACCACCTTGGTGTTCATGACGATGTTCTTGAGCGCCTGGCCGCCCTTCTCCACCTTGATCATGAAGTCATGGCTGCCGCCCATTTCCTTGCCGGGCTTCGCCTTCATGACGTGGAAGGTGACGGTGTAGCCGTTGATTTGCTTTTTCTTGAGGAACATTTTGTCCATGGCCGAATCATGCTTGTGGCCGTCATCCTTGCCGTGGTTCATGCCCGAATCATGCTTGTGGCCATCGTCCTTCCCATGGTCATGGGAGTGATTCCCCGCTGCGTGCAGCGGGCCGGCCGCCATCAACAGGGTGGAAAAGGCGATTGCCGACAGGGGTCGTATCGATTTTTGCATTGCTTACTCCTTGGTTTGAGTTGAGGTTGAAGGCGCGGGCCGGGCCGTGCCTGAGGATTCCGGGGCAGGTTTGAGTTTCTCTTGGATCTGCAGCACCATGCCGTAGATCACGGGCAGCACCAGCAGGCTCAGCACCGTCACCGTCGCCATGCCGCCCACCATGGGGGCG
This sequence comes from Sedimenticola sp., assembly GCA_011051655.1. Classification (GTDB taxonomy): domain Bacteria; phylum Pseudomonadota; class Gammaproteobacteria; order Chromatiales; family Chromatiaceae; genus DRKS01. The sequence continues at coordinate 23,131 of DRKS01000007.1, forward strand.
GCGATGCGCTGCATCACCTCGGAGCCGGTTCCGGACCCCCACATGATGGGCAGCAGGCCGGCGATGATGGCGGTCGCCGTCATGGCGATGGGGCGCACCCGCTCCGAGGTGCCGGTATAGACGGCGTCCATGATGTCGCTGGCGCTGAGACGCGCCTTGTCACGGCGGCGGTGGGCCACCTCCTGGTCGATGAAGGTGAGCACCAGCACGCCGATCTCCGCCGCCACGCCGGCCAGGGCGATGAAGCCCACGGCAACGGCCACCGACATGTTGAAGCCGAGATAATGGATCAGCCAGAAGCCGCCGATGAGCCCGAAGGGGATGGAGAGCATCACCACCAGGGGCTCGGTGACGTTCCTGAAATTGAAGTAGAGCAGCAGGAAGATCACCAGCAGGGTGACGGGAACGACAATGCGCAGCCGCTCCTCGGCCCTTTCCATGTATTCAAACTGGCCCGACCAGACCAGGGTATAGCCGGGCGGGATCTCGACCTGGCTTTCGACCACCTGCTTCGCCTCGGCGACGTAACCGCCGATATCGGAGGTCTTGATGTCCACGTAGATCCAGGCGTTGGGGCGCGAGTCCTCGCTCTTGATGCTGGGAGGCCCCCGCCGCAATTGCAGATCCGCCACCAGTGAGAGGGGGATCTGGGCGCCGGTGGGGGTCGGCACCAGCACCCGTTTCAGATTCTCCAGGTTGTCACGCAGCTCTCTGGGGTAGCGCAGGTTGACCGGATAGCGCTCCAGGCCTTCCACCGTCTGGGTGATGTTCATGCCGCCGATGGCGCTTTGGATGATGTCCTGCACGTCGCCGACGGTGAGCCCGTAGCGGGCCGCCTCTTCGCGGTCGATGTCGAAGTCGAGGTAATAGCCGCCCGCCGCCTTGTCGGCGAAGGCGGAGAGGGTGTCCGGCAGCGGCGCCAGGGCCTGTTCGATATCTCCCGCCACCTGTTCCAGCACATTCAGATCCGGCCCGCTCACCTTGATGCCGATGGGGGTCTTGATGCCGGTGGAGAGCATGTCGATGCGGGTCTTGATGGGCATGGTCCAGGCGTTGGCCAGGCCGGGGAACTTGATGGCCGCATCCATTTCGTCCATCAGGGCCTTGGTGGTCTTGGCGGGATCGGGCCACTCGGAACGGTCCTTCAGCCGGATGGTGGTCTCCAGCATGGCCAGCGGCGCCGGATCGGTGGCGGTGTCGGCGCGGCCCACCTTGCCGAAGACATGATGCACCTCCGGAAAGGTCTTGAGGATCTTGTCCGTCTGCTGCATCAGCTCCTTGGCCTTGGTGATGGAGATGCCGGGGTAGGTGGTGGGCATGTAGAGGATGTCCCCCTCGTCCAGGGGCGGCATGAACTCGCTGCCGAGCCGCTGCAGCGGATAGGCGGTGGCGGCCAGCAGCGCCACGGCCGCCGCCAGGGTCAGCCAGCGCCAGCGAATCGCCAGCTTCAACACCGGCGCGTGCAGCCAGTGCAGGAAACGGTTCACCGGGTTTTTGGCCTCGGGCATGATCTTGCCGCGGATGAAAAAGCCCATCAGGATCGGCACCAGGGTCACCGCCAGCAGCGCCGAGGCGGCCATGGCGTAGGTCTTGGTGAAGGCCAGGGGCGCGAACAGCCGTCCCTCCTGGGCCTGCAGGGTGAACACCGGCAGGAAGGAGATGGTGATGATCAGCAGCGAAAAGAACAGGGCGGGTCCCACCTCGCGGGAGGCGTCGGCGATGGCCTCCCAGCGTTCCGCCGCGGTCAGGGTCCCACCTTTGCGGTTGCCGGCGTGCTCCAGGTGCTTGTGGGCGTTTTCGATCATCACGATGGCCCCGTCCACCATGGCGCCGATGGCGATGGCGATGCCCCCCAGGGACATGATGTTGGCGTTTATGCCCTGGGCCTTCATGACGATGAAGGCGATGAGGATGCCGATGGGCAGGGTCAGGATCGCCACCAGGGCGGAGCGGGCGTGGAGCAGAAAGAGGACACAGATGATGCTGACCACGATGGACTCTTCGATCAGTTTCTCCACCAGGTTGTCCACCGCCCGTTCGATCAGGTTGCCCCGGTCGTAGACGGGCACGATCTCCACCCCCTCGGGCAGTCCCTTCTGCAGCTCCGCCAGCTTCTCCCGTATGCGCTCGATGGTGGCCAGGGCGTTTCCGCCATAGCGCATGATAACCACGCCGCCGGCCACCTCGCCTTCGCCGTTCAGCTCGGCGACGCCGCGGCGCAGCTCCGGTCCCAGATGGATCTCGGCGACATCCTTCAGGCGTATGGGGGTGCCGTTCTCGTCCACCCCCACGGGGATCACATTGAGGTCATTGATGGACTGGATATAGCCGAGGCCCCGTACCATGTATTCGGTCTCGGCCATTTCCACCAGCTTGCCGCCCACATCGTTGTTGGAGCGCTGGATCGCCCGCTTCACCTTCGAAAGCGGGATGTTGTAGGCCAGCAGCGCATTGGGATCGACCTCCACCTGATACTGCTTGACATGGCCGCCGATGGAGGCGACCTCCGAGATGCCCTCCACCGTTTGCAAGGGGTAACGCAGGTACCAGTCCTGCAGCGAACGCAGTTGGGCCAGATCATGCCTGCCGGTGCGGTCCACCAGGGCGTACTCGTAGACCCAGCCGACGCCGGTGGCGTCCGGCCCCAGGGAGGGGGAGAGCCCGGCGGGCAGGCGGGAGCTGACGTAGTTGAGGTACTCCAGCACCCGCGAGCGGGCCCAGTACATGTCGGTGCCGTCCTCGAAGATGATGTAGACGAAGGAGTAGCCGAAGAAGCTGTAGCCGCGCACCACCTTGGAGTTGGGTACCGCCAGCATGGCCGTGGTGAGGGGATAGGTGACCTGGTCCTCCACCACCTGGGGCGCCTGGCCGGGGTACTCGGTGAAGACGATCACCTGCACGTCCGAGAGGTCCGGAATGGCGTCCAGCGGGGTGTTTTTCACCGCCCAGAGCCCCGCCGCCAGCAGGATGAAGGTGGCGATGAGAACCTGGAACTTGTCGCGCAGGGAGGCGTTTATGATGGCCTGGATCATGGGTTGCCCCCCGGCTCATCTCCCATGGACATGTCGGACATGTCCATGTCGTCGCCCATCTCCATGTCATCCATGGACATATCGCCCATGTCTCCGGCCCCGGCGTCTGCCGCCATGGCCTCCATCATTTTCGCCGTGGCCTCGCGCAGCTTGGATTCGGAGTCGATCAGGAACTGGCTGGAGGTGACCACCTCTTCACCCGGCTGCACGCCTTCCAGAATCTGGGTGAAGCCGCCGGCGCTCACACCCAGCGTCACCGGGCGCGGCTCAAACTTGCCCGGGGCGCGCACCACGAAGAGCTGCTCGCGGCTGCCGGAGCGGATAATCGCCTCAGAGGGCACAACCACGGCATCGGGCCGGGCATCGGTGTGCAGCACCACATTGGCGAACATGCCGGGCTTGAGGATCAGGCCGGGGTTGTCGAACTCCAGCCGCACCCGCATGGTGCGGCTTTTCTTTTGCATGGTGGGATGTATGAACGTGACCTTCCCTTCGAAAACATGCCCCGGCGCCGCGCGCACCGTCATTTCCGCCTTGTCGCCTATTTTCATCCAGGGCAGGTCATCCTCGTAGATATCGACATTGACCCAGATGCGGCTCAGGTCGGCGATCAGATAGAGTTCATCCTTCGGCGTAATGTACTGCCCTTCGCGCGCTCCGATGTGCATCACGCGGCCGGCAAAGGGCGAGTGGATATGCAGCCGCTTCTTGATCTTGCGGCTCTGCACCAGTTCCTTGATCTGATGGGCCGGCACGTCGAACAGCTCCAGGCGCTCGCGGGAGCTGCGCAGGAGGTTTCTGGTCGATTTTTTCATCCGCTCCGCCGAGCTGTTGCGAACCGCCTCCCAGTTCTCCAGCGCCACCAGGTACTCCCGCTGGGCGGCCACCAGGTCCGGTGAATAGAGTGCCAGCAGAATGGTGTCCTTGCTGACCTGCACGCCGGTCTCATCCACCCTCAATTGCTCGATCCAGCCGGATGTCTTGGGATGCAGGCGGGCCAGCCGCTCCTCGTTGAAATCCACCTGGCCCAGGGCATTCAGTTGGCGGGCCAGGGTGCGCCGCTCCGCCCTGGCGGTGCGCACGCCGATGTTTTGTACCGTGACCGGATCGATCTTCACCGTGCCCGCCGGTTCATCGCCGCCGCTGTCGCCGTCCGCATAGACCGGGATGTAATCCATGCCCATCTCATCCTTGGCGGGGACAGGGGAGGTGATGGCGGGGTTCATCGGATTGCGCCAGAACAGGACCTCGCGCTCTTTCGGTTTCTCCTCCTCTGCATAGACCGGGATGTAGTCCATGCCCATCTCATCCTTGGCGGGAACGGGGGAGGTGATGGCGGGGTTCATGGGGTTGCGCCAGAACAGCACCTTGCGCTCACCGGCTGTATTCTCCGCGGCCGTGGCCGGTTCGCCGCCCCGTTGCTGGGTGGCGTACCAATAACCGCCATACAGACCGGCGGCCAGCATCACTACCGCGATAATAAACTTACTCATGGATATTGCCTCTCGTATATCCCCAAGCATGCGAAATCCGGGGGATACAGGCGGGTGTGCAAACACCCGGACAGAATCATCTACAAAGCGCGGCCAAGGCGGCGCTTACGCAAGGACGGCCCAGCCGGCCGTTCAGCCGAGGAGGCTTCGAGGAGGTCTTGTTTCAGTGGGCAGCGAAATGCTGGCCCAGGAGGATTGGTAAGGGGGGAGACCCAGGGTGATTTCCATTTTCAGCACGGAGATGGAGTCCGTGAACAGCGCTGCACTACAGGCCGACATCGGGCAGGCGGCCATCGGGCAGGCCGCATTTGATGTGCAGCAATCTCCCGCTGAAGCCGATGCAGCATCCTCGTCCGTGGTCTGATGCATGCTGCCGTGATCCATTTCGTGGTCATGCATGGCCGGGGATGCAGCACTGCCCGGATCATGATCCATTGCCGTCATGGCATGAGCACTCACCACCGGCTGAAGCACCATGATGGCGATCAGCAGCAATCTCAGCAGGAGTGGTTTCTTTCCGTCCATGCCCTGTATATATACCAGCAAAGACGGTTGTGCAAGAAATAAATTTCTTTCAGCGGTCTGAACCGGCTTTATATGGAGGGAGAGCTTCCGCATGCCGCCTTGGATGAGGCGGCATGCGGAGCGGGCGGTTTTTAAGAACCGGTTGGTTACCCCAGGCAGGCCTTAGAAATCCACCTGGGTTCTGATGGCGAAGATGTCCGGATCGTCATTCGGTGTCACGGCATGGCTATCCGTATCCACGAGGATATAGTTGGCCATGAGGCGGAAATAAGGGGTGGGATACCAGTTCAGGCCGAAGGTCCAGTTTCTCATCTCGCCACCGTTCACGGAACTGTCGTTCAGGTCGAGGTTGCTGTAACGGGCGGCGACCTCCCAGGCCCCGGCTCCACCTCCCAGCGAGAAGGGGTTCTGGGGCGTCAAACGGCCGAACTTGCCGTATTTCCCAAGATAGTTCCTCGACTCTCCGGTGAGGAAATACGAGGCCTGGACATAATAACCGTCAAAGGTCGGGTCGGATGCGCTATCCCTGTTTATATCCGCAACCATATATTCTCCCTGGAGAGAAAAGGGACCGGAGACCCAGGCGGATTCCAGGCCGAACAGCGAATAGTCATCCACATGCTTCATACTGCCGTAGACGGCATAATCATTGCCCGCCTGGTGCGCTTCCGGGGTCGACTTGAACTTTACATAGTCAGAGTCTGAACCGGGTACGCGATAGCTGCCCGCGATACCAAAATGCAGTGCCCGGGTCTTTTCCGAGATGGGGGCGTATGTCGCCCTTGCCGTCACGGAATAGCTTTCATCGTTATCGCCGGAGTCCGCCACGTCTTCGCCGTACAGACCGCCGGTCAAGGTCCAGTTGTCCCCGTGTGTTGCAACTCCCAGTCCGATACCGTATCCAGGTGTAAATGCGGTCAGGGAGGCCCTTTCCAGGAAAGTGGTGAAACGGGAACTGGTCTGATATTCGAGGCCGAACGGCTGTTTGGTTTGTCCCATGATGATCTTTGTGTGATCAAAGCCCTCATAGGCAATATAGGCGCTCTTGAGCTTGGAGTCATAACTGGCCGGGGTGGTGTCCGAGGAGGTGTCGTGCTTGCCGAGAAACTCGTTTTGAAGCTTATATGACCAGTTTTTGCCCAGCTTGCCCTTGACGTGCAGGCGCGCACTGCGTATTTCCGTGCCGTCTGCGTAGTCGCCCCTATCGTCATCGAAGAAAGTGGCATCGAACTTTACCCGCCCCCCGATATGCATGGAATATTCACCATCGGCGGACTTGATCGTCGGCCCTCCGTCAAAGGAAATCTTGACGCCGTCCGAGGTAACGGGAGCGGCAGCCTTTGCCCCCTTTTGCTGGGCCTCCATTTGTGTTTGAAGCATATGCAATTGCCGCTGCAGCTCTTCTATCTGGGCCTGCATTTTTTCGATGCTTTCTGTCCGTTCATCGGCAAACGCGCCGGGGATGCCGGACAGAAACAGCGTTGTCAATACCGCAGGGGAGGAAATGCTTTTCATTTTTTGCCCTCTCAACGTTACCTATTAATTGGTGTGTATGGGTTTTTAGAATTTATCGCCTGGTGGAAGTCCCGGCGATCATGGCTTAAATTTCCCGAGCAAAATACTGATGTAATTCCGTTGCCGCGCATTAAATCATTTGTTTCCGATGATTAAAACCGCTAAACGCCAATTAATTGCAAAAATAATCACGGGCGCTGTTGTAATTTCGCAACATTATTGCCGAATGTGGTTTTTTTGTGAAAAAAATGTTGCCGACCCGGATTCTTTGGTATAGACTTCGACTGTCTGAATCTATATCTGACAATTACTTCCAGGCGTTTAGTGAATCAGAATATTAGCTGGACCCAAATTTGAGGAGACGAACCGTGATGTTACCTAAACAAAAAGGCCTGTTGAGCCTGTCGATCGCCGCCGCGCTTTCCCTGTCGGGCTTTGCGCTTTCCACCACACCCGCAAGCGCCGATGCCTTCACCGACGCCCTCACCGGCGGCAAGGCCAAGATGGATGTGCGCCTGCGCTACGAAGATGTGAGCGATGACTCCACCAATAAGGATGCGGATGCCACCACCTTGCGCACCCGGCTGGGCTACAAGACCGGCAGCTTTATGGACTTCGACGCCTATGTCGAGGCGGAAAACGTCGTGGCCCTCGGCAGCGACAATGACTACAACAGCACCGCCAACGGCTGGGGAAATAACAACGCCGGCTACGCCGTGATTGCCGATCCCGAAGGGACCGAGATAAACCGCTACTGGCTGGGCTACAACGGCCTCGCTGACACCGTCGTCAGGGTTGGCCGGCAGCGCATCAAGCTCGACAACGACCGCTTCATCGGCAACGTGGGCTGGCGTCAGAATGAGCAGACCTATGACTCCTTTACCCTGACCAACAAGTCCCTCCCGGACACCACGGCCTTCTATGCCTATATCGCCAACGTCAACAGGATTTTCGGAAACGGGACCAATGGCGACTACGACATGGGTTCGCACCTGATCAACGTTCGCTACGAGGGCTTTGGTTTCGGCAAAATCACCGCCTACGGTTATTTCCTTGATTTTGATAAGCCATCGCAGCAGGCAATGTCCCAGCAGACCTTGGGCTTGCGCTTCAAGGGCGCCACTGATGTGGGCGGCGGCGTCAAGCTGCTCTACACCGCCGAGTATGCCCAGCAGGACGATTACAAAGATGGCGCCAATACCATCGATTATGACTATGGCCTGCTCAAACTGGGCGCCAGCTTCGCGGGCTTTACTGTTGAAGCCGGTTATGAAGAGCTGGAAGGCGACAATAGTGGCGCGTTCCAGACCCCTCTGGCCACCCTGCATGGCCAAAACGGTTGGGCTGACATGTTCCTCACAACGCCGAATGGCGGCCTGGAGGATATGTCCCTCAGCCTGTGCACCAAGGTCGGCGGCGTAAAGCTCAAGGCGATCTATCATGACTACGAAGCCGAGAGCGGCAGCACCGACTACGGCGACGAGTGGAATCTCGTGGCGGTGACCAAGTTCGGCAAGCACTACACCGTCCTGGCAAAGTACGCAGCCTTTGATATCGACAACGACTGGAAGACCAGCACCAGGGATGATAGGGATAAATTCTGGCTCCAGGCCGGATTCAAGTTCTAAGCGACTGCTTGAAGCTTGAGCGGAAAACGGGGCCTTCGGGCCCCGTTTTTCGTGCCCCTCCTGATTGTCCCCCTTTCCGGATTCCCGAAATTTGAATCTTGTCCCTGGCCCCGCCCAGGGTGCGACACTATGCCGCATTTCCAAAGTGCTGCGGCTCCGTTAGCCTTCCCCGTTCGACGTCATTATCGGGCTTGTCCGCCCGGGGGAAAGCGCCTTGAAAAAAAGAGCTGTTTTGATTGCCGTGGGGTTTTGCATGCACATTTTCAGTGTTGCGGCTCAGGCGTATGTGGGCCTGTGCTGCGGCAAGTGTGGTGGCAACATGCCCATGAACATCCCCGGCGGTGGCGTGCCCGAGACAAAAGAGTTCCGCATAAAGCTCAGCACCATGTTTATGAGCATGAAGGGGCTACAGGACCAGGGGGACAACCTGACCTCCCGCGAGCTGCTGGGCATGCCGGCTGCGGGCAAGTTCATGGCCGTGCCGACCAGCATGGACATGAGGATGTCCAATCTCACCCTGGGATACAGTTTTTCGGATGATTTTTTCGGCGGCGTGATGTTGATGCACAAAGAGAACCGCATGGATATGAAATTCAATGCCATGATGCGGGGCCTGACGGGACAGGATGGGTTTACCATGGAGGCCACCGGCGTTGCCGATACCATGCTGATGGCCAAATACCGCCTCTTTGCCGACGATCCGCTCATCCCCACCCGCCAGGCCTCCCTCTTCTTCGGCCTGAGCCTGCCCACCGGCTCTATCGACAAAAAGAACGGTGACCATCCCCTGGCCTTGCGCAAGACCGAACTGCTCCCTTATGGCATGCAGCTCGGCTCGGGCACCTTCGATCCCAGTCTGGGCATTCTCTATCAGGGGTCGAGTTCCCCCTACTGGTGGGGCGCGAACGCCGTCTATACCGCACGGCTCTATGACAATGACCGTGACTACCGGCTGGGCAATGAACTGAGGATCGACCTCTACGGCATGTACCAGTTTCGCCACAACCTGCTGGGCCAGTTTCAGCTCAATGGGAAGTACTGGGGCCGCATCAAAGGCGAAATGGATGAATCGAAGACGGGGGAATCGGGGCATGTCATAAAAAATGATCCCACCTCACCCTTTATGACCCCGCTGTGGGACCCTGACAACTACGGCGGCAGCAAGCTGATGGCCACCCTCGGCCTGCAGTGGCAACCCGCTCCGCTGCATATCGTCGATTTCAATATAGGCGTCCCGCTCTATCAGCACCTCAATGGTCCGCAGCTCGAAGAGAAGTACCGGGTGATGTTGACCTGGTATATGGAGATACCCACCCGTGGCAGTATCCGCTACATCAAAAATACGGCGAAACCGAGCCGCTTGGGCTTTTGATTCATCAAAGAGGAACGCAGACGTGAAAAAAGCGCTTGCCCTGACGTCAATCATGGCTGCGGCTGTTACCGGCTGTGCAACCGGGCCGACGCCCATCCCCGACGCCGGCTCACCCGCCGCGCGGCTGTATGTCAGCAAGTGCGGTCTGTGCCACCCCCTTCCCCACCCTAAGCGCAACAGCTATCGTGAGTGGCAACATCTGCTGGCGCTCATGCAGCAGCGCATGGCGGAGCGGGGGATGCCTGTGCTGACAGGGGAGGAAAAAGAGACGTTGCTGGGCTATCTGCAACGCCATGCCCGGTAGCAACGGACTGGGGCAAAGGAGGCAAATGCCTGCCTTAAAATGGATAAGGGGCTGTTTCGCGGCCTTGGTTGTCCTGTCCGGCGGCAATGCGGCCTTCGCCGCGGATCTTTTTGCCGCCCTGGATGTGACGACGCCCAGGGTCCGCATGGAGGCCCCCGCCTTTGTCCTGCCGGATCTCGATGGCCACGAGATCCGATTGTCCGACTTCAAGGGCAAGGTGGTGCTGCTCAATTTCTGGGCCACCTGGTGCGGTCCCTGCCGTGAGGAAATGCCGGACATGCAGGCCCTGTGGGAAAAAACCAGGGACAAGGGTTTTGTTATTCTCGCCGTCGCCGCCGACCGGGGGGAGAAAAAACCGGTCATGGCCTTTGCCCGGGAACTCGCTTTGACCTTTCCCATCCTGCTCGACCCCGGCGGTGATGTTCGCAACCGCTACGAAGTGGCGGCCTTGCCCATGAGCTACCTGATCGGACGGGACGGCAGGATTTCAGGCCGGGTCGTTGGCGGCAAGGCATGGGCAAGCCCAGAGGCCTTCGCCCTCATTGATCATCTGCTTCACCAGGGAGGCGGGCCGAATCCCCCGGAGTAAGGAAGGCACCGGCCAAAGCCGGCTATAATGCCGGCCATGAATTCAGCCCCCCAGTGCGTAATGGCCGCTGCCCGCCTCGGTCTGCTGCTTTTTTCGATCCTGCTCGTTGCTTGCGCCCGCCCCGCGTTACAACCTGAAGAGGTGGTCTTCACCGAGGCCGGGATACCGGAAAACTGGCTGCTGGACGGCCGTATCGGCCTGCAACTGCCGGATCGGTCCTGGCAGGCCGCAATCCACTGGAATCAGCATGGCGAGGACTTTGAAATCAGCCTGCGTGGTCCGTTCGGCCAGGGGCTGGGCCGGGTGCAAAAGCAGGGAAAGGATGTGGTGCTCACCGACGGGGAGGGGCGGACCTTGCGCCGCAGCGCCAGCGAACTGGACCATTTGGTGACTGAACAGTTGGGAGTGCCGGTGCCCATTGGCAGTTTGCGCTACTGGGTTCTGGGCCGGCCCCGGCCGGGGCGGTCCTGGCGGTTACTGGATTCTTCCCAGGGGCGGCGGCAAGGGTTTTCGCAGGTGGGTTGGGATATTCGCTTCGACAACTGGTCCTCGTTCGATGGACGGATGCTGCCCGCGCGCCTGACCATGCGGCGCGATGCAGTCAGGCTGCGGCTGGTGCTCCATGAGTGGGCCGCAACTTCCGTGGAACATGGCGCCGAATGAGCCCTGGTCAGGGAGTATTAGTACTCTGTCAACCTGATAATTTAGGATACAAAAACATTTAACCGCAGAGGACGCAAAGCTGCGCAGAGAAATGAAATGCTAGCCAGGTTATTGATAATAAATAAAAACCTCTGCGAATCTCTGCGTCCTCTGCGGTTAATATTTATCTTTTACCAATCCTAATTTATAAAATTTATGAAGTACTAGTCCACTGGTAAGCGATCATTAA
>DRKS01000008.1 GCA_011051655.1 Sedimenticola sp.
ATGGCGAGATCATCGGCGAGGGCTGGAACCGGCCCATCGGAGAGCATGATCCCAGCGCCCATGCCGAGATTCAGGCCCTGCGCGACGCCGGCCGGCGCATGGGCAACTACCGCCTTCCCGGCACCACCCTCTATGTAACCCTGGAGCCCTGTGTGATGTGCGCCGGCGCCATCGTCCATGCCCGCATCAGCCGGGTCGTATTCGGCGCCCATGACCCCAAGGGGGGCGCGGCGGGCAGCGTATTCGACCTTTTGCCCTCGGACAGCCGCTTCAACCACCGCGTGGCGTGCACGGGCGGCATATTGAAGCCGGAATGCGCACAATTGTTGCAGGCGTTCTTCAGGGCCAGGCGCTGACCGGCTTTATAGGGCAGCGGGCGCCTTTGTCAAAGGCAGGGGCTCCTGTGTCTCCGGCTCCTTGTTTTTCTCATCGTCAAGCCAGACCAGGATGTCGTAATAGCTGCGAATGGAATCCACATAGGCCACCGGCTCCCGGCCCCGCGCATAGCCGTGGCGCAGGTCCTTGTAATATTTTTTTCGGCTGAGCAGGGGCAGACTCTGTTTCACATCGGCCCATTTGTCCGGATCCCCGCCCCGGCGCTGGGTCAATATGCGCGCATCCTCCAGATGCCCGAAACCCACGTTGTAACCCGCCAGCGCCAGCCACAGACGGTCCGGTTCCTTAATACGCTCAGGGATCTTCTTTTCCATCATCCGGACATAGCGGGCGCCGCCCAGGATGCTCTGCTCCGGGTCCATCCGGCTCTTGATGCCAAGCTGTTTGGCCGTCGCCTGGGTCAGCATCATGATGCCGCGCACCCCGGTGGGCGACTTTGCCTTGGGGTTCCAATGGGACTCCTGGTAGCCGATAGCGGCCAGCAGCCGCCAATCCATGCCTGTCTCTTCAGCGGCCTTTTTGAAAAAAGAAATCAAAGGGGGCAGACGGGATGCAACATGACGCTTGAACGTGCGCTTATCAACGAAATTGAGTCTTTCAACATATCCGTAATAGCGCTCCAACAACTGATCCAGAGTACCGTTTTTACGGATTTTCCTGAAGAAGGCCAGCGCAGCATCATACAGGCTCGAATCCCAGGAGTGGGGAAAGGCCCAGGCCAGACGCTGAGGCGCCGTCAGGTCAAACGCAACCTTGAGCCGCGGATAATAGCGCTGATTCAACGCCACTTCATTGGAGTCCGCAATGGTGTAATCAATCACTTGCTCCCTGAGGAGATAAAGCAGCTCTTCACTCTCCACATCATCCCGGGCTTCCCATTCCAGATCAGGATATTTTTCCTTGAGGCGGATCAGTTCCTCCTCATGGCTGCTGCCGGCGACGATCTCCAAGGTGCCGCCGATAGTGTCGGTGATATGCCGGGGACGGTTGGTCCCTCTCAAGTAGATCAGCTGTTGTGTGATCTCCTGATAGCTGGAACCAAAGCGCACCATGGACTCCCGCGATTGGGTCACCGTCAGCCCGGCGGCGGCCAGATGGGCCTCTTTGCGGCTGATCTTGGGCAGGATCTCGGCAAAGCTGTCCGGCACAATAAACCGCGCCTTAACACCTAACTCCTCGGCAAAAAGCTGAACCAGCTCATACTCCAACCCGGCAAAACCCTCCGGTCCCTCATAATAGGTCGTCGGGCTGTTGCGGGTGAGCACCACCAGTTCCCCCTCCTCCTGGATGAGATCCAGCAAGGGCGTGGGCCTGCCACAGGCGGCGAGCAGGAGTAACAACAGGACTAAGGGTGCAAATCGCATACCTGGGATTTTAACCCCAATATTCTCGATTGGCTCCTGATGTTTATGAGAGCCGAATAGTGTAATATTCCAGCCACAGCCCGTCAGGATAAAGTCCGCAGGGCTTAATAAAAATATGACACAGGTTTTTGGAGAGGTACCGAAGCGGCCATAACGGCGCGGACTCGAAATCCGTTGGGGGCGCAAGCCCCACGTGGGTTCGAATCCCACCCTCTCCGCCATTTTTCAGCAACGGATCTCCCCTGTTTATTTAGAACGAGTCCGGGCGATTCAAAATCGCCATTGGCCGCTTAATCCGCATGACACCGACCCGAAGCAGAACCGCCGGCCGCCGGCTCCTTCTTGCCTGCCTCCTGGCTGCATTTCCCTTCTCCTCTTTCTCCCAGCCGGGTACTGTCGAATCTGATCCCTCGGTCGTCCGCATTCTGCCGAAGAATTATCCTTTGAACCGGATAAGGGTGGCCGCTCATGAGTATCCTTGGAGCGCAATCGGCCTCCTTACCATGCTTGGAGGAAGATACTCCTGTACCGGCACCCTGATTGCCGAGCGGTACGTGCTCACCGCCGCGCATTGCGTGTTTCCCGTTCGGAACTTTCCCGAAGAAATCAATTTTCTCGGGGGATACGAACAGGAGCGGTATGTTGCGCACTCCAGGGCAAAAAAACTGCATATGAGCAAGGCCTTCAGGAACCCGAGGCCGTCGCCGGAGGTATTCGCCAATGACTGGGCGCTGGTCGAGCTCGAGAAACCCATCGGAAGGGAAACGGGTTACCTCGGTTGGGCCTATTTCGATGCCGGCGTCCTTGAAAAAATGGGAAGCGGCACGGGTGTTTTCAAAGTCTCGGGCTACCGCCGTGACCGAAGATTCGTGCAAACCGTGGACCACCAATGCCGCATCACCGGTTTTACCGCGGACGGCAAGTTGATCATGCACCGCTGTCCGATCACGGGCGGTGACTCAGGCGGGCCGGTCCTCTTGCCTTACAAAAATGAATTGCTTGTGGTAGGCGTCGATGTCGGCGTGAAAGCGCAACGGGGGCCCCATTTGAAACGGGGCGAAGCACGGGAGGGCTATGCCGTCCCCTCGGCGGCTTTCCGGGACAAGCTGACCGGGCTTGGCATTGGCGGCGCCCCGATGGGCCCGTCCGGCAATCTCACCGGACGCGCCGGGAATGCCCCGCTCTCGCCACCGAGGCGGCAAAAGCCAAGGCTGACTACTCCATCGAGCCGGTGAAACCGAGGGCCTTTTCAAGCTGACAATCCAGCTTCGTTTGTTCCTTGCGGGTTATCGCATGTTCCCGCTCGGCCCTGGATTGCGCGCGGCGGCGCATCCATTCGCACAGCATCGGGAGCGGCAGAAGGCCGGCCAGCCGCATGTGCCTGGGGGCGAATCGCCTGAACAACTCGTCATCCAGGGCGACGATGGCCTCGGTGGACCCCGGGTCGCCCTGGCGCGCAGCGCGGCCGAAGAGTTGCCGGTCGATCCGGCCGCTTTCATGGAACTCCGTCAGGATGACATGAAGCCCGCCTGCCTCCGCGACGCCTTCACCCAGCCGGATGTCGGTGCCGCGCCCGGCCATGTTGGTGGCAACGGTGATCGCGCCCGCCTCGCCGGCGCGGGCGATGATTGCCGCTTCGCCGCTGTCCTGCCTTGCATTCAGCACCGCGTGATCCAAGCCAAGGCGCGACAGCGCCTCCGAGGCCTTCTCGGAGGCCTCGACGGAGCGCGTGCCGATCAGGACCGGCCGGCCCTTTGCGCGCAAGCGCGCCGCCCGTTTTGCGACCAGTTCCCAACGCTTCTCCGCATTGCGCACATAGGTGTTCCCAAGATGCCGGCGGCGCACCCGGCGATGAGTGGGAATCCTCACCGTGAGCAGGCCGAAGGTGTCCCGGAATTCCCCGGCAAGCTCCGTCCCCGTGCCCGTCATTCCGGCCAGGCGCACATAACGGCGGAAGAAGCGTTGATAGGTTATTCGCGCCAGGGTCTCTTTCTGACCGGTTATCTCGACGCCCTCCTTGGCCTCGATCATTTGGTGCAGGCCGCCCTGCCAGCTCCGGTCGGCCATGACGCGGCCGGTGAACTCATCGACGATCTGGACGGCGCCTTCGACCACGATGTAATCGCGGCCGTTTTCGAATAACAGCAGCGCCGACAGCGCCTGGCTGACCAGTTCTTCCCGCGCCTTCCGGATGCGCCAGAGGCCCTGGAGGTTCCCAGCCAGCCGTTCGACCTCTTTCCTGCCCGTCTCTTCAAGGGTCACGCTCCGGTTCATCCGGTCGACCTTGTAGGAACGGCCCTCTTGCAGGCGGCGGGCCATCCCGAGCGCCTCGGCGTAGATTTGTGTGCGCTCCGGGTCGTCGGCCGTCGTCGACAGGATGAGCGGCGTTCGCGCCTCGTCGATGAAAACACTGTCGGCCTCGTCGACGATGGCGAAGGACAGGCCCCGCAGCAACAGCTCCCCCGCCGCCGCGCCGCCAAGGTATTCGAATGTTCTGCGGCGCAAGGCGGAGCGCTTCTGGCGCAATGCGATCCGGTCGCGCAAATAGTCGAACGTGAGATTCTTGTTGGAGATATAGGTCACGTCGCAACCATAGGCCTTGCGCCGCTGCGCGGGATCCATGTCGCTGTCGATTACGCCGCAGGTGAGGCCGAAGAATTCGAACACCGGGCGATTCTCCCCGGCGTCCCGCCCCGCCAGGTAATCATTGACCGTGACGATATGGACCGGGTTGCCCGAGAGCGCGGCCACCACGGCCGCCGGCGTTGCGGTCAGGGTCTTTCCCTCCCCCGTGGCCATTTCCACCATTCGCCCGTCGAACAGCGCGAGCGCCCCCATGATCTGAACCGGGTAGTGTTGCTTCCCAAGGGTGCGCCGGCTTACTTCCCGGACGATGGCGAAGGCTTCCGTGAGGGCGGCCTGTCCACGCCCGCGGCACAGGAGTTGGGAACGCAGCCTTTGGGCCGCTTCGCGCAGCCCGGCGTCCGGCATATCCCGGTACCTGCCCTCCATCCGCCCCACCCGCCAGGCAAACCAGCGAAGGCGCAGCCGGTAGAAGGGAAGAAAGGTGTAAGCGGCGCCGACCAGCCGATCCAGCCAGCGGTCGACCGCATTGTTGACGGGGTCGGCAAGCTCGGCGTAGGGGGCCACGCCAAGGCGGGGGGCGCCAAAGCCGAGCATCCCCTGCGCCTCAGGCACCGAACCACCTCAGGAACAACTGCCGGGTCCGGCGCGCGATCTGGGCGGCCACCGTCTCATCCCCGTGCTCAAACCGCACCAGCACCCGCGTCCCGAAAGGCATGCCCCGGAGATCTTCGGGCAGGGCGATGTCAAAAACGAAAAAGGGCTCCATCGCAGCCACGCCGGTCTCGTCGGATGGGTCCACGAGGATGCGTCCCCCGCCCGCCTGCCCCAACGCGGGACTGGGAAGGGTCCCGAGCGCGGAGGGTACGGCGCGAATCATCGAGGACTCGTGCCGCTGGTCCAGGTATCCGGAAACCTTCAGGGCAACGCCGGTCAACCGGTCGCGCACCAGGGCGGCATCCTCCTGCGGCACGGCCACGCGGATCCGGTCGGCGGACTCCGGCAGGATATAGCCAATCAGGTCGCCTTCCTGAACGAACCGGCCCAACATGTCCTCCGGCGGCAGCGTGGGCTCAAACCGGCCGGCCGTCCCCGCCCGCACCTCCAGTTCCATCGCCCGGCGCGCCTCGCGGTCGCGCTCGGCCTCAACTTCCTGCATTTCCAGCCGTGCGATCCCGGCCTCCACCCGGTCCGAGGCCTCGGCCGCAAGGAGCCGCAGCCGCATTTCCCGGACCCTTGCATCGAGCGCCTCTATGCGGGCGTCCAGCGTCGGCTCGGTGAGCCGGACCAGCAGGGCCCCCGCGGCCACCTCGCCCGAGCGGCCGGCGGCCACGCGCTCGACGAAGCCCGACGTGCCGGCCCGGACATAGGCCTCGTCGGGCAACCAGATCACCCCCTCCGCGTCGGTCCTGAGGGGAAGCGGGACGGCGAGGACAAACCCGGCCACCGCGGCCATGGCGCCGAAGGTCCAGCGCTGGGCCCTCCGGCGGACCTTGCGGAGCTTCGGCGATGTCATGACGTGCCGGACATGCCTGAAGACCGGCTTCACCACCGCGTTGAATATGGACCACAGCGCAATGAGCACGCCGACGACGAAATAGGACGACGCCACGAAGAGCGCAATGCCGAGCATGACATACATCCGGTAGAGAAACGCCGCCGGGGCGTAGACCAGGAACCAGACCCGTTCCCCCCGGGTCGACGGACTCCGGCGCAGGCGCTTTGCCCCGAAGACGTATCTCTGGATGAGGTAGCCCAGGTACTGGTTGGCCCGGTTGGCGAGATTCGGGATCTCGAACACGTCCGTGAGGACATAGTAGCCGTCGAACTTCAGCAGCGGATTTCCGTTCACCACCAG
Source organism: Sedimenticola sp. (assembly GCA_011051655.1). Classification (GTDB taxonomy): domain Bacteria; phylum Pseudomonadota; class Gammaproteobacteria; order Chromatiales; family Chromatiaceae; genus DRKS01. The sequence goes on from DRKS01000008.1 coordinate 6,202, forward strand.
CGTCGAGATCCCGCCGATGAGTACGAGATTGTAGGCGAATGCCGAGACGATGCCCTGCTCGGCGTTCGCCCAGACCATGACGGCAACGGCCGCCACGAAGATTTCGACAATGATCCCCCCGGCGCTGACCGCCGCCCGGTGCCACTTGTTGCGAAACGCCGCCGCGGCGGACGCATCGACATAGGGCACGGGGAAGAAGACCAGAAACATGATCCCCATCTCGCGGACTTCCCCGCCCCATTTCTTTGCGAGATACCCATGCATCAATTCATGCGCCATCTTCATCAGCGGGTAAGTGACGAGCGTGATGAGGAGGTTCTCGGCCGCCAACATGCGGTCCGCGATATCAAGCGTCAGGCGGTCCCAGTGAAGCCCGGCCGTCGCCACGCCGCCCGCCACCACCAGGAACCACAGAAACAGGCCGAACCAGCCGATAAACGGCCGCACGAACGGCAGGGTCTTTGTCAGGAAGGCATCGGGATCCCACAGGGGGACGCGGATCGTCAGCGGGTTCATCAGGTTCTGCTTCACGATCTGGCGGGACTGCCGGTCGTACCGTTGCAGCAGTTCCGAGACGTCGGGCGACCCCTTATACTGAATCAGGTCCTGCTGATGCAGGCGGCTCAGTAACTGGATCACATCGTCCTGGCTGGGCGCATCCCTGTCCCGCGTCTCGGCAAGGGAGCGCCAGATCTCATCGACGCTGTGGGCGCCGTCGAACCGGCCGATCAGCATATAGGCCGCCGGGGTGAACCGGTGAACACGCCCCGCCCCGTGGTCGTGCAGCACATACCACGGCTGGCCGCGGTAGCGATGGCGATGCACTGTCACATGCGCCCGGAGCCTTGGCCGAAGCCCTGCGACCCTGTACCAGAGCGTGGAGAGAAAGGCCTCTTCCATCGCCGGTCAGGGCTGCCAGGTCCAGGCGAATTCCCGCAACCAGTCGATCAGCCTGCGGGACCAGACCCAGACGATCAATTCCTGCCCGGCATCGATCTTGGCCACGCCCTTCATCCCCGGGCGCACCCCCTCGGGCAACGCCGCAAGGGTCGCCTCGACCCGGAACGTATTGGTGCTGTCATGGATCTCCGAAACAGGCGTGATGCGGGTGATCACGAAGTCAAGCGGCGCTTCGGGACGGCCGGTGAGGGTAAGCTGCCCCGACTGCCCCTGTTCCACGTACCGCATGTCGCGTTCATCGACGAAGATATCGAGCCGGAAGGCATCGAGGGGGGCGACCTCGAACAAGACCTCGCCGGGTTGAACCGGCGCGCCGAGCCGCTGGCTGAGATCGCCGGACACGACCAAACCGTCGATGGGGCTCTTGATCCTGGTGCGGGCAAGCTGGGTGTTGGTGAGCGCGAGCTTCGCCTCCGCCTGGGATATCTGCGCCTCGAGAAAAGCCACCTGCGCACGCTTGTGCTGCGCCTGGGCGTCCCGCAGCTCCGCCTTGAGGCGGTCGCGTTCGGATGTCCAGCGGAGTCTTTCCAGCACCAGATCGGCGCTGTCGAGGCGGGCAAGCTCATCTTCGGCGGCCACCACATCCCCGGCGCGGACTGAAGCCGTCTCGATAAATCCGTTGAACGGGGCCACCGCCGCGCGCACGACGGTTCCACGCACGACGGAGTCGGCGTTGATCCGGAAGGTCCCCTGGACCGTCGCCGCGGCAATGCCGAGACCTGCCAGGAGCAGGGCGAGCAGCTTCCAGCTCAACCGGCGCGGACCGAGAAGGACGCCGAGGCCGTGCACCAGCGTGTCCCGGATCCGCCCGCCGATCCAGCGCCGGTTCTGGCGCTTGAGCTCGATCACCGGTCCGGCCAGGGCGGCGACACTCTCGAGGAGCCTGCGCTCTTGTTCGGAAAAGGCCTCCCCGCTGCGGCGCTCCACCGAAATGACCCCCACCGGGCCGGCCTGGTCGAGCAGCGGAACCGACATGATGGAATTCATCCGGGAACCTGCGACATGGTCCTGGTGGGCGAAGGAAATCACGCGTTCGGTCGCCGGCATCGGCGGCACCGACACAGTTGCATTCTGGTCGAACGCCTCCTCCATCGCAGTCTCAAGGCGCTCCGCAACCGCCGAGCGTTTCCGAAACCAGGCCGAATAGGACATGGCCAGCAGCCGGATCCTCGGCGCCGTGTGGCGGCGCTCGATCATGCCGATCGAGATCTGATCCGCCTTCAGGGCCAATTGCAGCTCGTTCACCATGGCCATGGCCGCCGCCTCGGGACGGCGGTGCTCGCTCATCAACGCGAGGAGATCCAGTGCAACGGCCGCCCGCGACACCTGTCCCGCCTGCTCGTCGGCAAAACCGGCCCAGACCTTCGCGGCCAGCCAGCCGGCCGCCCAATGCATTTCACGCAGCGCGGCCTGGGTGTCGCCTTTGTTCGGGGAGGCCAGCTCGACGGCGATGACCCGGGATACCGGCTGGTCATCGATACGGACGGGATAGGCGCAGTAGGCCGGTGCTTCTCCGACAATGGCCGGCCGGCCGCTGCCCACGACCTTTTCGATAACGTCCTGGAAAACGGTCAGGTCACGCCGGGGATCGGGGGCGATGGCGGCAGGCACGAAGGCCCCCTGGGCCGGGTCCGCCTCCATCACGACGCCGAGGGTGGCGCCGGGCAGCTTGGTCAGCAGCAGCGCCAGCCAGCTGGTGAGGAAACCGGCGTCGTCCCTGGCGTTGATGAAAGAGGCCCACAGCCCGGAATCCAGCGTGATGGGCTCATCAGAGGCGGCATCGCCCCGCGTCGTCGAGATCGACATTATCCCCCTGAGGCGGCTTCAAGCCCCCCGCTCTGCGTCGTCGAAATCGGACATTATACCCCTCAAGCGGGCCTCAAGCCCTCCGGCCCTTCAAGCGGACCAGGCCCGCCAGCGACGCCTGAGGGTGAAGAGCGCGCCAAGGCCGGCCAGCATCAGCGCGCCGAAGGCCGGCTCCGGAACCGCGCTGGCGACCTGGATATTGAAGCTTCCGTCCTGCCAAGATCCGCTTTGGAGACTGTACGTGTAAGGAACAGAATACAGACCGAAGGCAGTCGTGGGAAGGGCTTCGAACGCCAGCTTGATCTTGGCGAAGCCCTGAGTACCACCCGAGTAGTCTGTCGCCCGGATACCAAAGTACCCATTACTGGCATTGAAGGGATCGTAACTGAATCCCCACGGCCCACTGCTGCCAGCATAAAAAGTCCCAATCAGCGTAGTGAAATCTGCTCCATTGAATGAAGAAGTTGCCTCAAAATAGGCTCCTGCGTAACGCTGATACGATGCCATGCCTCCGTCGCTGGGGTCATCGTAAATGGACAGCAGCCTGAATGCGGCAGGGACATTCAGCAACAGATCGAAGGACCCAGGTCCCGTAATGCCAAAATCGGCCGTGGCCGTCGTGGTACCCCCCGGTTCGACCGGGGGCGGATCGGAAATAGGCAACGCCTGCACCGGCAGGGAGCCGGCTATCAAAAACATGCCCACAAACGCACAAAACAGGGATCGGAGCATAACATCCATCCGGTGGTGGAAATTGCGTTTCAATACGACGCTTGGGGTGGGATCAAACAAGGCTCTGGACGTTTTCATCTTTGTTGTTCCTGGGCAATTTTTCAGCTTCTGGATTTGTAAACAAAAAGTGCCACAAAGCCATCCGGCTGTAAATAAAACACCCCGCTTTGGCGACTTTTTTTCCTAACAGGCACAGGCTGTTACGCTTTTTTCCAGCCGCCCGTGAAAAGCCCCCATGGGGGCTGCCTCAAGCCACCGCCATGGGGCGCCCAATATGTTTCATTTTTCTCTTCTACCCTTCGAGTTTCCCATAGCGCGTTTCATGTTCTTCAATCAGGCGTATCATCATGTCCCTCAGCCGCTTTGCGGCATGGGGCGACATCACGATCCGGTGTTGCAAGGCAACCTCCAGGCGCTCGCGGTTCATGTCCCAGTTTTCGTTGACGCCGAAGTTGATCACCACCTCCTCGCGGGTGGATGAGCCATTGCAGACGTTGCAGTAGCTGCTCTTCAGGTCGCTGGTGTTGAAAGCAACCTGCGAGGCCCCGCGGGTGGCCTGCCGTGGTTTCGGCTTGGCCTTTTCCGGGCCTGTTTCGCCGTTGCTCTTGGTTTTCTTTTCACTCATGACTGTCGTTTCCGTTTCAGAGGTTTGATATCTATGGGTTTGTGAACGGGATCCTGAATGCGCCCGCCGCTTCCGGGCTCTCCCGGCCCGCCGCATGTTTGAAGGCCGCGGCCGCATCTGGCCCCGCTCCGTGCATCAGTTCCACCCCGTCCGCCTCGAGCGAAAGAATCCCGATCCGGCCGAGACGCCGCCCGCGGCGGCCCTGCCTGATCTGCAGCGCCGCGAGCAGAACAACGCCGGCGGTGGAAGCGCCCGGGGCCGACTGAACCGTCACGGTCGCCCGCCCTTCGGCATCCTGCGCGAGATCGACCTCCACGCCCTCCGCAACCGGCGCGATGCCGGCCAGCGCCAGGGCATCGGGGTCGAAGCCGAGGCCGATGCGGATTTCCCCGACGCCCTCGATCCCGCTCATGACCAGCGGCAGCAGGCCGTCCGCCAGGAGATCCGGATCGATCAGCCCAGGCGCCTCCACCCCGGCGCCGAGCAGCGTTAGGTCGACGCGCAGTTCGGCCCGGTCGCCGTTCTGCTCCGCCTCCATGGCCGGTCCGGGCAGCGACACGGCCATGGCGGCTCCGAAGTCCAGTTCGGCGGCGTCGGCGCCTTCCCGGCCGCTGCCGCCATTGATCGAGACCACGCGCAGTTCCAGCCCGGCCTCTTGCAGCGCCACAACCGGATCCGCGCTGCTTTCGACCGCAAGCCGCAGAAGCTCGGCCACCGGGGCATCGTAGGCCTTGCCGAAGGTCAGGACCACCCGGAGGTTGCCGTCCTCCCGCAGCACCCGGATCTGCGCATCCTCCGGCAGGTCCGCCCCCGGAAGGATGTCGCGGATCAGCACAGTCGGTGCGGCGCGGTGGATTTCGAGCACGATCTCCAGGATCCCACCCGCGGCCTCCATGAGCAGCGGCAGTTCAAATGTGTGCGCCGCAGACAAGCCACCGGGCCGGCGGCCTGCGTGGATGAAGCCGAAGCCGCCGGAAGGCGCCACAGGGAGATTGGGGCTAAAGGACGGCGCGGAGACAAAGGAACTGGACCCAAAGGAACCGGAGCCAAAGGCCGGCGGAGCCGGAGGAGCTCCGAAGCTCAAGGGGGGCGGAGGATTGCCAAAACTCAGGGTGGCCGAGGAGGCGCCGAAGCCCGAAGTGGAAGCGAAGGGGTCGCCGCCGAACGGGAACACGGGCGGAGGAGGAGGCAGCGGCTGCACCGGTTCCGGGTGTGCGGTGTCGAAGGTCAGGGTGATACCGTCCGGAATATCGGGGATCAGCGGGCTGTCGAAACCGAAGAACTCGGAGCCGATGAGGGAGGCGTCCATCCCGGTGATCGCGCCGTCGAGGTTCACATCGGCGATCAGCAGCCCGTCGATGCCGGCCTGCCAGCCCGGGAGCGAGGTGTTCCCGGTCACATCGAGCACGTTCGCCATTGCGGCGTCGTCGTCGCTGAGGGCGCCGTCACCGTCGATATCGCCCACATAGCCGATCAGCAGCGTGAATTCCGCGGGGTCCTCCAGCGGATCGGGCGCCTCGCCGTTCACCTGCAGCACCTGGAGGCCGATGTCGCGCAGACCGCCGTAGGGGGCATCGTCCGCCACCGTGGCGAGCAGATTGAACAGGTCCATCGCGCCGGCCCGGGGCGGCGTCGGCAGGGTCACCGTAATCTGTCCGCCGAAGACCTGGACAGAGGCCCCCGCCGGGGCATCGGCGCCAAGTACCGCATCGACGGCGGTCAGGATGCCATCCGGATCGATCAGGCCGAATACGATGGAGGTCACCCCAGATCCAACCGTAACGGAAACCGGCACGCCCCCGCCCGGCAGCGGCTGGCCTGGACCGGCCACCATGGGGCCGGCGGCGACCGAGACCGTTACGGAGGCCGTTGCGGCGACCACCTCCAGGCCGACCGTCAGGCGGCCCACCTTCCCGTCCGGATCGGTTGCGCTGATGATGACTTCAGCCGGGCCAATGTTTCCGGTGCTGTCACCGCTGATTTCACCCGTATCCGGGTCCACCGAAATCCAGCCGGGACCGGACACCTTGGCGAAGACGAGCTGTGCGGGATCACCATCGGGGTCGCTGACCTCGGGCAGGATCGACAGCGGATCGCCTTCGATGAGCGTCACCGGATCAATGGTGGCGAATACCGGCGGCGCCTGGACATCGACGCTGAAGGTCGTCTCATCCGAGAGGCCGCCGCCATCGGTCACGCGAACGGTGAAGCCCTGCTCACCCGCAAACCCGGTGCTGTCCCAGGTGACCGCACCGGTGAGCGGGTTCACGGCGGCGCCCGCCGGCCCGGTAACGAGTTCGAACGCCAATTCCCCTGGCGCCGCATCCACATCCGTCGCAACAAGCTGGACCTCGACCAGATCACCGGCGGTCACTGCCAGCGGATCGACATCGTCCAGAACCGGCTTGTCGTTCACCGCATTGACCTTGATGGTGACAGTGGCGACGCCGGAGTTGAATTCACCGTCGAACAGGCGGTAGGTGAAGGCATCCACGCCGTTTTGGTCCCCGGCCGGCGCATACTCGTACTCACCACCGCCCAGGGCAGTCAGCGCCCCCATGGCCGGACCGTCCAGGATCTCGATGACCAGCGGATCACCCTCGGGATCCTCGTCATTGGTCAGCAGCGAAACAATCACCGGCGTGTCTTCGTCGGTCTCGGCGGCGTCATCCACGGCAATGGGCGCGGTATTGGTTGTCAGCCCGAGGAGGCGCACGTCATCGACAATGGCCGAGCTGTCGACCACGCCGAGCCCGATCAGGTCGAAGGACAGCGTCAGGGCATCCGGCAGGGTCAGGCCCTGGAACGGGACCGTGACGATCAGCCCGCCACCCTGCTCGACAATGCCGACGCCATCGGCGGCACGGCGCGTGCCATCGGCCTGGATGTTGAGAAAGGCATCGGTCCGCGTCAGGCCGTCGATCCCGAGGACCGGCTCCAGCTTATCCGGATCCATCAGGGCGACCTCGAAGGCATCGGGCGCCGCACCATCCGTTGCGTTCAGATCGAGCTCCTTGATGACGAACTGCAGGCCGGTTGCCCCGGCCGGCACCACGAAGGTCTGGCTGAGCCCGGTCATGTCGATGCGCTCTTCGGCCAGAACCGCCTCACCCGCGACAACCGACACGTCGCCGGTGCTCATCCAGCCGTTCAGACCGTCGTTGAACCTGCCGTTGGTGAAGGGGCCGGCGGCGCTGGACAGCACAGCCGGACCAACCCCTTGGACCTGGGCGGCGGGCTGCGCATTCCCAGTACCACCTGCCTGCGGATTGGACAGGACCGGCGTGCCTCCCGCGCCATTCGAAGTAGCACCCGGGTCAATCGAGAAATCCCCGACATCCGGTCCCGATGGCAGCCTGCGCATGCCGGCGTCGATGACAGGCGTCATGACATAGCCGTTACCCGTGGGGTCAAGAAGATCCTGGAGACCCATCGCATTTCCGGACTCATGGAGCAGGACTGTCAACAGGTCGATCGAATCGGCCGCCTCGCCCGCAGAAGCCACGAACACGTGTTCGTCGTCGGTAGCCTCGAACTCGGAGGAATCAAGCGGAGTCGGATCGACAAACCAGCCATTTCCGGCGGCATCCGGGTCGATGGTGATGACACCATTCTCATACCTCCCCAGTGCTGCGCCATCAAGATCCTCAACGCTGACAATCACGTTATCCAACAGGCTTTGGGCGCCCGGCACCAGGGCGCTGTCGATCCAGATGCCCTTGGCAACCTCGTAGAGGGCCTTGGCCGCATCCAGGGTAATGGTATCGGCACCCGACCCCACGCTGGCTGCCGTTTGATTGGAACCGTTGCTGGTGAACTTGACGTTGTCGATGACCATCACCACTGACACGGCATTGGCCACGGCCTGAATGAACCCGAAGTTCGTGAAGTAACTTACTACTGCATCACTGAAGCCCTGGACAGGCGCCCTTTCGAGACCGGTATTGCGCAGAGTCAGGTTCGCCACCTTGCCCTTCACTTCATCGGGAATCTTGAACTTTGCAACCTGGGTCGAGAAGAAGCTTCGATCAAAGGTAAATCTGTCCCTTTCTTCAATGATGCCCGCATCGTTCTTGACCAGCGCCTTGGCCCGATACCGGGAACCATCCGTCAAGGTGAAGATGGCCTCGGCCTGGACATCAGGGTTGGGATTGAACGGCAGGAAGGCGTCGAACTGCACGAAGTCCATGTTTTCGGGCACGTACAGGCGGTTGTGGGTCAGCTTGTCGATCTGGCCAACCCTGTTGAGCACGCCATCAAGTGCCTCGGCAAACATCTCCGGCAAGTTGTAATTGTTGCCGCCGACCTCAAATTCGACTTCCGGAATGAAGGTCTTGAACAGCTCCTTGATCGCCTGGGTGCCGCCAAAGATGAGCCCATAATCGGGCTTGTTGTCGAGACCAAATACGTGGACGACGATGGCCTCCAGGTTCTTCTTGATATAATCGGTGTAGGCCTTTATCGCATCTGCCTTCGCCTTTGTGGAGGCAGCAATGGTATCGGCATTGGTGTTGTCAATCTGGCGGTCCAGTATCTTTACCAGGGACGGAGCATTGCCGGTGATATCAGCACTGTCCCCGATATAGGGCTTCAGAAAATCCTTCACATACGGGTCATCGGCGACCTTCTTCAGGGCCACATCGATAATGGCGGCCAGCTTGGTAATGATGACCTTGTCGTCGATGATGAACTGGGCCACGGCACTGGCATTGTCGGTGAGCGCGGATGCCGACATCAGGATATTGCCGTTATCGTCCTCAATTCTCTGATCGGCCCCCGTGCCAATGAGCTTGCCCTGGAGCTGGTCAGCAAAATCCTTGCGCGCCTTGTTGTCGATATCGGTCGGTGTCGCAAAATCATAAAGACCCGAAAGGTACTTATCAGCCAGTTTCCCGAGCAGCATATCGATGACCGGTTTGATCACCCGCCCGAGCACGTCGAGGAACTCATAGGCGAGATTCTGATTGACGAGAAACTTACCGGTTATATCCATGGGCCCATCGAGGCCCCAGCTACCAATATTGCGCCCACTGAAGAGGTCGAAGGTATAGGATATCCCTTCATCCACCGGGCCCTGGGCATCATCCGGACTGCCGTCGATTCCACCATGCATCGACCAGCCCGGAAGATCGTATTGCAGGGGGAACCGCCCAAGCTCCGGCGGAAGGTTCGGGATCGCCTCGGCCACACCGGATGCACTGAGTTTCTTCGGACTGGTCGGCGTCGGGGAGTTTCCACCCCCACCAAGCAATTTCTCCTTCAACTCGGTAAGGCTTGTCGCCCCCTGGATACGCGCGGTATACACCGACTCGAGCAACCACTTGATGTAATCGGACATTGCGTGGCGGGTTCCGGCCTGGAAATCACCATTGAACACGGTGGGGACAGGCTCGTACGACGAGCCCGGTGGCAGGACTGGCCGGTCTACCTCGGTGTTATCGTAGTCCAGCTTCGTCCGTTTTGTTGGATCGGGTTGAGGCCGAAGCGCTGGGTCACCCGCGACTGCGGAGAAATAGAAACCGGTCCCAACGGCCTCGTTACGGGTATTGTTGGTCCCACGTGTCACCGGGTTGACATTGGCATTCTGGAAATATTGCTGGAAATACGACTTGACCTGGCTGAAGTCGCTCGAGAACGCGACCGGATCCACGCCGTACCATGGCCGCTTGTCAAACTTCTCCCCGAACAGATTGTTAAACAGATCAAGCCCTCGGCGGAAGAAAATACCGAGGACACTGTTTCCCTCAGAAGGGTCTTTTGCCGATCCGACAACCAGCCCCTCGTCACCGGCGGTACGGGGTATTGTCTGTCCGGCCACATACAGGGAATTGACATCCGCCGTCCCCAGGTACCAGTTGGTGATGCGGCCATGGGGCCCTGCACCCAGATCATCGTAGATGAACCCAGGCACCCCTGGAGGGGCAGTGAAATTGAGCTCGATATCCGGCTGGCCGATACCGTAAGCCGCCGTCGGCCGGTTTCCCGGGCCATCCTTGGATGTCGGTATGGGCGTTCCGTTTGGTGTCGTTACCTGGGTAAACTGAAGGCCAAAGATATCCGTCCAACTCGGGGCAGAGGATTCCTCCGCAGTCGTCTGGTAGTAATTGTCAGCAAAATCGACATTGGACCAGACTTGCACATTGGGATCCTTGAAATCGCCAAACTGGATCTGTCGCAGTTGCAGGCCGAGAATGCCGCCAAGATCCATGAAGATCTGCGCGCCCTGTTCCACAGCGTCCAGGACCCGGTAGGCGGTCCGCCCAACGGCAGGATTGACGAAGCTCGTCGCCACCGCAGCGAACTTGGCCGCCTTGAGCCAGCTATTGAGGATCTTCTCGGCCTCGACGTTCAGCGTCTGTTGTTTGAAATCGTGCGGATCCAGCGTCGTCATCTGGATGTCCATATCCATGGCCGGAAAGCGTGCCCCCAGGCGCTGGATGATCTCGGAGTTGACCGAGGTCCCGCGGCTGTGCCCGACAAAATGGATTGGACTGTTCCAGACCTTGTCCGATTGCGTCGCCTCGTTGAAATCCACCAGGGCGGCAAAGAATGCATCGGCCGCCGCCTCTGAGAAACCGCTGTCGGAGAGGTTGCTTTCACGGTACCAGTCCATTACCAGCGTAACCGCCTCGTCATTGGGCAATGAGGCAGGATTGACTGGCGAGCGCTCGATCCGGTAACCCTGCAGTCCGTTGGGATCGTACTTGTGGAATTTGCCGGTCTGCCGGTTGTAGACGAGGATGGTGCCGCCACCCGCGCCTTCGTTCAAAATGGTTGCATAGTCCAGCCATGCCGCGAGATTGGACTCGGACAACGCGGTATTGGCAAAGTCCGGCAGCAATCCAAACGGTTGGAAGCCATGAGTCAGAACCTGCACCGTGGCGAACTCTCCCGGCGAGGTAATGACTTTGTCGGTCTCGAAACTGGCCGCCGCATAGGCAGAGCCACCGGGACGCTGCACCTCGATCCCCCAATAGTAGGTCTGGGATCCGGTCAGGACGCGCTGCAGGGCAGGATCAACCTCTATGATCACACCCTGCTTAGGATCGTCATTGTCGGTCAGGTCACCCCGATCCAGCTCACCCAGACGCTCGATGGCACCATCGGCTTTCAACTTGTAGCGATAACCCGACTCAAAGGCCCACGGTTGCTCACGCTTGGTATTGACCAGCCGCCACGGGTGCCAGTCCGGCCCGCCAGTAGGCGCGCTATGGCGCCAGGCATTCCTTTCGCGATACGGGTCGGTATCAAAGAGTCCCTCTCCCGGTTTCTGGGTACTGAGGAAGAGGTTCGCTTTCCAGGATGTCTGTCCCACCTTGGCGGGATCCAGTTGCACTTCGAATACCAGAGATTCCGCAGTGTCACCATGTACCTGTTTCTTCCCGCGCGGAGACAGCAGTTCTATACCGGTCTCGCTCTGGATGTCCAGTCCCCGCCCCCAGTAGGCGATATTGAGGCCGGGTTCATAGATCCCCTGACGGATAATGGGATCGCCGATACCGAACAGGCCCCGCTGGAGATCGACCGGCTTGGTCCGGTTTTTGCCCAGGTTGAATCCGTTCACTTCCCTGTCCGAGGCAATGATCAGGTTGTCCACGTTCATCGTGGTCAGTGAACCCGACCTCCGAAAATTGGCGAGGAGCTGCGTCCCGTCTGGCCTCAAGGCGATCTCGGTCAGGTACTGGTCCGGGATCGGGCTGGTCGAACCAACATGTGCAGCCGCACCATATTCGTAGGGCTTGCCAAGTTGGTCCCATTCCTCCCGCCTCATGTTAAAGGGATTCCGGATCAGGCCGACTTTGTTGCCCAATTCATGTAAAGCCTCGATATAGTAGGGTATCAGGCTATCCGAATAGGTCAGGTAACGCGACAGGTCGTAATCGGCAACAAAGGCATAGCTAAGATCCGGCATGAGCGCGACCCCGGCCGGATAACGGATATCGAGGTCATAGCGCTGCTGGCTGGAGGGGACATACTGGTCGATAACGATAGTCGTAAGGTAAAGAGGAAGAATGAACGGTTCATACCTGACACCGATCTCCTCCTTGTTGAGCTGGAGCGGCATAACCAGGAGCTGCTCGCTACCCTCCGTGTTGGAAGGCAACCTGGTGCGAATGGCGCTGTAGGCATCGGGATCTTCATTGAGGACGTTGATCGTATAGAAGCCCCTCTTGTAGTCACCACGAGCAGTAAATACGAGCTTGCTGGAATCGCCCGAAGCGGCCTCTATATCGAAGGGATCCTTGCCGCCGTTCAGCGTCCCGATGACCTGCAGGTAATTGGTCGGCCCGCTGTTTCCCTGTGGGGCCGTTTCCGGGTCCACGTTGATCACGAAGATCTTGCCCTCGGTACGGCCACCGCGTGCCCAGCCATCCGGCCCGAACATGCCACTGTAAGGGACAGCAACATAGAGTTTCTTGCCATCGGCATCAAGCTCGATATCGTTGATCTTGCCCCCCGTGAGTTCAGCGGCACTGGCCGGAATCGGCAAGGCAATCTCTCTTACGCTGAGATATTGGTTGGACGATTGGTCCAGATCGACCATGTGAATCTTTCCGGTACCCGCCGCGTACAGGTAACGGCCATCGTTGCTTAGCGCGAGTGAGGTGACCATGCCGCCGGGGACTTTTATTATGTTGACGCCAGGGGCATCAGGATTCACGTCATACTGCTTGAGCGTCAGCATGTCGACCACGGCAATGCCCTTCCTGTGGGCCACATAGGCCGCCGACAGATCGGGCGCCATGATGATTTGCTGCGGCCAACCCCGTAATGGCACACCACCATCATCGAGAAAGATTTCCTTTACGACGGCATCGGGTTGCCCACCAGGCCCGCCAAGCCCGGCCGCCGCGATATCGAACACCTGCACCATGGTATCGCCGTAGTGCGCAGGGTCCTCCGAGGAACCACCGACGATACCGTAGCCCTGGGTATTGGCAATGGAAAATTCGACCGAACTCTCCGGCAGGAGTGGCATTGGAGCCCAACCGCCGATATTTCCGGGCTGCATTCCATCGGGAGCCCTCTGGAATGTAATCTGGGCCTTGGTGGCAAGAATGGTGTTTGGCACATCCAGCGCAATAACCGCCCCCTGTTCCCCGGGTGTCTCCGATATCACCTGGAAGTCAATCCCGGGCACATACTCGGTATAATCGCCTATCCTGAATTCCACCCGGCTATCGCTCAATTCGGTGCCAAAACCGGGGCCGGTGGCAGGATCCCGGTAGAGATTCACGCCCGAGATGACGAGCTGAGTGTTGCCGTCAGGCGTGCGCTGGACATCGACATCGATAATCCCCGGCGGTTCTCCCGGCGCCGCCAGGTAAGGTTCGTCCGGAAGGCTGGCCTCGAGGTTGATCCGGCCATTTGTACCAACGACGTTCACGTCGAGCCGTTGTTGGGACCAGTCCCGGCCCTCAAGGAAATTCTGGTAGATGTCTATACGCTGCTGGCCCGGCGACATCTTGAAGAAAGCATAAGTGGCACCCGCGGCGATGCTCAATCCCGCCAACGCTCCGGGCAGGCCGCCGACTGCAAGACCGATACCCATACCAGCCACGACAGCAACCATGCCCCGAGCCAGGGTCGCCGCATAGAGCGAGGCATCCTGCAACGGCTGGTTGGCCCTGGCGACAAGGTAGTTGCCACGGTCACTCAGGCCGGGGAAAGGCGGCGATGCCGTGCGCGCAACACCGTCAGCGCCAACCCTGCCGCTGTCAACCAGGCGCCATATCTTGCCATACTGGCCATTTGTCTGAACCGTAAAGTCGTCCTGGATGAAGAAGAACACCTCTTCTCCTTCGGAAGCAATCCCCGGGGCCACAGGTGCTGCCAGTTGGAAGGTGCCATCGATCTCGCCGCCGACCACGTCCACCGCCACACCACCGATGAAATCAAAATCGGGCGGTACCGGGATTTCAAGATCATTTTCCGAGAGCGTGTTGATCGAAACAGTGGGGGTCTCACCGCTGATCACGCCCCTCCCGAAGGTGACCTCTACACCATCGGCATTTCGCAATGCCCCCCCCTCTTCTCCGATCTGGGCCTCGTCCCCGATAACAGGCGGTTTGACCGTAACATCAATGACCTCTTCGGCACCGCGATAGATGACCGTCACGTTAGTCGTACCCTCGCCCACCGAGTGAATCAACCCGTCGTCATCCACTGTCACGATGTCGGTATTACCCGACACATAGACGACGCCATCCTCGGCCCCCTTTACGTAGCGCGTGCCAATCGTGCCGACTTCTGTGACAACCTGGCGGGTGCCTCCTTCAGGAACGATAGTCACGGCATCGGGATAGGCATCGATCCCGAAGATCCGCGCAATTCCGCCAAGGCCGTCCGTCGGGAAACCAACCGATGCCGCTGTCGCCGCCGCAATGCTGCCTCGCGCTGCCTGGATATAGGTGTCACCATCGTCCACCGCCGTAATAAGGCCGTTCTGGCTTACCTTGACAACGCCGGGGTTGTCGCTGATGACATCCACATAATCAAAAGGCAAAACGACATCGGCCTGATCCTCAAACTGTCCGACCACGACCAGTTCGCCCACCTCGCCGGGGTTTTCGAAATTGAACTCACGCATCAGAAATTGCATGGAGGTCAGGTCAGCATCAGAGACCTCCACATCAAGCGTAATCTCGCCGGTGGCGCTGAACCCGTCGTCGGCCACCAACGTAAGCGATCCGACACCCGAGAATCCGGCCTCGGGGCGAATGCGGATAAACTCGCCATCGGCGGAGAAGCTCGCCGAGACATTGTCGGCAGACACCACTCTGAAGAACACCTGGTCGCCATCCTGATCCTCGGCGATCTCGTCCAGTTCAACCAGAACCGGCAGTTCCTCGTGGGTAAAGACCTCCGGCAGCAGCGTGGCAACGGTCGGTACCGCATTCCTGGTAAGTCCAAAATTGGCATTTAGGATCTGCCTGTCCTGCCCGTCTACCATGCCTTCTCCGGTGATATCGGTCCCGGCCCCGGCGGCGGTCAGCAATCCGCTGTCAACGCCGTCCACGGCACCGTCACCGTTGAGGTCAGCAGCCGCGGAAATCAGCATTTCAACATTGTCCGGCGCATCGACATCAAGGCGGAAGAAGCCGGGATCATCGATGGCGAACAGCGCCACGGTCCGGCCTCCGAAACGCACGAGGCTGAGGGGAGCCGCATTATCGAGTATGGGAGTTGCAGTCTCGGAGGACAATTCAATCCGCAGTATCAACCGGTCGGAGGCGGTGCTGAAAATCTCGCTTTCACGGATCGTAAGGGAATAGGAGACCGTCTGATCCGCACCGGGCACGGCAACCGTTCGCCCGGTGAACTGGTTCAGACCGCCAAGATCCTCGGTGATCGGGCGTTTGGTGACCGCACCGTCCGAACCATACTCAATCGTCCACCCCGTTCCGCCGATTTCAGCCAGGACCGTGAGTCCGTCTGCACCATACCCGTAGCGCGCCCCCTTGCCCGTTTCGAGGTCACGCACCCCAATGAGTCGTCCAGCATCATCATAGGTATAGACAGTGCTCTGGCCATCAGGCGTGGTTGCCCGGATGATTCTCCCCGCATCATCGCGCAGAAAGCTCAACACGTCGCCGGTTGTCGATGTCACTCCGCTGTCACCGACAAACAAGCGTTCTCCTCCCACACGCATTTCTTGCACTTCACCCGATGAATCCAGCACGTAGACGACGCCCTCGGGAGATGCCAGTTCAAACGGGACCTGCCCGCCAACCAGTGGATCGGTCGGGTTATAGGGCAACCCATCCTCGGAGGTAAAATACTGGCCGCCGGACTTACGCAGAAGGGTCTTGACGGAATTCAATACCCAACCGCTGTCATTATCGGCCTGCCAGGCCGGCTGATAAAAGGTAAGACTTCCGACTTCCTCATTTTCGGGCTGAAAGGTGAATCCCATGCGCTCACCGGTCGGCACCGTCAGGTAAAGCCGGTCACCAACCCGCAGGGGGTTGAAAATTCCGAATTCTTCACTCCCCGTCTTTGGTGTGCTGAGCGCCAGGTCAAGATCAAAGCCGGCCGACCAGCTACCGAAATCGGCGTCCGGCCGCGCCATGCTGTCGTATCGGCGTCGCAACTCAAACGACACAGCTCCCAGATCGAGCGTCCTGTCGATGCGCTCTTCGGTGAACCGCCCCTTCTTCTCATCACCGTTGATCTCGACTACCACCTCGGTGCGGACGAGCCGTCGCCCGATGTCAGCGGCAGTCAACCTGAGTCTATAGAACCCGTTGAGGAATCTGCCGGTATCGAGAACACCGAGAACGCCGCTTACAGGATTGTCACCCGAACCAACCCGGGCCAGGACCCTGTCGGAATCAATCTCCATCAAATCCAACTGCCAGTAGTCCAGGTTCTGATCCGCGACGACCCCGGTGATGTCCGCGCGGCCTTCAAGGAAACCGTAGGACAATCCCGGATCGAGCGAAATATCCGGCGCCGTGCGATCCTCCGGATCACGCACCTTGAGTTCGAGAGACTGTTCACCCTCATAGCCATCGGCGTCAATGGCAGTGGCCCGCAATCCCACCTTGCCCGGTGAATCCGGAGTGATCACGGCACGGCCCTTGGCATCCAGGGTGGTTTCCACATCATCTACAAACAACCTGATACCCGCAATGTCCGACAAGCTGTCTGCAACTACCTGCACCAGTACCGGTTGTCCGGGCACTGCCGGGAAGCTGGGCGTGAGCTCGATTCGAACAACAGGAGGAATCGGTTCGAGGCTGGCGCGCATGATGATGGTCTGGCGTGCCTTCTGGTCGCCGTCGTTGGCGATAAAGGTGACGTAGTAATCGCCCGCCTGGCCCGGCCCGGGGGTCCAGGTCACTTCACCCGTTGCGGCGTCGAGTTCGGCGCCTTCCGGCAGGTTCAAGGCTTCAAAAGTGATCTCGTCACCATCGGGATCCGAGGCCTCGAGCGTGAAGCGCTTCTCTTCGCCGATCAGGAAGGCACGATCGGAGGCAAAGAGCTCCGGCGGGCGGTTGACATTGGCGATGGAGATCGTGACCTCGAGCAGATCGCTGCCGCCGAACGGGTCCTGGGCCGCAAAGGTGACCACGTGGTCACCAGACTGATCATACCGGGGAATCCACTGGAACTGGCCGGTTTCCTCGTTGAAATTGGCCCCCTCCGGGAGACCGGAGACAACCGAAAGCGCAACCAGATCACCGTCCGCATCATCGGCCACCACGGTGAAGCGCATCTCGGCCCGGTCACGCCCGAGCTGGGTCACCATCGGAATGAAGACCGGATCGCGGTTCTCTTCCGCGATGGTCAGCGACACCGTCTCGGTGGAGGACTTGTTGCCGTCGCTCACCGTGATGTCGATGTCGTAGGTGCCGCCCTGTGTCGGCGTCGGCTTCCAGGCAAGACGGCCCGTCTCACGGTCGAAGCTGGCGCCGCGTGGCAAATTCGCAGCGGAGAAGGTCAGCTTATCGCCGTCGGCATCCGAGGCGCCGAACGTCACGTCGAGCTGCGCGTTTTCCTTGCCGGAGATCTCGCCGACAGGATCGAGGATCGGCGCGGCATTGGTGGTGCGCACGGTCACGCCGAACTGGAGCAACGTGGTGGCGGGCGCCGTCAGGCCGGAGTTGCCGGTGTCGGTGGCCGAGACTTCGGCCGTATAAGTCCCGACCTCGCCGGCGGCCGGCGTCCATTCGAGCACGGCGCGGCCATAGATCAGCGGATCCATGGTCAGCACGGCGCCGTCGGGCAGGCCGGCCAGTACGAAGGTCAGGTCGTCCGCATCCAGATCCGAGGCGTTGAGCTCCAGGATAAAGGTCTCCCCCACCACGGCCATCACGTCGCCCTGGTAGGCGAATTGCGGCGGTTCGTTGTCCGACAGCACGTCGATGACGAAGGTGTAGAGCGCACCGCGTTGCACCCCCTGCCCACCGCCGTCATCATGCGCTATCAGGCTGACCGCGTGCTCTCCACGATCGCCTACGCCTGGCTCGAGCCGGATAACGCCCGTGCCGTCGCCGTTGTCGGTGAAAGTGATGAAGTCGGGTAGAGGCAAACCCGGTTGCTCGTTACGCAAAAGCAGGGTCAGTGGGTCACCATCCGGGTCACCGGCGGCAACGGGCACTTCGAGGATTTCACCGCGTGAGACCGTGATGTTGTCAACGGGCGCAAGAGTCGGTGAGAGGTTCAGTTCCAGGACCTCGATCTCGACCGTCTCTTCCACGGTCAGCGGCACCCCCGTCTCGGCGCCATCATCGGTGGCGCGGAAGGTAATCTGGTAGGTACCGGCCTGTTCAGGGCCGGGCGTCCAGACCAGTTCCCAGGTATCTTCATCGAAGCTTGCCCCGTCGGGCAGGCCCTCAACCACCTCAATTTGTACCGTCTTGGGCACATCGGGTGGTTCGATATATTCACCACTGCCGTTACGATAACCGGGCTCATAGAACGGGTTATCGGGATCACTCGCAAAAGCCCGCAGCCGGAACTGCTGTCCCTCGTACGTCCTCAGGCCGTCGAAGTGATCGAAAACGGGGGCGCCATTGGCCGCCAATACCTCGATGTTCATGGTATCCATGGCCACCCCGGCGCCATCGGAGACCGCAAACATCACCTCATAGGTGCCGGCCTGGGTATAACCCGGCGTCCAGTCGAATTCACCGGTCGCCGCATTCAAGGTGGCTCCGAACGGCAGCGAGTCATTGAATACGCCGAACGAGAGCGGCGTGCCCGGCTCTGCCTCGGCAACAAGGTTGAACCGAAGCCGGTCGCCTTCGGTAACCGTCTGGTCACCAGGCACCCGCAGTACGGCCGGCCGCACACCTTCACTGATCAGAACGTCGACGACCGCTGCAACCTCGCGCAGACCGTCAGAAGCGCGCACGGTGAGCCCGTAGGTCCCGGCCTGTTCGTATCCAACGTTCCAGGACAGGATTCGGCGGTCCGGATCATAGCTTGCGCCCTGAGGCAGATCATCGATCCAGGTCACTACATCATCGGCATCCGGGTCTGAGGCGACGATCTCGAGTTCCAACAGATCCCCTTCAGTCCCCCGGATGGAAGTGGGCATGCTGATGAAGGCGGGAGCCCGATTGCCGCCTTTGACATCCAGGACGAAACGCTGTATCCCCACGGCGCCGCGGCTGTCAAAGGCCTGGATTACAACCGGGACCGAGTCCGGGGCGTTCGCGGTCGGGGTCCACATCACCTCACCCGTCGCGGCATCGATCGTCATGCCGTCGGGCCCGGACAACTGGTGATAGATAACGGTCTGCGCATCAGGATCTTCGGCTCTGGCGGCATAAACGAATTCCTCGCCGACGGCAGCCTCGCTGGGCGCTTCGCTGACAAAGCGGGGCGCCTGGTTGGGCGTGGCTCCGGCCAGAACCCCGGTCGAGAACAGAACACGCTGACGCCCGGGCGTTCCAATCGAAATCGTCTCACCGGCGGTGCTCTCACCGGGCGCCAGCCGACCATCAGGCGGCAGCGTGTCGGACAGATCGATCAGCCACAGCCCCTGCTCGGTCCTGCCCGCCACATCTTCCGGCAATCCGGCATAACCGCGGATGGGGTCGAGCGTCATCAAGACCGGGAGGACGATATCAGTCTCCGACCGGTTGGTGAGCGAGACATCGTATGACAGGGTGCCCAGCGCACGATTGAAGCGTGTTGATCCAAAGTCGATGTCGACGATCGCGGTCAGATCATCAATGCCTTTGAACGTAGTGGTGTAATCCTCACCCATCCGCAATCCGTAGGCCGAAGTCACCGTTGATGCAACGGTCAGGGTGTAGGTATCGGGCAGAAGATTGCCGATCTTCAACAGGGCGGTACGGGAGCCGGCGTCATACAGGACCGCAACAGGCTTGTATTCACCTGTCTCCTCACCAACAAGCACGTAATTGTCCCGGTTGACGACGGATGCAGTCGAGGTCGGATCGCCGGCAAACATGTCCTGATCGAAACGCACGGTCAGTACCGACAAGGGCAGTGGCACCGTCGCCTCACTGGGTGGATTCGTTGCCACTACCATGGGCGCATAGGCCGGGGAGATGACGTCGACCTGGTTCGACTGCGACAGCAATACACGTCCGTCGCTTGTGGTAATGACCACGTCTCCACGGGTCCCTCCCCTGGCCACGTCCACCAGACGCCGTGTCGCCTGGTCGATCATCGTGAGGACCGAGCCCTCGGCCACCTCCCCGGTATCGGAGATGGGGCCGGTGTTGTGGGAGACGAAGATCAGGTCCTCGATCGCAGTACCAAGCCGGCCGAAGGCGAGGCTGTCGATCTTGCTGTCGAAGGTGTATTCGATTTGCGCCCGCTGCCGCTCGTTGAAGCTGACCACCTGCGTGCGATCCGGCCAGGTCACGGCCCAGAGCTTGCCGTAGTTGTCGAATGCCAGCGAGCCGATGCGCAGGTTCTCGTCACGGCTCCACTGCGTGAACTCCTCGGTTGCCGGGTTGAAGGTCACGATGCCGGAATTGGTGCCGACATAGATCAGCCCGGTGGCCTCCTCGATGGCCAGCCCCATGGTAATGCCTTTGCCATACCGGGCGATGATTCCGCCCGTGGCGGCATCGAGCTTCAGCAGGGCGCCGCCGCCGGTGGTGGCCCAGAGATTGCCACCGGCGTCCTCGGCCAGGTTGAAGACCGGCACATCGAGGGCCGCAAAGAGCGCAGCCGGGTCTTCGGCGCTGCCGCCCTGCTGGCCGAACTTGTAGAGCGTGCCACGGTTCAGGCCGCCGGAGACGAGATAATCGCCGTCGGAAAGCTCCAGCAGCGCCATCGGTGCGATGCCGCCGTTGGAGGCCGGCACATCCGTTGCGAAGCTTTGCGCCACGAAAGGCCGCAGTACGCTGTCGAATTCAGACGGACGCGAGAGCGGATCGGCGCTCGGCACGAGTTCCTCGGCGATGGCGAACAGCGGATTGGATGAAGGCTCCGGTGTCGGCTCCGGCGGACGGCCGAAGTTCGGCGGCGTGGTGCCCTCCACGGTCGCCGGGGCGCCGAGGTTGACCGGCGAGCCGTCGGACGTGACGGTGGAGCCGTCACGCGGCTCCTCGCGGTTGCCTGCAACATCGGTTGCCAGCGCCAGAAACTCATACTCTTTGCCCGGCTCGCCTTCGAAAATCTCCACACCCTCGGCGGACTCCACCCGCCGCTGCCAGATCCTGAAGTCACCGCCGTCCTCCGAGACGTAGAGCGTCACGTGCCTGACGCCCGAGCCGCCGGCATCGTCTTCGGACGACCAGCGCACTTCGATATCGTCCGTCCCTTCGATGGTCGAAACGTCCAGTGACGTGACTGGCGCCGCGCCGTCGACAACCTGGATCAGCTCCAGCGTCTCCTCGGGCGCCGCCGTGTCGAAAAGCACGCGCGCCTGCGAGGAAATCCGCGTGCCGGTTTCCACGTCCTCGGCCGGGCGCACGGTATAGGCCACGAAGCCGGCGCCCTTGCCGCCCTCGCTGTTGGGCGGCAAGAGGCCGCGTGAGCCGTCCTGGATCTGCTCGCCGGTAAGCGGGTCGATCGCCTGGATCACCCAGCGGGCCGAAGCCGGATCCTGGTAGAGGTCGATACCGGCGGAGATGCGCACCAGAAAGCCAAGGGTGTCGGTGAAATCGATCTCGTCCTGGTAGAACCAGCGGCCGTCCGGGACATCGATGGTGATGTCGCCGATCTTGATGTCACCCAGTTCGAAGCTGCGCGGATCGAGGTCGGTATCGAGCTGGGTGACGATTTCGATACGGTTGGCGTGCTGGGTCGCCCGGGCGTCGTTTTCGAACTTGATGGTGTAAGGCAGGCGCTCCCGGGACGGCAGCCAGCCTTCCGTGTCGAAGGTCTGCGGGCCGATCAGCGAGGCGAGCCGCCCCGAGTTCGCCGGATCGGCGAAGTAATCCGAGAAGTCGAGCGGCACGAAGTCTTCGCCATCCACCGGTCCGGGCGCGCCGCTGATCAGGAAATCCTCCGGCAGCGCAGCACCCCGGTCCTCGAAGGGCACCCAGGGGCTGAAGATGCGCACGGCCTCGAAATTCGTCTGGTTGGACAGGCCCAGATCGTAATCCTCGAATTGAGGCAGCGCCGGGACCGGGATTTCGCCGATACGGCAATCGCTCCGCCGCTCCTCCCAGTACTCGATGTCGGCCATGAGGGTATCGTCGTTGCCGTAGAGCGTGCGGAGCTGCTCGAAGAAGCCGAGGATATCGGCGTCCGAGCGGATATCGGCCCCGGCCGGTCCGAACAGGATGCCGGAGGCAAGGGTCGCCATCAGCGACAGGATTTCCTGGCGCTCCCGCAGCGGCGGCGTATCGCCCTCGTCACGCAGGATGCCCGCCTGTTCGAGGCCGGCGAGGTAGAGTTCAACCCAGGTGTCCGGGTCACCCGCCAGCGCGAGCAGCGCGCCGGGCGCGTCGTCGCTGGCCAGTATCGCATCGCGCAGATCGAGCGCCTCCTGGGTCTGCTGGGCGACGAACTCGTCCCGCGTCATGGAGGTCGAGGCCGCGAAGATGTGAAAGCGGAACGGGATGAAGGGAATCTCGCAGCTGCTCGGCTTGGCGGCGTTCTTGTTGTAAAGATCCTCGAACGGGAAGTTGGCGAGCGCCGCTCCCAGCCCCGGACTGACCTCGGTGGCCTTTTCGACAACCGCATCGAACCAGTCGCCGATGGCGCCCTCTCCGCCTTCTTCGAGGATCGGATCCAAGTCCGGCAGGACCGACGCCATGCGGGCCCGGAAGGCGTCGAAAGCCTCATCATGCAACTCCCGCAGGCCCGGATAGGTCGAGATATTGAAGCTGAAGCCGGCGAAGCCGTCCGCCGGCAGGTCGAACAGGTAGCCCTTGGTGGTCAACTGGCCATTGGTGTTGACGATGCTCTCGAGCCCCGCCCAGAAGATGTCCTCGTTGGGCGTGCCGGCAGCGCCGTCCGGGGTGCCGCGCACGTTGGTGAAGAACTCCAGGAACGGGAGGCCGTACACATAGGGGTTCAGGTGCAACTCGGGCACGCCCACCTCGAAGAAGGTGTACGGTGCATCGAGGTTGTTCAGGTTCTTCAGCGCCACCGAATAGGTCTCGGTCTCGCCGGGCAGGATCACCCGGCTGCCGCCGATGCCGATGGTCACATCGCCCTCGACGGCCCGCTCCACGAGGTAGCGGTAGGGCAACACGGCCTGGGCGCCGGAGGGATTCGTGACCTGGATGTCGTACAGGCCCTTGGGCGCATCCGTCAGATCCCAGATGGCGATGATCTCGGTGGAGTCCACCACCTTCCAGTCGACCGGCGAGAATTCGGCGATGTTGGGCCGCACCAGCTTGACGGTGGCGTTCTCGGCGAATTGCGCGCCCTTGATCTTGGTGGTGACCCACTTCGAGGCACCGCCGCGATCGCTTTCCACGCTGGTGATCACCAGCGGCAGGAGTTCGGCCAGGAGCGTGATGTCCGTGCCCCCGGGGGGGCCGGAGTAATTGCGCACGGAGAGGTAATAGACCCCAGGCTCGGTGTCCGGCACCACGGCGACGAGATCGCTCGACAGCGGGCCCTCATAGGTCGCGTCGAACAGGTTCGGCGAGGGCAGCGCATCGTGGCGCAGGAAGATCTCATTGTTGGCCGTCGGGTCGGAGGAGACGAGGGTCACCCTCAGGGTCTCCTCGGGCGGCACCTCGATCCGGTAGAGGCGCTCCTTGCCCCGCCCCAGGTTGACCGTGAGCGGCGTGCCCAGCAGGAGTTCGTCCACCGCCACGTCCAGCACATCGGCGCTCGCCGTCGTATTGTTCGCATCGTTAACGTCTTCAAAGACCTGGTTGAAGATATCGGTGCGCACGATGACCCGGTAGCCGCCCGGCGTGGATGCCGGCATCGTGGTCTGGAGTTCGAGGGTGTAGCTCTCGCCCGGCGCCAGGGAACCGGCATACTGCGCGCGGCCGATGGGGCGGTCGGTCAGGTCCCAGGTGCCGTCCTCGGACAGGAACACGCTGTCCGACCAGCGGCCCTCTGCGGCGACGTCATCGGAGCTGTTGGTCACTGTCCAGCGGATGGTGACCGGCTCGCCGGCCCGCGCATTCGCCGGGAGTTCGATCGAGGATACCTGGATATCCGTCGGCGGCGGCAGCTCCACGATCATCGGCACGTCGGAGCGGCGGTCGTTGTCGGCCTCGTTCTCACCCTCGTAGACCACGCCCTTGCCGCCGTAGCGGTTTGGATCGGTGACCACGAAGACGTAATAGGCCTCGGTCGGCAGGTCCGTGGGCACCGAGTAGGTGCGCGAGACGTCATAGCTTTCGCCGGCGGCAAGGCCCCCGGTGTGACGGATCGAGCCGATGAAGCGGTCGGCCTTCAGGTCGAGGAACTCGTCCCGCGACAGGTACACCATGTCATCCCAGGCGGCCTGCTGGAAGGGCACATTGCCGCCAATGTTGGTAACGGTGTAGTCGACATCGAACTCCTGCCCGCGCACCGCGCGCAGCGAGGCGTCGAGGGATGTCACCTGGAGGTTCGGCGGCAGATAGGGTGATATCGTCACGGCCTGAGAGGTCGTGTTGTTGCCTTCGCCCTGGAATTCGCGCACGACGCCGTTGGCCACCCCTCCCAGGCCGCGCAGCCGGGGCGAAATGGTGGATTTGGCGTAGCCGCTGTCGCTGAGATCGCTGTCCGCGACGGCCAGGATACGGTAGTCGCCCTCTATCTCGAACGGCAGGGTGACCGTCACGGTGGCGGTATAGCTTTCTCCCGGCGCCAGCGCTCCTGTCCGCCTGTGCTCGGCCCGGATCTCCTGCTGACCCTCCTCGCGGCGCAGCAGGAAGTCGCCCTCGTCCAGCGACGGGTCGAGGGACAGATAGACGCGGTCCACCCAGGCGTCTTCGCGTGTCTCCCGGTTGCCGACGTTCGTCACCTCGAAGGTGATATCGACGGTCTGGCCGGCCGACAGGCTGGCGGGCACCTGCAGGTCGGTCACCTGCAGGTCGGGCTCGGCATAGGTCACCGGCAGATCGGCGCGCAGCATCGCACCCGCCGGGTCCTCGAAGGCATACTGCTTGTGGCGACCGATGTTGCCGTCGTAGGAGCCGCTTTTCTCCGGCCACCTGCGGAACTGCTCTTCCAGACCCGCCCCGGTGTTGGTGAAGACGTAGATGAAGTAGTCGCCCTCGATTCCGGGCGGCAGCGTGGCCTCGAAGGTACGGGTGTAACTCCGGCCTCCCTCGAGGGGCGTCGCATTGGAGATGTGCTCGGTGCGCAGCAACGTGGCGCGGCCCTTGATGAAGGTCGGATCCTTCGACAGCCAGATCTGGTCGATCCAGTACTCGGTGCCCGGCCAGACGGCGGTCTCGCTGTCGTTCAGGACCGTGTAGCTGATTTCCACCTTTTCACCCGAGTAGGCCCCGGCGGGCGGAACGATCTCGGCGACCACGAGGTTCGGCTCGGGTGAGGCGACGCTGGTCGCCTCGGTATCGAGGTTGTTGCTCAGGTCGGTGTCACCCTGCTGGCTAACTTGGGCGATCAGATACTTGCCGTCGAGGCCGGGCGGCAGCACGAAGTTCCGGGTGAAGCTCGCCACGCCGCCCCCGGCGGGGATTGTCTCACCGCCGAAGCGCCCGAGATGCCATCTCTCCAGCCCCGAGGCATTCAGCGAGGCCGTCTCGGTCAGGTAGAGATCGACGACGTATCCGCTCGCCGGGCCGTCACCGTTATTGGTCAGCGTGTAGCTCACCTCGTAGGCGTTCTGGCCATCCACGCCGGCGGTCGATGCGGGTGTGACGGCATCCACCACGATGCCCAGCTCCGGATAGACCACCGGCGGCGGATTGCCGATGATCTGGATCACTTCCTGGCCGATGAGGTCGGAGCCGCCGGCCTTGTAGTTGTTCGAGTTGATCTCGTTCGGGTCGTCCTCGTTGACGTTGACCGCCAGGGTGTCCTCCAACAGCGTGGCGTAAGGGTCGACCCAGGGGGTGATGTAGTAATTGCCGGAGACCAGGTTGTCGGGCAGCGTCACCGTCTCCTGCCGGTCGTAGCCGGCGCCGACCTCCAGGATGCCGCCGTTGTATTGCAGCGTCTTCAGCAGGATATCGCCCTGGCCCGGGTGAGGCCGGTTCTTGTCCAGCGTGAGCCAGATCTGCTCGGTCCAGGCGCCGAGGTTGGTGGCCCCGGCGCCACGGTTCGTGACCGTGTAGTTCACGGTGACCTGGTTGCCCTCGAAGGCCTGGAACGGCGTCACCACATCGTGAACCACCAGATCCGCAAAGGGGATGGGCTCGATGTAGAGCTCGTGCACGCCGAGGTTGTTGTTTTCGTTCGGCCATTCGGCCACGGCGTTGCCGCTGTCGGTGTTGACGAGCAGGTAGGCCGTACCGCGGAACCGTTCCGGCACGCGGAAATCCACCTCTTGACTGAGGTAGCTCTCGCCGGAGCCAAGCGCCGCCTCGTTCGAGAAGGAGCCGAGGCGGATATCATCGTAGGAGATCTTGTCATCGAGCGAGAGATAAACGCTGTCCTTCCAGTTGGGCGTGGTGGTGGCCACCGGCCCCTGGTTGATAACCGTCCAGCGCAGTGAGCCCGTAGCACCCGCGGTAAGCTCGCCCGGCGCCTGGAAACCCGACACCTGGAGGTCGGGCCTGGGCAGGACGGTCACCAGCACCTGGGCGTCGGCGCTGCTTTCGTTGTCGTCCTCGTTGTTGTGCTCGTAAACCTTGTTGTCGTAATCGGTGATAACGATCAGGTCATAGCGGTTGTTGGTCTGCTCCGGCAGCACCACCTGCTCACGGCGGGTATAGCTCGTGTTCGCCTGCAGCGGGCCGTTGAACCTGTAGGAGCCGATCAGGATGTCCCGCTCGTTGGCGGCGGTGTCCGAGTTGCGCAGATAGAGCCGGTCGGTCCAGGAGCCCTCCGCCGGGCCGGTGCCGTCGTTTTTCACCGTCCAGGTAACGTCGATGGCGGAGCCTTCCGGCGCCTCGGCGGGCGCCGTGACGCTGGTGACGATCAGGTTCGGCGGCGGGCTGAGCGAGACATCGACCTCGTTGGAGACGCCCTTGTTGCCGTCGTCGGTGAAGACGAACTCGTAGGGGGCGTTGTAGCGCGTGGGAGTGTTTGCCCCCGGAACCTCGACGAAGAAGTAGGCCGGACCTTCCCAGCCCTCGGGCAATGTCACCTGTGCTTCACGGACATAGTTTCCGTTCGGCGCAATGAAGCCGATATGGTCGAATCTGCCCATGTATATCCGGCCCGCGCCATCCGGATTGTCGGCCAGGTAGACCCGGTCGTCCCAGCGGGAGGTGCTGGTCAGTCCGATCCCCCGGTTTTCCACCGTCCAGCTCAGCGTCACGGGCTGGCCCGATTGCGCGGTATCCGGCGCAGTCACGTTCGTCACGACCAGGTCCGCGTATGGGATGGGGGCGACATCGAAGAAGCCCTGCAATGCCAGGGTGTTGTTGGCCTCCAGTTCATTCTCGAATACCGCGTTATCGGCATCCGTGGTGACGTAGAGGGTGAAGCGGCCGTTCATGCCGGGCGGCATGTAGAGGGACTCGGTCCGTGAATAGGTCTCGCCCCGGGCAAGTCCGCCGGCGTGGGCGAAACGGCCCAGTTCGATGTCGTCGCTGTCGCCGATGATGTCGTCGGCGGAGACGAAGATGCGGTCCACCCATGTATCGGTGATCCCGGCGCCGGTGCCGTTGTTCGCCACCGTCCAGCTGAACTCGATCCGGGCCGGGTCGTCCACGGTCAGGCTGGGTGCGACCACCTCGGTCACCACCAGGTCGGCGTAAGGCGCAAGCGCGATCTGCAAGGGGGCGGCCGCGACATTGTCATCCTCGCCCGCCGGTTCGACGACCGTATTATCCGCATCCGTCTCCACAAGGACGAACCAGGCCCCCGACACCTCGATGGGGATGTCGATATCGAGGGAGGCCACCACGCGCGCGCCCGCGGCAAAGGGCACGGCGGCGCCGGCGGGGCGCTCCGCCAGCAGAATGTCGCCCGCATCCAGCGTTTCGTCCTGGCTCAGCCAGACCCGGTCGGTCCAGCCACTGGTGACGGCGCCCGCCCCGGCGTTCTCCACCGACCAGTCGAGGCGCACGCTGTCTCCGGATTCGAACGGGCCGTCCGAAAGGCTCAGCTCCGGCACCGTCAGGTTCGGGTAGCGAAGGCCGACCGGGTCGTCCGCGGCCGTGTTGTCCTCGCGCCCGCCCTCGAACACATCGGAGAAGCGGTCCGTCCGCACGGCGATCTGGTAGTCGTTCTCGGCAATGTTCCCGGGGATGGTCACCTGCACGGCAACCTCGTAGCTCTCCCCCGGATCAAGGTCGAAGGTCCGCTCGACCAGGGCCAGCCTGCGGCCACCGCCCAGGCCCGGCCCCGTGAGCAGCACCTCGTCTCTCCAGGGGGCGCGGGCGGTTGCCTCCCCGGCGTTGGTGACGGTGTAGGTCACCTCCGTGGCAAGACCGGGCACGATGGCATCCGGGCCACTGACGGTATCGACCCGGAGATCGGGCGCCGGCGCCGGCGCCAGCCTGAAGGCGGTCACGGTGGCGCCTTCGTTCGGCGCCGCCCCGATACCCTCAAAAACAGCGCCGTTGGCGTTGGTCTCCACAACCACGAAGAAATCGCCCACGTAGCCCGGCGGAAGCTCTATCTCTTCCGAGCGCGAATAGCTTGAACCCACGGCCAGGTCGGATTGATGCACATAGCTGCCGAGGGTGACCACAGCCCCGGCAACGGTGCCGTCGGTGGAGAGATAGACGCGGTCTGTCCAGCCACCGGCAGGCGCAATCAGCGCATCCGGGCCCTCGTTGGCCACCCGCCAGCCGACGGTGACCGTCTCACCGGCCGTTTTGGCCGAGACCGGACCCACCACTGCCTGCACCGTCAGATCCGAATAGGGGGAGCTAAGGGAGATCGCCGCTGCATCAACGTTGTCGGCGCGGGTGTCGGGTTCGACCACCACCTGGTCTTCGTCGGTTGACACCAGCAGGTAGGCATCGCCCTCGATGCCGACCGGGATCCGGACATCGGTGGTCACCGCGTAATCAGCGCCCCGGGCCAGGCCGCCGGCGTGCTCGATGGCCGCGAGCAACTCGTCCGAGGCATCCAGTACGGCATCGGAGGAGAGGTAGACCCGGTCGGTCCAGGCGCTGGCCAGGGTGTCGCGGTCACCCGCGTTGGTGACCCGCCAGGAGACCGGCGTGGTCTCGCCGCCGCGGGCCGCGCCCGGCACGCCGGTAATGGTCGCAACCAGGTTGGGATAGGGACGTGCCACCGAGGTGACCTCGGTGAAATTGGAGTTGTTGTTCTCGGCCGTGGAGGCGCTGATGCCGTCGCGGGCCTCGATCAGGCTGGAGCGGTAACCCAGGTCGCGGTCGGCCTCGACCTCCACGCGGATGACGCCGACGCCGGCGGAACCATCCGGCAGGTTCAGCGTAACGGTCCGGGTGCCCTCCTCGCCCGGCGCCAGGGGCATGTCCTGAACGGCCACCTCGACGAGGTGCAGCGTCTGGCCCGTGGTCAGGTTGCGCACCCGCACCCGGTCGAACCAGTTGCCCGGCGTCGGCGCGGCCCCCTCGTTCCGGGTCGTCCAGCTGATCGTCAATGCCCCGCCGGCCTCCGGCGCGGCCTCGGCCACGCTGACCCCGGTCACGACCAGGTCAGGCGCTGAATTGATGGTGGCGCGCGTGGTGTTGTTGGCCTCGGCGTCCCCCGCCAGGTTGGTTTCGAAGATCTCACCGAGCGCATCGACAATCACGTCGAAGCGATAGACGCCGGTGGTATCCAGCCCTCCGGGCCAGCCGAATTCCACGCTGCGCGCGACCGACTGGCCGGCAAGTATCGGATCGGTGGTCTCCCGCAGGTCGAGGCTTTCGACAATACGCCCGGTCGAGGTGTTGGTGACGATGAGCCGCTCGGTCCAGGGCGCACTGGCGTCCTTGGTGCCCTGGTTGGTCAGGGTCCAGCCGACGGTGACGGCCTGGCCGGGCAGCCAGCCCGCGGCCGGCGTCACGGTCAGATCCGTGGCGACAAGATCACTGTTTGGCGCAAGTTCGGTGACAAAGTCGAGCTCGGCTCCGTTGTTCAGCTCCCCGGTGCCATCGGAGTTCCGCTCGATGACGTCATTGCTCACGTCGGCCCGCAGGGAAAGCCGCAGGTCGCCTACCGAGATCACCCCCGGGGGCAGGGTCAGTGTCGTGCTGCCGGAGACTGTTCCATCCTCGGCAATGGCGTTGGCGCCCGAGGCATCGGTGGGCACCACGACATCGGCCAGCACCGCGCCGGTGTCCACACGCCGGATCGTAAGCCGCGTATCGAAGGTGGCGTCGACCGGCGCATTGCCGCTGTTGCGCAGCACCCAGCTCACGTCGACGGCGCCGCCGGAAAGGATGGGGGCCGGCGTGTCGATAGTGAAACTGTCCACGGTCAGGTCCGGCGCCGGCTCGCCGTCCAGCCCGGCCAGGACAATCGGCTCGGTGATGGGGTTGGCGTAGATATTGAAGCTGTAGGCGCGGGTCTCGGGGTAATCCCGCCGGCCTTCGATCAGGACCGTGTAGGTGCCCGTCTCCTGGAGGGTGGTCGTGTCCTGGTCTTCACTGAAATAACGTTCCAGGATTTCGCGACCATAGGGATCGAGCACCCGCCAGTAGGTGCGCGAATTCCCGTTGACCACATCGAAGAAATAACGATCTCCCGCCTTTCCCTCGAAGGTGTAGACATGGGTCTCCGAGCCGGGTGCAAGCTGTCCCGAGACGGGCGTGCCGATGGTAATCGGGGTGGCGTCCGCGTAATCCAGCACTTGCAGGGAGAACGCACCTGTGGCGCCGGAGTTCGCATACACGGTCAGGGAATACTCCCCCGGCGCCAGCGGCCCAAAGAAAGGCGGGTAGGAAATGCTGTCCGCATCGCTCGAGGTAAAGGCGCGCGTTGAGACCTTGCCCCATGGCCCGCGCAGCAGCCAACGGAAATTTCCGTTGTTGGGTGACTGGACGTCGACATAGACCTTCGCGCTGTCGGTCAGCGAGAAGGTATAGGTCTGGGTCTCTCCCGGCAGGGCGATTTCACTCTCCACGCGTTCACCCAGTGTCAGCGCCGAGGTGTTTCCGGACAGGGGCACCAGGCGGAAGGACTGGGTGCGTGCATCCATATCGTTGACATCGCCTTCTATCAACAGGTAGAAGGTGCCGTCCGTGTTCAGTGTTACCAATTGAATATCGGAATCAACGTCGACATTCCCCGCTGTGACAAGGGAGCCGTACTGATTGATGATCTTCCAGCGGCCGTCGAGATTGCCGGAAATCCGGTCGAGGTAGAACTGCTCGCCCTTGTTGCCGCTGAAGCTGAAGATCTGGGTCGTGGAACCCGGGTCGAAGGTGGCATCCACCTGCTCGCCGGGGGTGATGGGCGTGGCATTGCCGAGCTGCCGCACCGCGAAGGAATAGGCGCCCGTCATCAGCCCGGCCGGATCGATGGTGAGGGTGTAATCCCCCGCCGGCGCCCAGATCGCGGTGGAATCACCCCGCCAGTAGCTGTCGGAGCGGCGCATCTCGTTGCTGTACAGCGTCCCGGACGGACCGCTGAGGGTCATGCGCATCCTGTAGTCGGGTGTCTGACCGTCAAGGTGGATGTAGCCGTCCTCGGCGAGGCTGAAGGTGTAACTGTGGCGATCCAGCGGCGCGGCGATGGTGCCGGTCGTGATGGTGTCGAGGATCAGCGCCTCACTGCTCGTGGTGCCACTGTAGGCCCGGAAACGGTAATCCCCGGTGGAGGCATTGTAGGCACGCCCCTCGATCAGCAGATAATAGGTGCCCGCCAGGCTGAGATTTCCAGTCTCCCAATCATCCCGGAAATAACGCCGCTCCACCACCGTCGAACCGCTGGGGGAAACGATACGGTAGTAGAAGTCCTGGCTGCCGCCGAGATACTCGGTCTGGAGATAGAAGGGTTCACCACCCGGCCAGTCGAAGCTGTAGATCTGCGTTCCCTTGGGCGGATCGACTGTACCTTCCACCGGCGTATTGATATCGAACGGCGTGGCATCGGCGACATCGAGCAACGCGAAGGCATAGGAACCAGTGGAATTGTCGTTGGTATAGATATTGAGCTGATACTCCCCGGGACGCAGCGTGATGAACGTCGATCCGGACCCATAGTTCGCATCAGTGGTATCGAAGCGCACCGGGCCAGCATTGGTCGGGCCGGTTAACGACCAGTAGAGACGGCTGTTATTGGTCCGGGGGTCCATGACCACGCGGGTGGTCTCGGTGACAGTGAAACGGTACCGGTCCACCGAGGAGCCATGCAGCAGGTCGCCGGTGAATTCATCGCCAAGGGTGAGCGTCAGTGGCGCTGCGGCTGCGGTTGTATCGATCGCCACGTTGTCGATGGTCAGGCCCATGACCTCGGCATTGGAGCGCGCACTGATGGCGACACGTCCATCGGTGAGGTCCAGGCCACCGACGAAGTAGCCATCGATGAAGGTGGTGGTGGTCGCGCCGTCACTGCCGATCACCGAGACATTCACCCCACCGTCGGCACGGCTCAGGACCACTTCGAGATTGAGGTCCGTATCCAGCAGATCCGCAACTGTCAGCCCGAAATCAGACAGCGGCACCTCAAGTCGCTTGCTGCCATGGTGCAGTGAGATGTGCGGAACACTACCGTCACCGCTGCTCTGTACCAGATCCAGCGCGATGCCAAGCGCACCCGTGCGGTTGGCCTCGATATCCACCAAAGGGACGGCGCCGCCCAAACCGTATCGCGCCGAAGGCAACCATTCTGTAACCAGACCATGCCCGGCTGTTCCGCTCGCGGGTGATTCCATCCGGTAGTCGAAAGACCAGCGCACTTCGTCGAAAGGTCCTTCCGCGGTCTGCGAGAAAACGATGCCGGAGCGGGTGTTGGCGGTGAGTGGATCGAGCAGGCGCAGCACTGTATTGCCGGTACCGTCGTCTTCCTCAATTGGCGTGAAGCCGGACTGGTTGACAAGCACATGGCCAATGCCCGAGCCTCCGCCAAATTCTTCAAGGGTGTCGCCGGTGGCATCCGGGTAAGTGGGGCTGTTGAGAATGAAGCGGTAGCTGTTGGTGTTCGCGCCATCACGCACATTCCCTTCGAGCAGGAGCAGGTATTCCCCGTCCTGCGGCAGGATAAAGCCGCCTTCGTCCAGGAAGCGGCGGCCAGAAACCACCTGCTGGCCCGACGGCCCGATCAGGCGCCAGGACGTGTACGTGGCAGGACGGTCAATAACATCCAGGGAGAAAGCCTGGTTCTTCACACCGTCAAGGAAGAAAACCTTGGTGGCGTGGTTCCCCTCCGGCAGAACACCGAAGGTCTCGTCGTTGAAGAACAGCTCCGATTTCTCGGCATCCACATCGAGCAGACGGAACTTGAAATCGCCCGTGATCTGGTCGGTGCCGTAGATCGTGAGCTGGTAGTCCCCCGGCCCGAGTTCGAGCAGGGGGTTGGCGGGGTAGCGTTCGGCATCGGTGGCGCTGAACTGGCGGTCGGCGAGGTTGTATCCCTCCGGCCCGCGCAGGGCCCAGCGGAGATTGCCGCGGTACTCCAGTGAATCCATGTACAGCCGTGCCGCATCCGCGAGGGTGAACGAGTAACGCCTGTAATCGCCCGGATCAGGAAGGGTGACCGTCGTGACATCGCCCAGGGTCAGGGGAATGCTGTCAGGGACTTCCCGCTCCCAGAAGGCAAAACTGTAGGCCGAACGCCCCCCCGTACCCACATCGCCTTCAACGATAAAGGTATAAGTCCCGTCATAGGACAGCGTCTGACGGGTGATATCCTCCTGATAGTAGGAGTAACGATAGTTGAACACCTGCCGGCCAAAGGGGTCGAGCAGGCGCCATGTCATGCCCTCGTTATGACTGATGTCGTCGATGAAGAGCGAGGTTCCGGCAGTGGCGTCGAAGGAGTAGAAACGACTCCGGTTGGCCGGGGTCAGTTCTCCCGAGATCACGCTGTCGAGCGTCATTGGCGTACTGTCCGCCAGGTTCACGACATCCAGGTTGAAATCACCCCGTGCATCGCCAACGCCTTGAATCAACAGCGTATAGTCACCGGCATGCAGGTACAGAACCGGGACGGTATTGCCTATACCTCTGCCATCTGTCTGCGCGAAATGCCGGTCCAGGTAGGTTCCATTGGGCCCGGTCAGTTTCAGCCTCAGGTCGCTGCGATTGGTCAGCGAATCGAAATAGACACGGGTGTCTTCCGCCAGGCTGAAGGTGTAGCGCAGTTCCTGGCCCACACCGCTGACAGTGCCCGTGATGCCATTGGGAATGAAACTGAGCAACCGGGCATCGAGACTGTTTGGCCCGGCATCCGGCGCGGCGCCGGCGGCATGCGTATCCAGCGGCAGGTACAATGCCAGACCCTCTTCGTCACCCGCCAGGACCGACTGGTAGGCTGCCGCGATCTCATCGGCGGTACGCGCCTTGGACCACAGACGGATATCGTCCAGGGCCCCGTTGAACATGGCATAGTCCGATGCTGACTCGCCCGTCCAGCCGATATACAGCGGCGCCTCATCCCCATAGGAGGCCGCCGGCGTGGTGCTCATCCCGCGCGAGGCCACCTCGACGCCATTGATGTAGATTTTCTGCACCCCATTGGCACGGTCGAAGACGGCCGCCACATGGGTCCATTGCCTGGCCGACACCTGGCCCCCGCCGGTCTGGAGCGCTTCACGGCCCCCGTCGGTACGGATGGTGTCGGCATAGATAGAACCGTTTGAGTTCAGCCACATCGAGTAGGTGCGCTGGTTATGGCCGGTGCCGGCGCTCTTGATCAGCAACGGCGTCCAGGTGTCGACGAAACGGTCCGGGTTGACCCACATCTCCAGGGTCACGCTGCCGGTCAGATCGATAGCAGGATCATTATCGAGCTTCAGGTGCTCCGCTCCCCGCAGGTCCAGCGCCTGGCCAATGGCGCCATCGATCACCGGAACTTCACCGCCCGGATTCGGGCCGCCCAGGGTGATCGGCACAGGCGGACTGACGATGGGGTACAGGGCGAAGCGGTAGGTGAGATCCTGTTGCGTGCCGTTTTGGCGGTCGCCCTCCAGGATCAGGGTGTAGCGGCCATCGAATTCAAAGGTCAGGCCATCGATATCGCCCGCATTGACCGGGCCGTAGACCTGACGCCCAACGGGATCGATCAGGCGCCATGCGGCATTGTTTGCATTGATACCAAGCGATTCCAGGTCCAGGAAGGCGCGGTCTCCGGCACTGGCGGTGAAGGTGAAGGCCTTGGCCGCGCGGTAGGTGTCGATGGAGCCTTCGATCTTCGAGCCATCGATGGCAACCGGCTCGGCGGTGCCCAGGTCCAGCAAGCGCAGGCCATAGGCACCCTTCGCTGTCGAGGCACCATCGAAGGTCAGGGTGTAATCACCCGCCGGCGCCCGAAAGACATAGTTGCCTCCCCAGTTGGTATCACCGGCCTGCTCGAGCCGCCGGCTGATATTGACCCCCCCCGGCCCACGCAGGGTGGCATAGATATCATTGCGCGGGCTGAGGGTATCCCAGTAAAGCAGTTTCTCCTCATTCAGCGTAAAGGTGTAGACATCCACCTCGCCGGGCACCTGCAGCCTGCCGGTGAAGCTGCCCTGCATGGTGTCTGCGTAATCGATGATTACCGGCTGCACGGCGTTGGGACCGGTGTCCGCCACGGCCGTGATCACGCCGCTGGCGGGCGCCTCATCCAGGGGCAGGCCGATGACCTGGCCGAAGGCCACCGCCTCACCGGCATAGACCTTTCGGGCATCCTCGTCCGTCAGTGCGCCGTCCCAGAGGACGACACCACGGATGGCGCCTTCGAAGCCCGCGCTGCCGACGCCGGCGATGCTCCAGGGACTTTCGATCGCTGCCGGGTTGCCACTGATGCCGCTCGTGCCGACCAGGTTGCCGTTGAGATAGAGCCGCATCTGGCCATTGGTGCGGTCGATTACCCCGGTGACATGATTCCAGTCTTCCCACACGACCGAGTTGTGAGGAGAGTTTATCCAGTTCTGCCCTCCGGAACTGTAACTCTTGGTGAAATGGACGAAGCCTTGGCTGTTCACCCAGAGTGAATACTCCCGGCCGTATTGCAGGGAGGCGTTGTCCTTATGGATGAGCGGCTTCCAGTTGCCGGCCGTGAAACGGTCCGGGCGGAACCATAGGGAGAAGCTCAGGTCGCCGTCGATCTGCGTTACCCTGTCTTCGACGACGATCCGCTCGAAGCCGCTGAAGCCCGGTGCGGTATCGGCGGCGCCCGCGGGGCCTTCAACGACCTCGATGCCCGCATCTGAATCCGTCGCGTCCAGGTCGACGGCGAATTCCTCGACCGTCTTGTCCTGCAGCAGGAAATCATAGCTGATCTGGCCGGCACCCTCGTAGGTACGGCCTTCGACCAGGAGGTAGTAGGTCCCGGTGCGGCGGATGGTGTGCAGGTCGCGGTCCTGCAGGTACTGGCGGGACAGCTCGTTGGCGCCGCGCGGATCGATGAGACGCCAGTAAACGCCGTGGGACGACCCGGTCACCCGGGTCACGTCGACGAGGAAGGTATCGCCGGCCTCAGCCTCGAAGGAGTACACGTGGGTCTCGTTGCGCGGTTCCAGGACGCCGGTCAGCCGGTCGCCGAGCTGAACCGCCGTCGCCTCGGCGGCGAGGTCCTTGAAGGCGAAGGAATAGCTCCCGGTGCGGGAGCCTTCGATATAGACCGTAATGTCATATGTGCCGGGAACGACCTCGATGGTGACGTCACCGTTGTTCTCATGGCTGTCCGCATCCCGCAGCCGGTAATTGCGGCTGACACCTCCCGGGCCGGTAATCTGAACACGGGTGTAGTAGGCATGCGAGGCGTTGCCGTTGATGTAGCTGTCGAGATAGAGCGTTGCCGCCTCGGTCACCTCCAGGGTCATGCGGTGGCGCTGCCCCACACGGTCGATGTTTCCGGTGACAAGCTCACCCGCCCCGATGGCGCGCGTTTGCGGATCCCGTGGGTCCTGCAACTTGAAGGAATAGCTTGTGGTGTTCGCCGGGTTTTCGGAGACATGCCCCTCGATCAGGAGCGTATAGGTGCCATCCCGCGGCAGGGTGAGCGGATCCCGGTTCTGCAAAGAGGTCGAGCCGATGATCTGGTTGCCGTAGGGATCGAGCAGCCGGTAGTACGCGTTGTAAGAGCCGCCCGAGTTCGACACATCCGTGAGCGTGACGACCTGCCCGGCCGTGCCGTCGAACTGGTAGATATCCGTTTCGGTGGCCGGGTCGGTCAACTGGCCTGTGACCGTTTCATCCAGATCGATGGCGGTCGCGGCGGCACTCACATCCAGCAGGCGGAAGGCGAACCGCGGTATCACGGTACCGTTGTTCGAGGTCACCCGCGCCCTGTATTCACCCGGTACGAGATAGAGCACCGGTGGAGACGAGACGTGGGGGCCATCCGCCGAGCGCAGGTTGCGTGAGTCGGAATAGCCGCCCGGCCCGGAGATCACGAGTTGTGCATAGCGGCTGTCGAGCAGGCTGTCGACCACCACGACCTTGGGCTCTGTGATGCTGAAGCTGTAGGTGGCGGAATCGAACGGGGTGCCAAGCTGGCCCTCGATGGCGTCGCCAAGGACCAGCGGGGCAGTCGTCTCATGGATGGTGCGCAGTTCGAAGGTGTAATCGTACTGACCCGAATAGGTGCTGTCTTGGATCCGTCCCTCGATGAGCAGCGTGTAACTGCCGGCGGCGAGCGACATCGGCGTCCCGCCATCGAGGTGCTGGCGGGCCCGTATCTGCCGGCCGTACTGGTCGAACACGCGGTAGTAGGCGTCATGTCTCCGGCCGCTGTCCGCCGTCTTCTCCAGGTACAGCCGCGTCGCTTCGCTCAGCTCGAAGCTGTAGAGGTCGGTCTCCGCGCGGGGCAGCAGGGTCCCGGAAACGCTGGCGTCGGGATCGATTGCAGTCGATTGCGACAAATCCAGCACCCGGAAGGCATAGTCGCCCGTCTGGTTCGAATAGCGGTCGATCCGGACCTGGTAGGTGCCGGGAATCAGCCGGAGGTGCGTATTGCCGCTCTGGTCATAGCTGTCCGTGGAATAGAAGCTCCGGCGGTTGATGAGCGTTCCCGCCGGTCCGTTCAGCGTCCAGTAGACCGTTCCCGTGCCGCCATAGGAGAGCGCATCGAAAATGACGTCGGTCTCTTCGGTCACCGTGAAGATGTAGTCATCGATTTCGTTGGCCTGACTGATGGTGCCGTTGACGGTCTCGCCGAGGACATAGGCCGAGCCCTCGTAGTCGGCGATCGCCGTTTCACCGTTTTTGACCAGCTTGAACTGGACCAGGCGGTCGCCGCTCGGCGGGTTCGCGGGATAGCCCTCCAGGAGAACCAGGTATTCACCGCCCAGGTAGGCCGTCGTTGTTCCCAGGTTACTGAGGTGATTGTTGTAGATCTGGCGGCCGATGGGATCGAGGATGCGGACCCACGCATTGTCGGTGACCCGCGGGAGACTGAACTGGTCGCCACGGGCAGCGCTGAAGCGGAAGGCCGCGGTCGCATTGCCCGGACTGAGCGCCGCGTCGATCACCGCATCCGGATCGTAGACAATTTCGGTCGCCGTGGCGATATCGAACAGCCGGAAGGCATAACGCCCGGTCGCCAGCCCCGACCCGTCGATCACGAGGGTGTAGTCACCGGCCGGCAGGTCCAGGAGCCGGTTGGCTGACGTGCCCGAACTGTCGGTCTGGTTGAAGCGCAGGCCGGAAACCTCGGTTCCGCGCGGCCCGTAGAGGCTCCAGGTGATGTCGGACCGGCTGGTAAGCTGGTCGAAATACAGCCGCGCAGGCCCGGCGAGTGTGAAGGAATAGGCGTCGGACTCGCCGATGGCAGAGATCTCGCTGTCGATCACCTCACCGACGGTGAGCGACAGCTCCTGCCGGCTCTCCGGCACCACCAGGTAGGAAAAATTCCGCGGCCAGCTTTCGAATACATAGCCCTCGATCAGGATGGTGTAGTCACCGTCTCCGGGAATGACCAGGGGGGTGAGGTCACCGAGGTCGCGGCCGGAAAGGACCTCGTTGCCATACTGGTCGAATATCCGGGTGTAGAGATTGCCCGAGTTGTAGGCATCGACCATCAGCCGGTCGCCCTTGGATGCGCTCAGCTTGAGCAGCCGTGTCTCGGTTCCCGGCCCGGCCCCGAAATGGGCGGGGGGGCCACCGGCGACACGGTTGGCCATTTCAGTGCCCGCGGTCTCGTCGAAGCCGTAGTTGAGCAGAAGCCCGGACTCGTCGCCCTGGAGGATTTTGTCGTAGTTGGCCGCAATCTCAGCCCCGGAGCGGGCGACCGTCCAGTAGCGGACCTCGTCCATCTCACCCCGGAAGTTGTAGCGGCCATTGGATTTGCCAAACCACAAGGGCACATCGGCGTGGCGGATGGCCTGAGTGATGACATTTTCTGCCGCCAGGGCCCCGTTGATGTAGAGCTTCAGGCTCCCCTCTTCGTAGGT
Source organism: Sedimenticola sp. (assembly GCA_011051655.1). Lineage (GTDB taxonomy): Bacteria > Pseudomonadota > Gammaproteobacteria > Chromatiales > Chromatiaceae > DRKS01. Next base: position 45,759 of record DRKS01000008.1, read on the forward strand.
GGCGGCAACGTGGGACCAAGCACCCTGGGTCAAGGGCGCCAGGACACGCTGGCTGTTGTCGTTCCACTGGTTGATGAAAAAGACGACATTGCCCGCCCCATCGAGATAGAGGCCGAAGCCATCGGTCCAGGAACTGGAAGAAGTCCGCATGGCGAGCACGTCGTAGTTTCGGTCCGCAGTGGGCCTGACCCAGGCCTCGAGGGTAAAGGCCGCTGCGTTCAGCTCGGGCCCATTGTCGGCATAGACGCCCGCTCCTCCCTGCCGGAAGCGCACCAGCCCGCCCGGGTCGCCCTCCATCGGCGCATCGGAGACATCGCGCTGGTCTTGCGCGTGGGTACCGCGATCGGTCAGCGTGTCCGTGACCAGTTCCCCGCTCGATATCGACCGGGCCGAGGCGTCCGTCAGGATCTGGAAGGCATAGGCGCCCTTGGCGTCGCTCGTCCCACCAATGGTCAGCCTGTAGTCACCGGCGACAAGAAACAGCTTCGGGTTCCGGTATTGGCCGTCTGCATAACGCATCTCGACATTGGACATGACCGCCCCGGCCGGCCCGGAAAGGGTCATGCGGATATCGTCGTTCGGCGTCTTGAGCGTATCGAAATACGCAACGGTGTCTTCCGCCACCGAGAAGGTGTAGGTGTCGCGCTGTCCCGCCTGCGTAAGCCGGCCCGAGACGACGGCATCCAATTCCATCGCCCCGATATTCTCCACCCGCCGCTCAACCGTGAAGGCATAGTCCGAGTCGGTATTGTTATGGATGCGGCCTTCCAGAAGCAGCGTGTAGACGCCCGTCTTCGGGATATCGATGCGCACCAGGTCGCGGTTGCCGTTCATGGTGTTGGGACCAAACACCGTGGCGCCATCGGGATCCACGAGCTGCCAGTAAGCCGTACCGCGGCTGAACACCTGGGAGTCGAAAAACAGGGCCGTGCCGGCCTCCGCCTCGAACTGGAACAGATCGGTCTCGCGGCCGCTCTGCTCCAAGGTGCCGGTGATCCGGGTGCCAGGGTCCACCGGGCTCGCGTTGGCGAGGTTCAGCAACCGGAACTTGTAATCGCCGGTCCGCTCGCCGACAGCGTCCACGCGCAGCGTATAAGTGCCTGCCTGAAGTGAAAGGATACCGCCGCCCTGAGCCCCGTCGGAGGAAGTGAAGGGAGTCGGGGAAACGATCTGACCACCCGGGCCTTCCAGCGCCCAGGTCATCTGGGAATCGTTGGTCAGCGCATCGAACAGAATCTGGCGCTCTTCCGCCAGTTCAAACTCGTAGTAATCCGTCTCTCCCGGCACCTCGATCGTGCCCGCAACCGGGATGAGATCGGCGGACAAAAGCAGGCGCGGTTCGAACGTATCGAAATGCAGGCCACGGGACAGGGAGCTGGAATTTGAGGAAGCCGCGGAGCCTTCGCAGGCCCTTATCTGGGCCTCCACGGCCAGCGCCAATCGGGACTTCGAGAAAGAATAACAGCCATCCCGGACGCTCATGCTCCCCTACCTCCCCATAAATATTTATATATTATTTAAAGCTATATTATCTGAAGCCGGACCTTCAGATCCGATCATACCAAATCCCAGGGGGGCCTCGAAAACGGCCCGTGCAGATGTTCCGGCAACCGCCTGCAGCACCTCACCGCCAAACAGGCATATAATGTCGGTGTTTAGCCTTGGGTTGTGCGGGCAGGCGCGCCTCAGGTCCCCCGGCAATAAAAAATATGCATTCTTTATGCCGATTATTTTTTGTTCTTGATTTGATTAGAAAAAATATTTTTGCACGTGACAGGACACCATTGAGAACAGCTCAACTGTAAAAAAAACTGACAACCAAACCCCTTTGTCCCAGGCCCCTTGCAACACCTGAAAGACGGCCCTAACCAAAGACAGCCGGGTACCTAATAGAGATAGAGATGCGGAAGCCAATACATTTTTTCAGCGCTGTGGCAACGATACTGGCCTGCGGGGCGCAGGCGGCGTATGCAGACTATCCGGATCCGCTGCGTTGCCTCATCGAAGCAAGCGACACCGTTGAGTTGTCGAGCCCTGTCGAGGGCATAATCGCGGCCATCGAGGTGGAGCGCGGTGATTATGTCAAGGCGGGCCAGACCATTGCGCGGCTGGACACCCTGATCGAGACAATCAGCCTCAAACTGGCCAGGCTGCGGGCAAACAACACCGCCGCGATCCGTGCCCGGGAGGCCCGGTTGGAATTCCTTGTATTGCAGGCCGAGCGCAGCACGAAACTCGCCGAGCGCAAGACCATTTCGGAGGCCAAGCGGGATGAGGCCTTGCAGGAGGCCGAGGTGGCCAGGCAGGAACTTCAGGCGGCCCGGCTGGATCTGGAGATCGCCAAGCTCGAAGCCAAAAAGGCCGCGGCCCTCCTTGAGCAGAAAGTACTGCGAACCCCGATCAACGGGGTCGTGGTCGAGCGGCTCCTGAGCGCCGGCGAGTATCAGGCCGGCGATACAAAGATCGCCACCATTGCCAAGGTTGACGTCCTCCACGTCGAGGCCATTGCGCCGATCGATTATTACAATCGGCTTTCCGTCGGAGACATCGTGACAATCCGGCCCGAACAGCCCATAGGCGGGGCATACGAGGCCAGAATCACCGTGATCGACCATGTGCTGGATGCGGCAACCGGCACCTTTGGGTTTCGCATGGAGCTGCCAAACAAAGACAACGTCCTGCCGGCAGGCCTCCGCTGCACCGTAGAGTTCTCACCGCCCCCGGCGAACTGACTCAAGGCGCGGGGCATGGCCGACCACCAGGTCTCCTGTTTGATCAAGCACCGGGGCGCCATATCCGTCCCCGCCCGGCCGGAGCCCTGGATCAGGGCGCTGCTATCCAATTCTTCCGCGAGCGCCAATCCCCCGGCCCGTCCGCGCGAACAGTCGTCAAGCATGAATTTGGGCATTTTTCGGATATCGGGGCATGACGGGTAAGCGCTAATATGTCAGTCCCCCGTCAAGGCGATAATTTCAGCCAGGAGACGCCTGTACTCCCGATGTCATGGACTATAGCTACCTGAACGACATATTGATCCTGTTCGCAGCCGCGGTCGCCGTGGTGATGCTGTTTCTGCGCCTGCACCTGCCGCCCATCCTCGGCTATCTCTTGATCGGGGTGCTGATGGGGCCCTACGGGCTGGCCTGGATAGCGGATACGGGACATGCGCGCGCATTCGCCGAATTCGGCGTGGTTTTCCTGCTGTTCACCATCGGCCTGGAATTTTCCCTGCCGCGGTTGATCCATATGAAGAGCGCCGTGCTGGGGCTTGGCGCTTCCCAAGTGCTGTTGACCACCATCATCACTGCGGCGCTATCCCTCTATTTCTTCGGCCTTTCGGTGGAGAGCGCGCTGGTGCTCGGCGGCGTGGCGGCCATGTCCTCGACCGCCCTGGTGATCCGGCAATTGACCGACCAGGCGGAGCTGCACTCCTGCCACGGGAGAAATGCCGTGGGCATCCTGCTGTTTCAGGACCTGATGGTCATCCCCTTTCTGATCCTCGCCGCCACGCCTCCCGACACCCTGGACGCCATGCCCTATCTGGCGGTGGCGACCGCGCTGGGAAAAGGAACCCTCGCGCTGACCATCATCTTCCTCCTCGGCCGCTGGGTGCTGCGGCCCCTGTTCCGGGGCATCGCCGGGTTCCGGTCGGCGGAGCTGTTCATGCTTACAGCCCTCCTGGTCGCCATGGGGGCCGCCTGGCTTACACACCAGATGGGCCTCTCCCTCGCCCTGGGGGCCTTCGTCGCGGGCATGATGCTGGGTGAGACCGAATTTCGCCACCAGTTGGAGGCGGAGATCAGGCCCTTCCGGGATCTGTTGCTCGGCCTGTTTTTCATCACCATCGGCATGCTGCTGGATGTCCGCTTATTGCCTGATCTATGGCCCCAGGTTTTGCTGCTGCTGGCGCTTCTGGTGCTCTTCAAGCTGATCCTGATCGGCGGGCTTTGCCGGCTGGCCGGGTGGGACAGCGCGGTTTCCCTGCGGACCGGCCTGGTGCTGGCCCACGGTGGCGAATTCGGGCTCGCCATTCTCGGCCTTGCGCTTGCCGGGGGCCTGTTGACGGCGGAGGACGGCCAGGTGGTGCTAGCGGCATTGCTAATCAGCATAGGACTGGCGCCGCTGCTCATACGCGCAAACGGCTCCATTGCATCCAGGCTGCTCCCCCCGGGCGCAATGGAAAAGAGCCGGCAGGAGATCGAGGCGCGGATTGCCGGTACCGCGCAGGGACTTTCCCATCATGTGATTATCTGCGGTTACGGGCGGGTGGGGCAAAACGTGGCTCAACTGCTGGAGTTCGAGGGCATCCGCTATGTGGCCCTGGATCTGGACCCGATTCTGGTGCAAAACGCCATCGAAGCAAAAGAACCCGTCAGCTACGGCGATGCGTCGAACTTCCATCTGCTCGAAGCCGCGGGGCTTTCCCGGGCCGCGGCGCTGGCAATCTGTTTAAAGGAAACGGAACCCGCCCTGAAGATATTGCACCAGGTGCGCCGGGTCGATAGCGAAATCCCGGTGCTGGTACGAACCGCCGATGAGGCCCACCTGGGAATGCTGCAAAAGGCCGGGGCAACGGAAGTGGTCCCGGAGAAGCTGGAGGCGAGCCTGATGCTTTCATACCATCTGCTGCTCGCCCTCAAGGTGCCGATGATGCTGGTTTCTTCCAGGCTCCGCCAGGTCAGGCGGGAACGCTACACCCTGTTGCGGCGGATCATTCCCGGGGAAGAGGCCCTCTCCCCGGCCGTGGAAGGCCGCATGGAGCGGTTCCGCGCCATAAAATTGCCGGCGGGCGCGTGGGCGGTGGAGCGGCCCGTAGAAGAGCTGGGACTTGAAAACACGGGCGTAACCCTGACGGCCATACAGCGGCAGGATCAGCGCATATCCAACCCGGCCCGGGAGATGCGGTTGCTCACCGGCGATACCCTGATTCTCTTCGGCGCGCCAAAGGCGCTTGCAAAGGTGGAGGCCGTCCTGCTGGGCCCGGCAAGCCGGAAGACGTGAGCGGGATTTCAATCTTCTTCATCTGACTCCTTTCCGGCTCCGGCATCACTCATCGCCCCCCAATGCGCCCAGCAGGTGCAGCAGACTGGTGAAAAGATTATAAATGGAGACATAGAGGGTCACGGTGGCCATGATGTAGTTGGTTTCCCCGCCGTGGATGATATTGCTGGTCTCATACAGAATCAGCCCCGCCATCAACAGGATAAACATGGCCGAGACCGCCAGGGAGAGCGCAGGCATTTCGAAAAACACCGCACCCAGCCCGGCCAGAAAGGCCACCAGTATGCCCGCCATCAGGAATCCGCCCATGAAACTGAAATCCTTGCGGCTGGCGAGCGCATAACCCGACAGCCCCAGGAATATCACCCCCGTACCACCCAGGGCGTTCATCACCACCTGGCCCCCATTCGGCAGGCTTAGGTATGCATTGAGAATCGGCCCCAGCGTATAACCCATGAAGCCGGTCAAAGCGAACACAAAGATGAGCCCCAGGGCGCGGTCGCGGAATTTGGCAGTCAAAAACAACAATCCGAAATAGCCTCCCAGGGTCAGCAACAGCCCCGGATGAGGCAAATTCAAAGCCATGGAGATGCCCGCCATCAGGGCGCTGAAGAGCAGGGTCATGGAAAGCAGCATGTAGGTATTGCGAACGACCTTGTTGACGGCCGCCGCACCGGTCCCCGTGCGGACCGCCGCCATGGCAGGTTGTGTATTCATATTCATATATGAAGCTCCTCTTTAAGGGGAAGTCTGGTTGATCCGCCCCCTGATGGATGGATCGGACGCGGATAAGAAAAATGTGGTTTTCCCGCCTTTCATCTTCAATCGCTTGCTGTGATTGAAAATGGTGGCGCAGGGATCGTTCAGAGTGAGATCATGTGCCGTCACCGAGCAAAAGCGCATTGGCGGGCAGCCCCCTGGTGCGGTCCATCACCCGCCGGCGCCTGAGGCGGCGCGCCACGGCACGGCCGGCGCGAGCGCCGGCGCGGCTGATGGCGGCGTAGAGGTCGCTCTCGGTATCCTCGACCACCACGTCAGGCAGGCCTTCGAGTACGACATGTATATGACAGCGTTTGTCCGAGCCGCCGCGCGGGCCGTTGATATCGGACAGCCGCACCATCACTCGCTGGATACTGTCCCTGCTGGAAGTGAGCGCATAGCACAACCGCCGCTGAATGTGGCTGCGCAGGGCATTGGTCAGGGAAAAGCTCCGGGCCAAAATCTTTACCTGCATGACATCCTCCAAAAGGTTCGACTACAGGTTCATGCTAAGCGGACGGAACTCTCAGGAAAAGTCGATTATTCTATGAATACAGTTCGTATTTAACGAACTGTTATGGCGATGCGACAGCTCTCCGGCGATGGCCCCATAAGAGGTATTCCAGATTCACTAATGGTACACTGCCGAAACGCTTGGACAGGCCACCGGCGCAGAGCCGCCCGGACGCCGCCGCACATGGCAAAGATACGAATCGAAACAATAAATCCGGTAGTGCTTTCTCCCCCGAACAGAGGGCGCTATTTCATAACCGGTATACCCATACAGTGGTTCCGGTTCGGGACCGGCATCGTCCTCCTGGCATTCGTTGCGCTCCTTGGCGGCTGCGCAAAGCTTGGGCCGGCCATGATGAAGGCGGGCCGCGGCGCCTACAACATTACGATCCAGGCCACCAACGACGAGCAACTGCTGCTCAACCTGGTGCGTCTCAGATACCGTGACACCCCCATGTTCCTGGAGGTCAGCAGCGTCAATACGCGCTTTACGCTGAACAGCAGCCTGTCGGCCAGCGGTAGCTTTCCAGAGGGATCGGACACCTATGGGATAGGCGGCCAGCTCGGCTATTCCGATCAGCCCACAGTCACCTATACGCCACTGCAGGGCGAGAATTTCGTACAACGCCTGCTGGCGCCGGTTGACCTGGATACGGTGCTGCTGATGTACCATTCGGGCTGGAGTATCGAGCGCGTGCTGCGGCTGGCGGTGCAGCGCCTGAATGGAATCGAAAACGCACCCAGCGCCTCGGGCCCCACGCCGGCCCGGGCGCCCCGCTACCGGGACTTCCTGCGGGCGGCAAAGCTGTTACGGACACTGCAAAGGAGCGACGCCCTGAGGCTGGGCACGGTGCAAGAGGGAGACGAATCATTCGTGGCGGTGCAAATCGCCCCCCACTCCCTGGACCACCCGGAAGTACAGGAGCTGATGGGCATTCTCGGCCTTGAACCCGGCAGGGCCTTCTACGAAATGAGGATGGCCGTCAACGGTGGAACCGGGGGCAGATTCATTGCCGTCAATACCCGTTCACTGCTCGGCACCATGTTTTTCCTGTCCCAGTCCGTGATGGTGCCAAAAACAGATGAGGAGTTGAGACGGGTCACAACCACCCTGGACGACAATGGCCGGCCATTCGACTGGAGGCGCGTCACCGGCGGCCTCTTTGTGGTCCACTCCCAAAAGCAGCAACCAGCAAATGCGGCGGTGTCAGTTTATTACCGCGGCCATTGGTTTTATATCGATGATTCGGACCTTGATTCCAAGTCAACCTTTTCACTGCTTTCCCAGTTGTTTGCCCTGCAAGCGGGTAAGACGAAAAGTGTTGCGCCGCTTTTGACCCTGCCGGTCGGCGGTGGTTGATTATTTGGGTACCGCCTGAGGCAAACATCCTGCCAATGGTGCTTCACCTCCCCCAAGCGCACCGCATTTCAACGCGGTCCCCGCATCCCCATTAGTCCCTGGGCAACAGAAAACAATGAGGATACGGTTGGGGCCGGCAAGGGATAAAATGCGGCGGCGCAAAGAGACCAGCGATTGCAAAAAAAGTTCACACAAGCCGGCATAAATAGGGGGTTTATTCCTTTTTTTTGTAGGGTTTATACAGGTCGGATGCTGCGCTTTCTTATTGATTTGATTGTTATTTTCATGTGCACGCCGTTTTTTAAGAAATGCTTAAGGAATACTGTTTTTTTCTTCCCTTCATTGTTAGTATACGAGCTGTAGGAAGTACGGCCTGTAATTAAGAGAGAGCAGATCCACAGGATCATTATCGTACCCGCCAGGGTGTGATGACTAACGTAAAAAAACCGTGAGGGGCAGGAGGATTAGCTTATGAGTCGAATCCACACATACATTTTTGGTTTTATGTTGCTGGCACTAACAGCAACGGCGGCGTGGGGGGCGTATCCACCGCCGCCAGTCAACCAGAACCTGGGCATCCCGGATTCCCAGTTCAACTTGTTTGCAAAGGAGATTTGTTGGAGATGCCACAAGCCTCAAAACCTGGGTTTCTCCGAGCCTCCGGCCGGTGTTCCAGTAAAGACCACCTATCTCCCGGACCGGCATCACCAGCATGTCAATACAGAAATTTGGGGCGGACCGGAAACACCGCCCTTTCCCGATGCCAATGGTGATGGCATAGAGGACACACACTACACCTGCCTCAACTGCCATGAACTGGCCCAGAACCCCGATACCGGCTATCTGGAGCTGGTACAGAGCTTCAGGGACTGCCTGTTCTGCCACCAGGTGGAAGGGGATGAAAGAACCGTGCATCACGACACCCCCTGGGCAAAAAAGGCCCAGTGCGCCCATTGCCATGGCAGCCTGATCCGCAGCTACGGCCTCAAGCCGGGTGAGCCGGATATCTTCGATGTCTTTCCTGACAGCGACACCATCCCGGCCAACTACCGCGACCTTCCGCCGGAATATCCGCCGAGCATCATCACCCCATGGCGGAGCGGGAAGGTCAACGCCGATGACAGCATCACCAGCTCGGCCGGCACTCATCCGGGTAACTGTAACTTCTGCCACAACACTGCAGATGGCCAACTTGACGGCACCCAGAACGTCGAGAGCGGATTTGGCCCGATCACGGTGTTCACCAATCAGCAGAACCACCACGGCACCGGCGTTCCAACCCTGACCTCCGACCATCTGGCCGAAGTGGATCCGCGACTGCCTGACATGCTGGGACAGGTCTGCACCTGGTGCCATAACATCACCAGCCCGTCAGAAGACCAGATCCGCGGCTGTCAGAACTGTCATGACAGGACATCGTTGCACAACATCGAGGCCGACGTCGCAGGTGACGGCATCATTCCCGGAGCCGAGCAGGCCTACAACGGTCATATCGGTAATACGGACAACTGCTGGGGCTGTCATGGCAACAATGGCGAAGTCCCGCAGGCTCAGTCCCTGGGGATCTCGATGACCACGGAAACCGTCCCGCAGTTGAATGGCGCCAACGCCCTCAACTGGGAGCAAGGCACCGAGGTTCCCGTAACCCTCAGCGGCAGCGGTTTCTCAAGCCTCAACGAGGCCAACCGCGCAATCGTGCGGGTCACCGACGACAATGGCAATACCATGGAACTGGTGCCCACCACGGTGGCACCTGACTACATCGACGTGACCTTCCCGTCAACAATGGCGGCCGGCAACCACAGTGTGGTCGTCTGGAAGGGTAATGAGCACAGTGCCCCGCTGGTCGTCAGCATCAGTCAACCGCTGGAGATCAAGAGAGCCATGTGCTACAGCCGTTATGGCCTCGTCATCCTTGGCGGCACGGGCCTGAGTCAGTACATCGACGCAGCCGGCTCGGGAACCAGCATTACCGGCGACGGCGTGGGCGCCCGCAAGGTATATCGTTGGGGCGGCGGCATGATTGCGGCCCAGTTCCCGAGAGGATGCCCCTCCACAGTTGAGGTCACCAACATTTTTGACAGCGTGACCATCGACAACCTGCGTCTGTTGTAACCTCAACCGATAGCCGGCGGGCGGGATGTCCGCCGGTTATCCCTTCCCGGAAACAAACGCGGGCAAGGGAGCCCTCCCTTGCCCGCGCCCTCCAAGTAAAAAGCGGACCGGCAATGAGCAAACACTCGCAAAATACCCTGCTTTTTATAGTCCTAATGAATCTGTGGCTATTTCTGCCCTCCGCGGCCATGGCGGGCGAACGGCGGGTTATTGTCGGATTTCACCAGACGCCCGGCGCCGCCGCTGAACACAAGATCATAAAGCGCCACCGAGGCAAGCTGAGACGCAAATTCAGGCGGATCAAGGCGCTATCGGCAAGGCTTACGGACCAGGCCATAGCCGAGCTGCAAAGCGACCCGGCGGTAGCCTACGTGGAGGAAGACACGCCCATAACCGCCATCGAGCCCGAATTCGGCGGCAGTGAATACCTGGAGGCCTGGGGCGTCTCACACATCGGCGCCGCATCCGTGCACGCCAGGGGCATAAAGGGCGCCGGCGTCAAGATCGCCATACTTGACACCGGCATTGATTACACCCATCCCGACCTCGATGACAATTACCGGGGGGGAATCAACATCATCGATCCGGCCAATGCCGCCGACCCTTTCGATGACAGTTGGAACAGCCATGGCACCCATGTGGCCGGCATCATTGCCGCACAGCTGAACGGCAACGGCGTGGTCGGCATGGCCCCGGAGGCATCACTCTACGCCGTCAAGACGCTGGATGCCGGCGGCAGCGGCTACATCAGCGACCTTATCGCCGGCATCGAGTGGGCTGTCGCAAACGACATGGACATCGTCAACATGAGCATCGGCATGCGGAAGGACTCCCAGGCACTCGCCGAGGCCTGCGCCAACGCCTGGGAGGCGGGCGTCCTGCTGGTCGCCGCAGCGGGCAACACCGGCATATTCGGCCTTGGCGATGTTCTTTATCCCGCCCTGTACGATTCAGTCATCGCAGTCGGCGCAACCGACGCAAACAATACGGTCCACTATATTTCCGCCGCGGGCGCCGGCATAGAATTCGTGGCGCCCGGTGACAACATCTATTCGACGGCCGTATACGGCGGCTACGGTTTATTGACCGGCACATCCCAGGCCTCGCCCCATGTGGCAGGCGTGGCCGCCCTGGTCCTTTCAGCCGGTCTCGACGATCTTAACGGCGACGGAGCGGCCGACAACCGGGATCTGCGAATCCAGTTGCAGGACACCGCCCTCGATCTCGGCGAACCGGGATTGGACGACACCCACGGTTACGGCCTGGTCAGCGCCGAGGCGGCCGTGGCAAAGAGCCTGGAAAAGCATCTCAGCCTGGTCCAAAACAGGGGCGGCCACCGGGACAACTCCCGGCGCGTCATACTGAAAGATGCCGTCTATACCGTGAAGCTTGCCAGCAACGGCGTTCGCAAAATCATGGTCAAGGTGTTCGAAAACAACAGGTATCAACGAGCCCTTTCAAACATATACAGCTTTGGCCGCCCGGGCGTATCCAGGCGCAGGGCCAAGGGTCCGAATGGGACCACCTTTACCCTCGATGCGCGCGGCCGCACCCTCAATGTCATTTTCATCCCCCGGGGCAGACGGGGAAGCTCCGCCGACATATACATTAACAGACGATGACCCCCTCCATAGCGGCAACACCCGGGCGATTTGCATATCTGCTGTTTTTTCTGGCTGCAAGCCTGGTTCTGCCGCTGCGCTCCCAGGCATCGGCCACCGCCACAGCGGGAACAGCTGCGTCCGCCCCCCCGGCCCGCACCATTGTCGCCAGGGTGAACGGGCAACCGATTTTCGAGGATCAGTTGGAGCCCAAAATACGGGCCGGGCTGCGCAAATACAAGCGCTTCAATCCAGGCAAGCCCCTGCAGGCGGTTAAAAAATCACTCCAGGCAAAGGCCCTGGAGGAGCAGATCATAATCGAACTCTTCTACCAGGAAGGCCAGCGCCTGGACATCCCGGATGCTGAAAAAAAGATTGCGCAGGAAGTGGCCAAACGCAAGAAAAAACTTAGCGCGGACAAGCAAGAGATCGACGATGAAGCCCTTTGGGAATCCGCCCGCCGCCGCTTCTATGTAAACGAATATCTTGTGGCCAACGACCTGCTAAACCCCCAAGTGCCGGAAGAGAAAATCAGGGCCTACTACGACAGCATAAAAAACACCAGTGCCAGCAAGACGGATACCGCTCATGTGCGCCACATCCTCATCGAGGCGGGAAAAGACGCCACCGCCGAGGAACATGAGCAGGCGCGCAAGAAGATTGAGCACATACGCCAACTGATCCAGGAGGGAATGCCCTTCGACAAGGCCGCCGAGGAATATTCACAAGACACCAATGCATCCGCCGGCGGCGACCTGGGCTATATCCAGCCGGGCTATATGCCGCCCGAGTTCGAGAAGGTGGCCTTTTCCCTGGGGGTCGGAAAGACCAGCGATGTCATCAAAACCCAATTTGGCTACCATCTTCTGGAGGTATTGGACTTCAGGCCCAAGGGAAGCCCTCCAAGATACGAGGACACAAGGGCATTCTTCGAAAAATATCTCCGGAATGAACTGATAAGAAAAAAAATGGGCGCCCTGGTGCGCCGGTTAAAGGAAAAGGCCGAGATAGAGATATTGCTTTAGCCGGATATTTGCTTTCTCCAATGCCTTACCAATCCGCCGCCCGGTAATCCAAAAAGATATCGACGCCCCCTTCGGGCGCGATATTGTTCGCCGGGATTGGCGCATCGGCGCGCCAGCGTCGCACGGCTTCCTGCTTGTGGCGGCCGGTCAGCATGAAAAAAACCCGGCCTGCCCGGCTCAAGCGCAAGGCGCTGAGAGAGACCCGCTCCGGAGGCGGCTTGGGGGCATCGAACACCGCCACCGTATCGGACAGATCCAGGGTTTTGCCACCGCCTGGAAACAGGCCGGCGGTATGGCCGTCCTCTCCAAGGCCCAGCAGCACCAGGTCGAACGCCCCTTGTCCGGACAGCCTGTCTGCGTACCGCCTTGCCCCTTCTTCGGGACCGAGTTCCGCGGGGATGCTGTAGATCCGTTCAGGAGGTATCGGAACCCTGTCCAGCCAGGCCGCCCTGGCCATCAGGTCGTTGCGCCGCGCATCCCCCGTGGGAACGCATCGCTCATCGCTGAAATAGACGCACCAGTTTTTCCACCCGGTTTCGGCCCCCGCCAGGGAGCGGTAGAGCCGGCGGGGCGTTTCACCACCGGCCAGGACGATATCGAAGCGCCCCCGCTCCCGTATCGCCCTGGATGCCAGATCCACTATCAGGGGATGCAGGGAGCAGATCAGCTCATCCGCATCGGGGAAGAGATGCCAGCGGCGGATCTGTCGAACCATCATGCTGTTTTCCCGGGGATCAGATACTGTTGCGCCAGCACTGGTCATCGCCGTCAAACAGGCGGTCTGCGCCTTCCGGCCCCCAGCTCCCGGCCGGATAGGTGTGAATGAACCCCGTCTCCCGGGCCCAATGATGCAGGATGGGGTCCACCACCCGCCAGGCCAGTTCCACTTCGTCAAACCGCAGGAACAGGCTGCGGTCGCCCTGGATGACATCCAGCAACAGGGTCTCATAGGCGTCCAGCGGGACTTCATCATGCCTGCGGTAGGAGGCATCCAGCCTGATCATGCGCGTGCGCATGCCAAGCCCAGGCTGCTTGGCGTGGATCTCCATATGCATGCACTCCTTCGGCTGGATGGAGAGGACCACCCAGTTGGGATCCACATGCTCCATGGGGGTCTCCCGGAACAACTGTTGAGGGGGCTGGCGGAACCGGATCGATACCGCCGACAGGGGTTCGGCCAGGCGCTTGCCGGTGCGCAGATAGAAGGGCACGCCTCCCCAGCGCCAGTTGTCGATGTAGAATTTCGCCGCCACATAGGTCTCGGTGGTTGAGTGGGCGGCGACGCCCGCCTCATCCTGATAACCCGGGACCTCCTTGGCGCCAACCCTGCCGGCGGCGTACTGGGCGCGAAAGACAGAGGCATGGGCGGCCTGCCTGGCGATGGGCCGGATAGAGCGCAACACCTTCACCTTCTCATCCCTCAGGGCGTCGGCCTCGAGGGTGGCGGGAGGCTCCATGGCCACCACGGTGAGCAGTTGCATCAGGTGATTCTGCAGCATGTCCCGCAGGGCGCCGGCATGGTCGTAATAGCCGGCCCGGCTGCCGATCCCCTGCTGCTCCGCCACCGTTATCTGCACATGGTCGATATAGTTACGGTTCCAGACGGGTTCTATCAGGGTATTGGCGAAACGGAAGACCAGCAGGTTCTGCACCGTCTCCTTGCCGAGGTAATGGTCTATGCGGTAGATCTGCTCTTCATCGAAGTATCTGTGGAGCAGGGCGTTCAAGGCCCTGGCGCTCTCGATATCCTCGCCGAAGGGCTTTTCCAGCACGATCCGGTGGCGGCCGGAGTGCTTGGAAAAACCCGCCTCCGAGAGCCGTTGGGAGACGACACCGAAGTCCTTGGGGCTGATGGCCAGGTAGAAGGCGATATTTTCGCAACTGCCCAGGCGCGGGCGGCTCAAGGCCTCCACCAGCCTCCGGTAGGCCTCCGGGTCATGCAGATCCCCCGCGACATATTCGAAGCGCCCGGCAAAACGGCTGTAGGCCTCGGCGCTGAAACGGCCGCCCGCCTGCTCCTCCACCACCTGCCGCATGTGCCGCTGCCACTGCTCCTGATTCCAAAGACGGCGGGAAAAGGCAAGCAGGCGCAGATCATCATGCAGCCGGCCGGCGGCCTCCAAATGAAAAAGCGCCGGCAACAGCTTCAGGCTGGCCAGGCTGCCGGTGGCACCGAAAATGACGAAATAACAGGGACCCGGCGGGGCGTCCTTATCCATCTTGCCCCCCCGTTTCCGGTTTGACCGCATGGCCGCCAAAACCGCGCCGCATCATGGCCAGGAGCCTGGCGGGATAATCGTTGTTGCCTTGAGATGCATAACGCATCATCAGGCTGAGGGTCAAAACCGGCGCGGGCACCGCCTGCTCGACCGCCTCCAGGGCCGTCCAGCGCCCCTCTCCCGAGTCGGCCACATAGGGCTGTATACCGGCAAGATCCTGGTCATCCCGGAGAAACTCCGCGCACAGATCCAGCAGCCAGCTGCGCACCACGCTGCCGTGGCGCCACATTTGCGCAATCTGCGCCAGATCCAGCCCGAACGCCTCATGCCCCTTCAGCAGCGCAAAGCCCTCGGCGAAGGACTGCATCATGCCGTATTCGATGCCGTTGTGGATCATTTTCACGAAGTGGCCGCTGCCGGCCGGGCCGCAGTGCAGCCAGCCCTGCTCCGGCGAGGGGGCCAGGACCTTCAGATAGGGCTCCACCTGTTGGACCGCCCCGCGCTCGCCGCCCGCCATGAGGGCATAGCCGTTATCCAGGCCCCAAATGCCGCCGGAGACGCCGACATCGACAAAATGAAGCCCCCGGCCGTGAAGGGATTCAGCACGGCGGACCGAGTCCTTGTAGAAGGAGTTGGCACCGTCCACGAGGATATCCCCGGCGCTCAAAAGGGCAGCCAGTTGTTCGATGTATGAGCCCGTCACCTCGCCGGCGGGCAGCATCAGCCACAGGATTCGGGGCGGGCTGAGGCGGGAAACCAGATCCTCCAGGGTTCCGGCCGCCTCCAGGCCGGTTTCTTCCGCCAGCGTCCGGGTTATTTCGATATGGCGGTTGTAGGCGATGAGAGGCACGCCTGCCCGGCGCAGCCGGCGCGCCATATTTCCACCCATGCGTCCCAGTCCGATCATGCCCAGATTCATGTTCTTCCCCCTTCGATGCGCCCCGTGGTTCCTTAATTGTAGCCGGGACGGCAGGATGCTGTTCGGTTCCAGCCCGGGCGAAAGCACCCGGGCCGCCTCTACAACGGGAAAAATACCGGCAGCAGCAGCGACAGCGCAATCCAGACAATGATCGTCAGCGGCACGCCCACCCGCATGAAGTCGGAGAACTTGTAACCCCCGGCGTTGAAGATCAGCAGATTGGTTTTATAGGACATGGGCGTGGCATAGCTCATGTTGGCGCCAAACATCACGGCCAGGACAAAGGCCTCGGGCGAAAGCCCGAGGGTCTGGGCGATGCTGATGGCAATCGGCGTGCCGATGACGGCGGCCGCATTGTTCGACACCATATTGGTCAGGATGGCCATCAGCAGCATCAGGCCGCTCATCACCACCGCCGGCGGCAGGCCGGCGACCAGTGAGACATATTTGTGCGCCAGATATTCGGCGCCGCCGGTGACCATCAGGGCATGGCCAAGGGCCAGGCTGACGGCGACGATCAGGATCACCTGGGTGCTGAGCGCATCCGCCGCATCGCGCCAGCTCAGGCAGCGGGTCACCAGCATCAGACCCATGCCCGCAAGGGCGGTCACGCTGATGGGCGCAATGCCGAAAGCGGCCAGGGCCACGGCCAGCAGCATGATGGACAGCGCCAGGGGGGCCTTGTCGGTATGCGGCAGGTCAACGGTGGCGTCCAGCACCAGCACGTCGCCCCGGTTCTTCAGCTCCTTCAGGCTGTCGGCGGAGCCCTGCGCCAGCAGCACATCACCAAGCCGCAGGGCGGTATCGCTGATATCCCCTCCCCTCAGGGAGGCGCCGCCGGCGCGGTGGATCGCCATGATCACCAGCCCGTAGCGCTCCGCAAACCGCGCCTGGCGGAGGGTGGTCTGATAGAGGGGGGAATGCTCCGTCACCACGATCTCCGCCAGCTGCTGGCCCTCCGCCGACAAGGGGTTCTCATCACTGACCGGCTTCTCGATGTTCGAGACGTTGTAAAGCCTCGCGCCAAGCAGACGCTCGAACTCCTTGAGATTTTCCGGCAGGTCCCGCACCAGCAGGCGGTCCCCCTCCTGAATCACGGCCGTCGGCAAGCGGCTCAGCCTCAGATTGGGACCCCGGTAGATGGCCTCGACCTTCATTTTCCGGCCGGTCTTTTCCAGGAGTTCAGCCAGGGTTTTGCCATTGGCGAAGCTGTCCGCCTCTATGTGCAGCAGCGCCTCGAACACCCGGGGGGAGGTATCGGCCAGCAGCGGCGCCCGTTCGGGCAACAGGCGCGGGGCAATCAGCCACAGGTAAATGATGCCGATGCTGGCGGCGATCACCGCGGGCCAGATGAAATCGAACATCCCGAACCGGCGTATCCCCAGGTCGGCCGCGATCCCCACCACCAGCAGGTTGGTCGAGGTGCCGATGGTCGTGCCCATGCCGCCGACCAGGGTGGAAAAACCCACCGGCATGAGGATGCCCGATACGGATTGTTTGCTGTGCAGCGAGGCGCTGATCAGTATCGGCAGCAACAACACCACAATGGGGGTGTTGTTGAGGAAACCGCTCAATACCGCGGCGATAAAGAGCGTCAGCAACAAAGACAGCATCGGCGAGGCGGACCACAGGCGGGACAGGAAGGAGGCCAGCGGGCGCAGGGCGCCGGTGGTTTCAAGCCCGCGGCCAAGGATCATCAGCGCGCAGATGGTGACCAGGGCCTCGTGGCCGAAGCCGAGGAAAAACTCTTTGGTGTGCAGCTCCACGCCATTGCGCTGGTAGGGGAAGATCTCGAACCCCACCACCAGCGCAATCAGGATCAGCAGGCAGGAGGTCTCCAGCGGAATGCGGTCGCGGGTGAACAGGAACAGGGCGACAGCGATCAGAATGAGGACGCCGAAGGTATGGGCGTCTGGACTTGTAAGGAGCATGTTCAGTGGCGAAGATGTGGGCTGTCAGGGGCTTTTGGCGGCATCCGGTCCGGTTGTTCGCGCATCGACGAGGTTTTTTTGATATCGGCCATGACAGGATGATAAACCACAAAGCCACGGGCCGCCTCCCGGAAGGCCCATGCGCCACCCTGCCCCGGCTTTGTTATGATTCCGGGCTCCGGCCTTCAACAGCCTGCCTACAGACCCAGGAGATCACCCCATGTCCAATAAAACCATTTCAGTTCTGGCGATGACAACCCTGCTGATAACAGGCTGCGCATGGGTCAAGCTCACGCCACCGGGAGAGAAAGTGCGCGTATTGGAGGCCCATGAGGTATCCACCTGCGAGGAGCTGGGCAAGACCACCGCCTCCCTGGCAGACAAGATCGCCGGCATCAAGAGGAACCCCGGGCAGGTAAAAAAAGAGCTGGAGATACTGGCCCGGAACAGCGCCGCAAACATGGGTGGCGACACCATAGTGCCGATCACCGGGGTCAGTGACGGCCAACAGAGCTTCGCCGTATATAAATGCGTAGGCGCGGCCCGCTAAGGCCAATGGTTTTCAGCAGGCAAAACGGCCCGCTTGCCGGCATTGGAGAGGCACTCTCCCCGGCCCGGTATTGACCAATCGACGGACCGGGGAGACGTGATAAAACCCGGCGCGGCCCTGTGAGGGTCAGGCCGTGCGTATTTCAATCTTGCGGGGCTGATGCTCTGCAAGCTTGGGGATACGGACGGTCAGCACGCCGTCCTTGAGGGAAGCATCGATCCTCCCGCTGTCCAACTCCCGGCTGAGCAGAAAGCTCCGCCGGTAATGGGTGGCGCGGACATCCGCATGGATCGGCTCCATGCCCTCCGGCATGGAAATGGAGATCTCACCCTCGATGGAGAGCGTATCATGATCGACCCGCATATTGAGATGCTCCCTGGCTACACCGGGCATATCGGCCCGTAAAACGATGCCCGCCTGATTCTCGAAGATATCCACCGCCGGCCTGATGCTGTGCTCCGCATCCCGGCGCTGTTTCAGTCCCCTCGATTCCTGTTTCGTCATACCTGGTTTACCGGTCATCTCTGCGCTCCCAACACTTATTTGATTGCTATCCGGCGCGGCCGCGCCGCCTCGCGCCTGTGAATGGAAATATGCAACACGCCATCCCGATAAGCGGCATCCACCCTGCCGGGGTCCACGTCATCCGGCAGGGAAAGCACGCGGCGGAATTCACCATCGAAGCGCTCCTGGCGGAAATAGTTGGCGTCCTCTTCCCTGGGCAGCCTGCGCTCGCCCGCAATGGTGAGCAGATTCTGCTGGATAGAAACATCCAGCTTGTCGGGGTCCAGGCCCGCAGCGAACAGATAAACGTCCACCCGCTCGGGGGTGCTGCCGACATTGATGGGCGGGAAGCTCCCGCGAGCCGCGGAACGGATGCCGCTTGGGGGGCGGTCCGGCCCGAACAATTCATCCATCTGCTCCTGCATGCGCCTGAAATCCGCAAACAGGCTGTCATCAAGATCGCCCAGAATACCAAACATCTCAGTGCCTCCTTTTGGCCCTATGCATTAGCTGCTCTCAACATATAGGGGCCCGATTTTGCTTTTCAAGAGGTCCGCACAAAAGCGCACCCCGGCGCACCGGGTGAAATCATTGTCAATCCATTGAAAATTGGGTATTAATGGTCGGCCACAATCATGCCGCCGGATATTACGCAATTATCGGATTATGAAAAATATCACGCTTGCTTTTTTGCTGATCACTTTGTCTTTTACCGCGCTTGCGGAAAAAAGCGCCAATGATTATGTGCTGTTCGTCCCTTCCGAATACCAGGTTGGCGAATATGACGCCTCTCTGAAGCAATGGAAGGACTCACTCATAAAGAATATCGGTTACCAGGAAGATCGAATCGCCCAGGCTGTTTTCTTGAAATCAGACATAGCCCTTATTATCAACAACGGCGTATATCATGGGCTGGTGTATCAAAACCGCCTGAACAAGGACCAGTTTTACCTGGCACGAGCCGGCGTCATCGTGGACTTTTCGCAGCAAAAGGTGGGCATAGTGGGAAGGCGCGGCATATCCGTTCACATGACCCCGAGCAGACGCATGGTCGTGGTGCTTGCGCCGAGAAAAAACAAATCACTCCTGGGCGTTGCGCTGGATGCGTCTTCTTCGCCGGGGGGCCGGGAGCCGATATTCGAATCACGAAAGGTCTTGTTCCAACGCTGAATCCGCCGTCCCTTGCTCTGTGGAAAGATCAGCCGGTTTGGACGCTCCTGTGTGCTCGGCAAGCACCCTCAGCATGCGGTAAAACATATCGAGCGGTCCCTTGCGCATCAATCCGGCGCCGTATTGATCCCACAGCCGCAAAGAGCTGTCTTGCTGATCAAGTGCTATGTGTCCCAGCATCATTGAAATAACCAGATACTCTTTCAAGGAATCTGTCATGGACAGGCCAGTGTCCAGCAGCTCCTGACCGGTTTGCACTATCTCCGCCGGAGCACGCTTTCCAACGGCCTTGAAAAAATCAAGCCATCCGGACTCATATGAAGTCAGCCCGCTGGCACAGGGCAGATCCTCCACGTATCGCCAAAGGGGCTCCAATTCGGCCGGCCTGAGATAGGGCACGACCTTTACGGCGATATTGAACAGGGCGGGCAGCTTGTCCGTTCCGCCAATGGTGGCGACACAATAGCCGATCAGGTCATCGATCACCTTCCCGGCGGGGGCCGGCGGAATAGAATCATCTTTCAGATCACCATGGATATAGGCCAGATAATCCCTGAAAATAGTGGCCGTATAGGCCGCCTTCGTCTTTTCAATCAACTCCGATGGTACAACAGTTGAACGGTTCCATCGGGGGGTCGAAACACCCAGAATATCGAATGTGGGATAAGGCGCATTCGAAAACGCCAGGAAGCCGCCGGCATTATGTTTTAAAAACCTGCTGCGTACCGCGTTCTGGTCCAGCACCGGGTAGTAATCCGAATTGGCCCTGATTTCATAGCTGGCCAGCAAGGGCCCAAACAGGGCCTTGTTCCCCACCAGCCGCAGCTCAATGTCCTGCAAACTCCTGATTCCAATCCGCGCCAGTTCCTGTGAAATCCCGGGGGCCCGGAACAGGCGCTCATCAATTTCAGGCAAAACACCCTCTTTTTTCGCAACGATTATGAAATCACCCACGTGCGCCATGTACACGGCATAATCATCGAAGCTTTGGGACAAGGCCTTTAAAATGGACACGACCAGCTCTTCATTGATCTCATAGACCTGCAACCACTGGGCGAAGATTCCCTGCTCCGTGAGATTGTTCCGGATCAATGCGTAAAACTCCGTCGAAAACAGCCCCGACACCCCGCTTATCCAGGGATTCGACGGCTCCGAGACGATGATGTCGTATTGCCTTCCATGGGTTGAAAAAAAGGTTTTGGCGTCATCGATATGGATCCGGCTGCGTGGATCCGTATAGACGAGCCGGTTGCGCGGCCGGAAACCCTGGGCAAGCTCCACCATCGCCGCTTCGATTTCGATGGTATCCAACCGTTCGAGCCGATCATCCTCGAGCAGGACATGGCTGGTAAGCCCGGAGCCCATGCCGATGTTTGCGGCGGTTCTGGCATCATCGCTGAACAGCAGGGGGAGGGTCCCGGCCATGACCATCGTCACTTCGTCCGGCGTCGGATTTTCAGCATCCGGCTTTATGGAAGCATCGACCTTGCCATTGGTTCGAATGGATATTACGCCACTGGTGGAGCGCGACAGGTCCACGGTGGCCGTCTTGCCGTCTTTATGGCCGATGACGAATTCAGTCTTGCCGTAAAAAAGCGGACTGTTCGCATTGCGGTAGATGCCGGAGGCCATCTTATGAATGTCCAACTGCACCCACAGCAGGGTCGCTGTTATCGCCCCAAGGCCTATTACGGTGGTCAAAGCGGGTTGGTGAATCCTGTTTGCAGTCTTGCTGCGCCACCACCATAACAGCGCCAGTCCAAGGGCGATATCGACAGCGCCACCGGCTATTATCAAACCCTTCAGGCCCACGGCCGGCATGAGTATGTGAACGGCCAGGAACACGCCGCCTATGGCGCCCAGGGTGTTTGCGCCATATATGACGCCGATACTGCGCTCTCCATATCTGGTGCGAAGCAGCATGAAGGTGATCAAAGGCAGCGTCATGCCGGCAAAGAAGGTTGCCGGCAGCATGATGGCCATCGCTATCGCATGGCTGGAAAGATTGAACAGCAGATAACCGGCATCATTTTTCGGCAGGTTTGCGATGAGCCAGTTCATCAGGTTGAAGGTATTGCCATAGACCGACAGGGTGGCAAGGGCCAGCAGGCCCATCAGGACCTGGACATGGCCGAGATAGCATAACGGGCTGGGCAATTTGTCTATGCGCCGGCGGATCCACAGGCCGCCGAAGGCCAGGCCAAGAATAAATGCGCTGAGCATCAGTTCAAAGGCATGCGTGCTGCTGCCGAGCACAAGGCTGAGCATCCGGATCCAGCCGATTTCATAAATGAACGAGGCAAGGCCCGTAAAAAAAGCCACCGCCACCAGAGGCCGGAAGAGTGAGCCGTCGATACAGTCCCTGCCCGGTTCAATCTGTTTTGGACTTGACGGCCTCTTCCAATCCCTGACCAGCGACCAAACGACAATGGCCAGGACGATATTGATAATACCCGCCATGGCCATGGTTCCCGCCAGCCCCAGCAAACTGATAGAAAGGAAACCGCTTGTCAGGATGCCTGTCGCTCCGCCAATGCTGTTGGCGAAATAAAGACTGGCGATTGTTGCCCCGGGCCTGCCGGCATAGCGCCGGATGATGCCGGCGCTCATGAGAGGAAATGTCATCCCCAATAAAATCGACTGGGGCAGTATCAATAATGCGCCGCCAACCCATTTGAAGATATTGACCGAGGTGGCGGAACCGAGATTGGGAATAACGCTATCAAAGGCGAACCCAACGAATTGGACGAATATATCGTGAAAGAACAGGGAGAAGAGGCCGATGGCCCCTTCGGTCAGCGCATAACCCAATACCAGGTTTTTCCAACGATGGGAAAAGCGGCTGCAAATCAATGCGCCCAGCACCATGCCCCCCATGAACATCGCCAGCACGAGGGTCTGGGCATAGGCCGCATGGCCCAGATAGAGTTTCAGGTAATGGGTCCAGATGGATTCATAGATGAGGCCCGAGAAGCCCGAGACCGCAAAGATGAATATGAGCAAGGCGCGGGATGAACAGCGTCTCGCCGGCAGCAACCACCTGATGAATACAGCATGGTCATAAACAAATGCCTTTAATGAAGAACCGCAGGAGGCGCCCCCATTGCCCATTTGCCGTACCCGAACCTCAATTCATTTCAACACTGATCCCGCGATCATCCGTGGATACATGAGTAGAAGTCTGGGGTAATTTTTTTGTAACCATGGAAAAAAGTCAACGCTCCAGGCATGTAACCGATTCAGGCGCTTTACGCACACCGGAGACAGGTGGCATTTTCAAAGCTTGGCGGCATACGTCATCGGCCAGGGCGGCTGAAAAACGCAGCTAATCCGCATCAGCCGGTTTCAACAGGTGCCTGATGGATATGCCCATCCAGATCACATTCAGAAGCAAGGCGCCCAGGGCCGCCGTATAGGCGGTGTTGATGCCGACCAGCAAGGCCCCGATGAGATTGCAGACGTGGTAAACGGGAGAGGTATAGGTCAGTTTCCCTCTGGAGATCATGGCGTAGGCGTACAGCAATATTATTGCGCCGAGTATCCCCGTAATCTGTATGAGGGTATCCAGCATGATGTCAGCCGCGGGGCCTGGATGGAGCAGGCATGTCAGTGGCGTCTTTTATTGTTGAACCGCAGGGGTTTCATCTCTTGCAGCGCCGTTGCCGGACTCACCGGCTCCAGGCGGACCTTGTAGAGTATCTTTCCCGCTTCGACGGCCATGCGGACGTATCGCTCCTCGCCCTCCCCCAGTTCCAGGCTCAATTTGTCATTCAACCTGGTGGAAAGAACGGCCTCATAAACCCCGGGGGGGCGATCGGCAATAAAGAATTCCCCCGCCATGGATTTCCCCACTGCTTCTCCGTTCAGCATCACGATCGGCTTGATCCCAAAGCCTTTCCTGCTTGCGGCCCTGTAAAAGTAGATACGCCCCTGCCCGGCCTCCAGGGTCGGGATGAGTCCCTTCCATTTCGCCGGTTTCGCCTGCAGCAGGCAGCCGGAAAGGGCCAGGGCAAAAACCAAAAACACCAGCTTGTTTCTTTTCATCGCATCACCAACTCAGTGCATATTCGAGGAATATCTCCATCGCCGGGGCTTAACCCGCATGAAACCAGAAACGGCTTTGATCGGGGAATCTTTAAGAAATCCCCGGTCAGCCGGGCGTTCCTTAAAGTGGCCAGACAATGATAGCCGGTTGCGGGTTACTTGCGGCGCTTTACGAATTTCTTCAGCCGCTGGCGCTTGCGCACCTGCCGCTGAGTGAGCTTGTTTTTACGGCCTTCATAGGGGTTGCCGCCGGATTTGAACAGCAGGCGGACGGGGGTGCCGGACAGATCGAGCACCCGGCGGAAACGGTTCACCAGGTAGCGTATGTAGGTGTCCGGCACCTGCTCCGTCTGATTGCCGTGGATGACGATGGTGGGCGGGTTCTGCCCGCCCTGGTGGGCATAGCGCAGCTTTATGCGGCGTCCCCGCACCAGCGGCGGCTGATGGGCCTCCACGGCCGATTCGAGGATACGGGTCAACTCGGGGGTGGACAGCTTGCGGGTGGCGTTGGCATAGGCCGCCTCCACCGTTTCGAACAGGGTCCCGATGCCGGAGCCGTGCAGGGCGGAGACAAAACGCCGTTCGGCAAAATTCAGGAATGGCAGCTTGCGGTCCATCTCCTCCTTGATCCGGTCTCTTTGGTCCGGCTCCAGCCCGTCCCACTTGTTGACGACGATGACCAAGGCCCGGCCGCTCTCGAGGATATGCCCGGCCAGGGTGGCGTCCTGCTCGCCGATGCCCTGTTGGGCATCCAGCACCAGCAATACCACGTTGGACTGCTCGATGGCCTGCAGTGTCTTGATGACGCTGAATTTCTCAATGGCGTCGCTGATACGCGCCCGGCGGCGCACGCCGGCGGTATCGATCAGGGTATAGGGCCTGCCGTCCCGCCGGAAGGGAATGAAGACGCTGTCCCTGGTGGTTCCGGGGCTGTCGAAGGTGACGACCCGCTCTTCGCCCAGCATCCGGTTCACCATGGTGGATTTGCCCACATTGGGGCGGCCCACCACGGCGATGCGGATTCCCGTTTCCCCAATCTCTTCGCCGGCCCCGGGCTCCGGAAAGGTCTCCAGCACGCCGTTGATAAGCGCCTTCACGCCCTGGCCGTGGGCCGCCGCTATGGGTGCGGGCTGCCCCAGGCCAAGGGCCTGGAATTCGGCGGCGGCGAGATCCCGCTCCAGGCCTTCACTCTTGTTGATGACGGGGGTAATGGGCTTGCCGGTGCGCCGCAGCCGGTCTGCGATGAGCTCGTCCCCCGCCGTCAGGCCCTCTTTTGCGTCCAGCAGGAAAAGGATATGGTCCGCTTCCTCGATGGCCCGCTGCACCTGTTGCTGCATGAGGGCGTCGATGCCTTGGGCATCGGCGGCAATGCCGCCGGTATCCACCACCAGACAGGATCTGCCGCCGAGCCTGCCGATGCCGTACTGGCGGTCGCGGGTCAGACCCGGCTGGTCCGCCACCAGGGCATCCCGGCTGCGGGTCAGCCGGTTGAACAGGGTGGATTTACCAACATTGGGCCGCCCAACCAGGGCGATGACGGGCAACACAAACGGCACTCCTTGGACCAGCGGCAACTGACAGCCGACAACTGACAACTGACAACTGACAACTGATAACTGATAACTGACAACTGATAACTATTGAAGAACCCGAACAGCCGCCAGATCCCCACCGTCCCCATAGATATAGGCGACGCCGTCCCTGACGATGGGGGGGGTGGTGATGGGGCTTTCCCCCACCCGGATGCGGGCCAGTATACGGCCGTCCTCACTGGACAGCCAATGCACATAGCCCTCGAAATCCCCCACCAGGATGAAGCCGTCCAGCACCGCCGGGGCCGAGAGCTTGCGGGCGTGCAGCTTCTTCTGTTTCCACAGGGCCGCGCCGTTGCGCGGCTCCACCGCCCAGACATGGTCCTCGGCGTCGGAAATATAGACTTGGCGAAAATCGGCGGCGGCGCCCGCATGGGATGACATATTGCGGCGCCAGAGCACCACTCCGGTCTCCTCGGAGACCGCCGCCAGGTCCCCCTGGAAGGTGGCCACATAGATGACGCCGTCGACGACGGCCAGTTCGCCGTCGATGTCCACCATGCGCTCCAGCTCGGTGCGGCCCCTGGGCGTGGCGATGCTGCTCTCCCACAGCAGTTCGCCGGAGGCCAGATCGAAGGCCATCAGCTTGCCGCTGGCGAAACCGCAGATGACCTTGGTGCCGCTGATCACCGGCGAACTGCTGCCGCGCAGGGAAAGCACCGGCACGGAACGCTTGTACTGCCAGACCTCTTCGCCGGTCTTGGCGTCCAGGCCGAACAGCCTGCCGTCCATGGTGTGCACCGCCACCATGCCAAGGGCGGACTGGGGCACGGAGAGGATCTCGCTGCTGAGGCGCCTGCGCCAGCGCTCCCGGCCGGTGGCCGCGTCCAGGGCGAGCAGGTCGCCGTCGCGGCTTCCCACCAGCACCAGGCCGTTGCCGGCGCCGGGGCCGCCCGAGAGGGGCAGCCCGGTCTCCACCTTCCAGAGGCTATCGCCGGTGGCGGCGTCCAGGGCCTCCACGTTGCCTTCGCCGTCGGCCACGTAGACCTTGCCATCGTAGACATAAGGGACCAGCTCAAGCCGCTGGCCTTCGGTGCCCTCGCCCACGGAAGCATCCCAGAGGGTCTGGATCCCGATGCTGTTTTCCAGCTCGGTCAGTTCGGCCGGCGGTTCGGCGTGGTCCTCGCTGGCGAACCAGTCCGCGGGACTGCTGAGGTAATCCAGGGATCCGCAACCCGCAAGCAACAGGGCCAGGACCGTAACGGTGACAGGGCGCAACATCCTGCTCATCTGCCCCCGGGGTCAGGGCGTCCCGGCCGGGACGGCCAGATCGTCCAGCTTCATCCGCACCAGATCGGCATTGCCGACCTCTTTGGCCAGGGCCTCCCGGTAATATCCGCGGGCGCTTTCCCGGTCATTTCCGGCCATGGCGATATCGCCCCGCAATTGGGCGAACTCGCCGGCAAAGTTGTCCGCCGGGGCCTCGTCCGCCAGCCTGGCCGCGCCTTCCAGGTCCCCCTCGTTCAGCATGAGGCGGGCCAGGCGCAGGCGGGCAATCTGCTGCACCGAGGGATCGTCGCTGTTGGCCAGGGCCCAGGCCAGGCGCCCCCGGGCGGATACCGAATCACCCTGCTCCAGGTATTGCCGGGCCATGGCCAGGGCCGCGAACACGGCGTAGGTGGAGTCTTCGAACCGGGATATCAGCAATTCCCCCTGTTTGATCACGGAGTCCCCGGCCCCCGTCCTGACCGCCATGAGGAGTTGCTGGAACTGGGCGGAGGCCTGCTCGGCGGTGGTCTGCTGGTGCTGGGTCCAGGCCTGCCAGCCCAGTATGCCGCCCAGCCCGAGCACCACCCCGGCCACCGCGGCCTTGCCGTTCTCCTTCCACCATTTTTTCAGGGCTTCAACCTGTTCTTCTTCGGTCAGATGTGCAGTCATATCCTGTTCTCTTCTTGCTCAAAAAAATCGGCCAGCCGGTCCAGGGCGATCTCTTGCTGCGCCTTTTCCTCGCGCAGGGGCTTGATGCCGATAACGCCCCGCGCCAGCTCGTCCTCGCCCAGTATCAGGGCGTAGCGGGCGCCGCTCCGGTCCGCCTTCTTGAACTGGCTCTTGAAGCCGCCGCCGCCGCAATGGGCCAGCAGGCGCAGATCCGGCGCCCGGTCGCGCAACTGCTCCGCCAGCAGCAGGCCCCGGCGCTGGGGCTCGTCGCCCACCAGCACCAGGTAGGCGTCCACCTGGCTGCCCGGCTCCAGGCCCGCCTCCTCCAGCAGGGCCACCAGCCGCTCCACCCCCATGGCGAAGCCCGCCGCCGCCGTGGCGCGCCCGCCCAGTTGTTCCACCAGCCCGTCGAAGCGGCCGCCGGCGCAGACGGTACCCTGGGCCCCCAGCCGCCGGGTGATCCATTCAAAGACGGTGCGGGCATAATAATCCAAACCGCGCACCAGGCGGGGATTGACCACGTAGGCCAGTCCCGCCTCGTCCAGCCCGGCGCAAATGGCCTCGAAATGGGCCCTGGACTCAGGGCCCAGATGATCCATCAGGGCCGGGGCGGCGTCGATCAGCTCCCGCATGTCCGGGTTCTTGGAATCCAGGATGCGCAGGGGATTGGTCTCCAGGCGCCGCCGGCTGTCTTCATCCAGCCGGTCATAACGGGCCTTCAGGTAGTCCACCAGCCGCTGCCGGTAGGCCGCCCGCTCCCCGGCCGTGCCCAGGCTGTTGATCTGCAGCTCCAGCCCCTCCTCCAGCCCCAGCGCCCGCCAGATGCGGCGGGTGATGAAGATGAGCTCCAGGTCGATATCGGGGCCGGGCATGCCGAAGGTCTCCACCCCGATCTGCTGGAACTGGCGGTAACGCCCCTTCTGCGGCCGCTCGTGGCGGAACATGGGGCCCTGGTACCAGAGCCGCTGCACCTGGTTGTACAGGAGCCCGTGCTCGATGCCGGCGCGCACGCAGCCGGCGGTGCCCTCCGGCCGCAGGGTCAGGCTGTCGCCGTTGCGGTCCTCGAAGGTGTACATCTCTTTTTCGACAATGTCCGTGACCTCGCCGATAGAGCGCTTGAACAGCTCGGTCTGCTCCACCAGGGGCATGCGGATCTCCCGGTAGCCGTAGCGGCCGAGCACGTCGCGCACCCGCTGCTCCAGGAGCTGCCACAGGGGCGTCCGGTCCGGCAGGATATCATGCATGCCGCGGACGGCCTGGAGGTTCTTTGCCATATAACGAAAATCCGGTTGGGAGAGACGGCTGGGGGAGATCAGTTGTCCGGGATGTCTTCAGGCTGAAGGGTGAATCGCGCCACGTTCCCCCTGGCATGCCGGTTCACGTCATAGGGCCGACCCTTGACGGTGAGGGTAACCGCCCGGGCATTGCCCAGGATGACGGAATAGGGCGGCTCCCCGCCCAGCACATACCGCTCTCCCATCTGCATGTTGCCCAGCAGCTTGTAGCTGCCCGTGGCATCGCGGATGTCGGTCCAGCAGGTGGATGAAAATTCAATGACGATGCTGTCCTCAGGGGCCAGCGGCTCGGCGGCCGGTTCCGCCTCGGTGGCGGCGGTGGCGGGAATCGCCTCTTCCGCTGGCGGTGCTGCCGGCTCCGCGGATGGGGTTTCCGGCGGCTCTTCCGCCGCCCCGGCGGGCGGCCCCGGCTCATCCGGCGCCGCCGCCACGGTCGTCCCGGCCTCGAGCGGCGCCTCCGTCCTTGCCTCCACGGCCGGCCCGGGCCCTTCCTCCCTGGGGCCGCGGAAATCCTGCTCCAGCACCAGTTCCCCGGGCAGGACCGGAAGCGATTCCGCCCCGGCGGGCTCGCCGCCAAGGGGGGCTTCGAGTTCGACGCTCTCCCCGGCCGGTCCGGCGTCGCCTGCCGGCCATTGGAGATAACCCCGCCACCAGGTGACCACCAGGGCCAGCAGGCTGAAGACGATAAACCAGGTCACCAGGCGCACCACGGCATGGTTGCTGCGGATCTCCGGCCTGAGAGGGGCTCCCGCCAGCCCGGCCTTGTTGGTTTTTCTGCGCGGCAGGGGGTGGTGGCGGCCATAGGCCTCGAGGATGGGCTCTTCGGACATGTCCAGAAGGCGCGCATACTTGCGCAGGTAGCCCTGGACGAATACCGGGCCGGGAAGCCGGTCGCGGGCATCCTGCTCCAAGGCCTCGATGATGCTTTCGCCCAGGTGCAGCGCGGCCGCCACCTCGGCGCGGGGCAGGTTGCGCGCCTCCCGCGCCGCCCGCAGGCGCTGGCCCACGCTCTCTTCCGGTTGGATTTCAACCTCTGCTTCGTTGCCTGGCGGCAAGGCGCTCATTGTCGCTTCGACTCCTCAAACAGGCGCATTTCCTCAGAATCGGGAAATTCGGCCCTTAATAGTAATTCATAGCTGGCCAGCGTATCCAGATCCCCGAGCTCACGCTCCGTCCGGATACCCAGCCACAGGGTCTCCGCCGTGTGGGGGGCCACTTCGAGATAACGTTGCAGATAACCCCGGGCGGAGAGATAGTTGGCCTTGTCATAGCTGATGTTCGCCATGCGAAGCAAGGCCGTGGGAAACCTGGGGTTCAACTGCAGCGCACGCCTGAAATAATCCTCCGCCCGACCCGGATCCCCGGCGCGGCCCGCGCAGATGCCGGCATTGGTCAACGCCACCTCCGGCGTTTGATAGAGGGGATTGCGCAACGCCTCCTCGAATTGGTCGAGGGCCTCCTTGAACTGCTCTTGGGCGCAGAGAAAGCTGCCATAGGCGTTACGGATGTAAGGGTCTTTCGAATCCAGCCGCAGCGCCTGCTCATAGTGTTCCCGGGCCGGCGCCGTCTCCCCCAGGCGTTCGTACAACAGGGCGATGATGTTGTGGGCCCTGGGGTTTTTGGGGTCCACCTCCAGCCCGCGCTTGGCCTTTTGCAATGCAATATCGAAGTGCCCCTCCCGCATATAGGCGACCGCCAGCTTTACATACACTTCGCCGGCGCTGGGGGTCTTCGCCTGCCGGCCCAGGGCGCCGGTTTCATCCTCCCCGCGGGTGGCCTGTGGCGTGCAGGCACAAAGCAAGGACTGCGCCAGGATCAGAAACAGCATCAGGGTGATTGTTTTCACAGTCCGCCTCCTGCAAGCATCCGCCGCCCCGGTTGGCGGCGGCTCCGGTCATGCACCCTTCCCACCAACTGGCCGCAGGCGGCGTCGATGTCGCTCCCCCGGGTCTTCCGGGTCACCGTGGTCAGGCCGGCCGCCGACAGGATCTCCCGGAAGCGGTCGATGCGCTCCCTTGGCGAACACCGGTAACCGGCGCTGGGAAAGGGGTTGAAGGGAATCAGGTTGATCTTGGCCGGCACGCCCTGCATCAGCCTCACCAGTTGGCGCGCCTGCCGGTCGCTGTCGTTCACGCCGTCCAGCATGACGTATTCGAAGGTCACGCGGCGGCGCCTGTCGCCGGCCACGAAACGCTTGCAGGCCGCCAGCAGTTCGGCGATGGGGTATTTCCGGTTCACCGGCATCAGTTCGTCACGCAACTCGTCCGTGGTCGCATGCAGGGAGACCGCCAGGCTGACCTCGGAGACCTCCCGCAGCCGGTCCATGGCCGGCACGATGCCGGCGGTGCTGACCGTCACCCGGTATTTGGAGAGGCAGTAGGCCAGATCGTCCAGCATGATGTCGGTGGCGGCCACCACGTTATCGAAATTGGTGAGGGGCTCACCCATGCCCATCAGCACCACATTGGTGATGGGCTGGCCATCCCCCAGCTCCTTCATCGCCACCCAGAGCTGCCCGATGATCTCGGCGGCGTCCAGGTTGCGGTTGAAGCCCTGGCGGGCGGTGGAGCAGAAGGCGCAATCCAGCGAACAGCCCGCCTGGGAAGAGACACAGAGGGTGCCCCGGTCCGCTTCCGGGATGTACACCGTCTCGATCCGGTTGCCGCAACAGAGCTCCAGCAGCCACTTGCGGGTGCCGTCCGCCGAAAGCTGGTCGCAGACGACAGCCGGCACCCGCACCCCGGCCTGCTCCTTCAGCCTGGCCCGCAGGCCCTTGCCGAGGTCCGTCATCCGGTCGAAGTCCGTGACCTGGTGCCGGTGTATCCACTTGAGCACCTGGCGGGCGTGAAAGGGTTTCTCGCCCAGCGACCGGAACCAGGCCTCCATGGCCCGGCGCTCCAGGCCCAGCAGATTTTTTCTCTCCCGAGGCGTCACGGACCAAAGCTTAGCGGGTGCGCTCGCAAAGATCATCCTCGGAGAAGAAGTAAGCGATCTCGGTAGCGGCGGTTTCGGGGGCGTCGGAACCGTGCACCGCGTTCTCATCCAGGGTCTTGGCGAAATCGGCGCGGATGGTGCCGGGGGCGGCCTCGGCCGGGTTGGTGGCCCCCATGATCTCGCGGTGACGGGCAATGGCGTCCTCGCCTTCCAGGACCTGCACCATCACCGGTCCCGAGATCATGAATTCCACCAGATCATTGAAGAACGGGCGCTCCTTGTGCACGGCATAAAACCCTTCCGCCTGCTCGCGGGAAAGCTGCATCATGCGGGCGGCGACAATGCGCAGGCCGGCGCTCTCGAATCGGCTGTAGATCTTGCCGATGACATTTTTTGCTACGGCGTCCGGCTTGATGATGGACAGGGTGCGTTCAATAGCCATTAAAAAAAACTCCAATAATCAACGAATAAAAAACAATTGCGCAGCCCGCGGGCTGCGCAATGGGAATAAAAACCAGGGCCCCCGGCCTGTCGATTCCGGGCCGCTTTTGGCGGCTTTTCCGCCGGCTGCGGGCGGGGCTGGCGCGGGATCCGGGCGGGAGCCCGTTTTCTACTTACAAAACGGGGGCTTAGTTTACCGTCGGGAAGGAAATGAGGCAATCACGGGCGCTGCCGGTTCAGGCATTTTCCAAAACAGGGGGTTTGCCACTGCAAAAGCAGTGATGTTAGGGTATTGTGTTCTTCAATTGACGGACTCTGCCGTGGCACAGAAAAAACCCAAGACAGCCTCATTCGAAGAGGCCCTCAGCGAACTGGAATCCCTGGTGGATACCCTGGAGAAGGGGGACCTCTCCCTGGAAGACTCCCTTAAATCCTTCGAGCGGGGGGTGGAGCTGACGCGCACCTGCCAGCAGGCGCTGAAAGAGGCCGAGCAGAAGGTTGAAACCCTGAGCGCCAACAACCCAGAAGCCGATCTGGAACCGTTCGATAATGAAGGATAATCCCCCGCTGCAGGAATTCTTGCGGGAGTGCCGGGCCAGGGTTGAACAAGCGCTGGAGCATTGGCTTCCTTCCTCCCACACATTGCCGGAACGATTGCACAGCGCCATGCGCTACGCCACCCTTGGCGGCGGCAAGCGTGTTCGCCCGGTGCTCGTGTATGCGGCGGGCAGGGCCCTGGGAGGGCCTGTCGACCGGCTCGACGGGCCGGCCTGCGCCGTCGAGCTGATCCACGCCTACTCCCTGGTCCACGATGATCTGCCCGCCATGGACGACGATGATCTGCGCCGGGGCCGGCCCACCTGCCACAAGAAGTTCGACGAGGCCACCGCCATCCTGGCGGGCGACGCCCTGCAAACCCTGGCCTTCCAGGTACTGTGCAAGGACGAGGGCCTTCAGGCGGACGCCGAAACCCGCCTGCAAATGATAAAGGCCCTGGCGGTGGCCAGCGGCTCCCGCGGCATGGCCGGCGGCCAGGCCCTGGACCTGGAGGCCGAAGGCCGGGAACTGGACCTGGCGCAACTGGAAAACCTGCACATCCACAAGACCGGCGCGCTGATACGGGCCAGCGTCCAGCTCGGCACCCTGGCGACCCCGGACGCCGACGAGGAGCTGGCGCTCAAGCTCGACCACTACGCCAAGTGCATCGGTCTCGCTTTCCAGGTCCGCGACGACATCCTGGACGTGGAAGGCGCGACCGAGGTATTGGGCAAGACCCAGGGCAAGGACCAGGCCCAGCGCAAATCGACCTACCCCTCCCTGCTGGGACTGCAAGGCGCCCGGGAGGCCGCCGGGCAACTCCTCGCCGACGCCCTGGCAAGCCTGGCCGGCATGGACGAAAAGGCCGATCCGCTGCGCTGGATCGCAAACTACATCATCGGCCGCAACCACTAGACCAGGCTGTCCGAAAAGCCTGCATCACAGGACACCCGAATGACCAAGCCCATTGCCGACGTCCAAAGCCGTGAGGACCGTCGCTGCATCGCCATCAACAAGGTCGGCATCAAAGACATTCGCCACCCCATCCGGGTGAAGGACCGCAGCGAAGGCGAACAACACACCATCGCCACCTTCAACATGTATGTGAACCTGCCCCACAACTTCAAGGGCACCCACATGTCCCGCTTCGTGGAGATCCTGAGCGAATACGAAAAGGAGATCAGCGTCGAATCCTTCAAGGACATCCTGTGCGAAATGACCGAGCGGCTGGAGGCGGAAGCGGGCCACATCGAAGTAAACTTCCCCTACTTCGTCAATAAAAAGGCCCCCATATCCGGCGTGGCGGCCCTGCTGGATTATGATGTGACCCTGCTCGGTGATGTGGGAAACGGCAAGCCCAACATCTACACCAAGGTCGTCGTGCCGGTCACCAGCCTGTGCCCCTGCTCCAAACAGATCGCGGACCGCGGCGCCCATAACCAGCGCTCCCACGTCACCGTCCAGGTGCGCACCAAGGGGTTCGTGTGGATCGAGGAAATCATCGACCTGGTGGAAACCCAGGCCTCCTGCGAACTCTTCGGCCTGCTGAAAAGGCCGGACGAAAAATTCGTGACCGAGCGCGCCTATGACAATCCGAAATTCGTGGAAGACATGGTGCGGGACGTGGCGGTGGAGCTGAACAGGGACGACCGCATCATCAGCTATGTGGTGGAATCAGAGAACTTCGAATCCATCCACAACCACTCGGCCTACGCCTTGATCGAGCGGAACAAGGAAGAAGTAACCCCCAAATACTGAAAACTGAGAACTGAGAACTGAGAACTGAAAACTGAAAACTGAAAACTGAAAACTGAAAACTGAAAACCAGGTATTTAGTATTTTGTCCGCAGCACCATGACGTTGCCGCTGTTTTCGATCTGGACCCGCTGCAGGAAAGTCATTCCCAGCAATACCTCCCGCGGGCTGGCGCCTTCGACCACGGTGGCGCCCACATTGCGCAGCAGGATATCACCCACCCGGACCCGGTCCAGGGTAATCTGGTAACCGCGGGAATATCCCGAGGCGGTGCTGACGCCGATTTTTCTTCCCTTCAGGCGATAGGGAAGCCCCAACCTTTTGGCCTCCACCTCGCTCATGGCGACCGATGTGGCGCCGGTGTCCACCAGCATATTCACGGTGCGGCCGTTGATGGCGCCCACGGTGGTGAAGCTGCCGGTATGATCACGCCAGATCTTCGCCAGCCTGATCTCCGGCTTCCGGTAGCTGCTGCTGACATGGCTCCCGAGCCGGTAGGTTTCCCGTTTTCCATCGACCTCGATGACCGCTCCCCTGGTATCCGCCGAAATCAGCAACACCCCCTCCGGGGTGGCCTGCCCCTTGCGCAACAGCCGGTTTTTGCCATCGATCTCCACCATGGCCTTGTCTGAAAAAAGGGCCACCACCCGCAGTTTCTCAACCGCAAGGGGGGCCTGGGGCCAGCCAAGAACCAACACCACCAGGCCGGCGGCCGCCCAAGGACAACGCCGGCGCCGGACAATCACGCTTCTGCGCCTGTAACCCATCTTTTTCACCCGCCGTTTTGCTCCCAAGACATGGGGTTATCGGCCGGATGGCGGTTTTTTTCAGCAGCCTCCTGGATGCGAAGACGCCGCAAGGGTAAAACCTGATTAAATTAGTAGGAAATTAATACTTGATTAATTTACTCGGTCTAAATATAGTTGACCAAATTTCTCGGTTTTTGGAGCAGAAACGGCCGGACACAAAGATCGATCCGGTTTCCACGGCGGCTGCAAATAACGGACCGCAGCCCAATCAATAAAACCAGGGCGTCACCGCCCGAAGGAGGAAAGCATGAACCTTATGACTATCGCAATGCTCGTCCCGCTCATCGCCATTCTGGTCAGCGTCACCCTGATGCTGGTGAACGGGTGGGATACGGATTGACACCATCGGACAACCCGAAAAAGTGAGATACAGGGACGTATTTCACCATTTGCTGAAGGGGTGCTTCACCAGGCAGACGTTGTAATACCTGGGATCACCCGACACCTCCTCCCCCGCCCAGTCCGGCATCTCGAAGGCCTCGTCTTCAGAATCCAGCTCGACCTCGGCCACTACCAGGCCGTCGTTTTCGCCATGAAATACATCGAGATCCCAGGTGTGGGATCCGCAGGCCACCTTGTAGCGGGTCTTGTCGATAAAGGGCCGCATGGCCAGCTGCTCCAGCAGATCCTCGGCGTCCTCCACGGGAATCTCATACTCGAACTCACAACGGCGCACCCCAAGGGTGGCGCTCTTGATGTTGAGAAAGGCCCGTCCCGCCCCCATGCGCACACGCACCGAGGCATTCCCCCGGTTACTCAGGTACCCCTGCTTCAGGCGCGTCTCGGACAGAATATTGCTGCGCCATTTGTCGTTTATCACCAGGAACTTACGCTCTATTTCTACAGCCATGGATTAACTCTTTTCAAACAGGGCGACAGACTCCACGTGGGCGGTGTGGGGAAACATGTCCATCACCCCGGCGGCGCGCAGTTCATAGCCGTGCTTGTTGACCAGCTCCCCCGCATCCCTGGCCAGGGTGCCGGGATAGCAGGAGATGTAGAGAATACGTTTTATCCCAAGCCTGGGCAGGTGCTCCAGGACTTCCACGGCACCGGTGCGCGGCGGATCCAGCAGCGCCTTGTCGAAGGACAGGCCCAACCAGGGCTCCTGCACCAAAGGCTCATAGAGGTTGGCGGTGTAAAAGACGGTGTTGCCAATGCCGTTGGCCCTGGCATTCTCACGGGCCCGCGCCACCAGGCCGGCATCGCCCTCGACGGCCACTACCTCCGCCGCCCGCCGGGCCAGCGGCAGGGTGAAGTTGCCCAACCCGCAAAACAGCTCCAGCACCCGGTCCTGGGGCGCCGGGTCCAGCATGTCCACCGCCCGGCGCACCATCAGGCGGTTGATGCCGCTGTTGACCTGGGTGAAATCCGTTGGCAGGAAATGGAACTCCAGGTCGAAATCCGGCAACGCATAGGTCAGATCGGCCGCCTCGCCCGACAGGGGCCGCACCGTATCCAGCCCGCCCTCCTGGACATAAATGCTGATGTCATGGGTATCGCCAAAGGCCTCCAGCCTGGTGCAATCATCCCCGGTCAGGCCCTCCAGAACCCGGAATATCAGCACACAGACCTCATCCCCCATAGCCATCTCAATCTGCGGAACCTTATCCCGGATGGAAAGCCCCTCGATCAACCCGGCCAGGGGGCCGATCAGCTCACCCACCTTCGGGTGCAGCACTTTGCAGCAGGTGAGATCGGTAATAAAGCTGGAGCCCCGCTCACGGAAACCCACCAGCACCTTGCCCTTCTTGGTCACATACTTGGCCCCGAGCCGGGCCTTGCGCCGATAACCCCAGTGGTCATCCAGTTCCAGGGGGGGAAGAATCTCCCCCGGCCGCACCTGGCCGATGTGCTTCAGGGCGTCCAGCAGGGTTTGCTGCTTGTGGCGAAGCTGGGCGGCGGGCGCCAGATGCTGGAGGCTGCAACCGCCACAAACGCAGAAGTGGGGACAGGCGGGCTCCACCCGTTCCGGCGAAGGCTTTATGACCTCAACAACCTGGCCCTCATCATACTTGCGCCGCTGCTTCGAATAGGTAAACAGAACCTCTTCCCCCGGCAGCCCGCCATGGATGAACACCGCCTTGCCATCGATATGGGCAACGCCCCGGCCGTCGTGACCGAGGGATTCGATGGTCGCCGCCACCGGTTCGACGGGCAGCTTCTTTCGCCGGGACCGGCTCATTTGCGTTGCCACTTGCCCCTGGCATCCTGATACCACCAGCCTTTGCCCGCCTCGTCGACCCAGATGCCAGCATAGGTGTCGCGCACATTGGGCAGCCATTCCGGGTGGCCGTTGGCCTCGGCAATGGCCCGGTAAAGGGCGTTGCGGTCAACATTCTCGGCGGTGACCATCTTCTGCACTTTGCTGCGTTCCTTCAGGGGAATGGCGGAGGCGTTGCGTATCTTCACCAGGGCGTCGCGGGTGAAGCCGATGGCGCCGTTGGCGTAATAGCGCTTCAGGGAGGCATTGCGTTGCTTCATCCGGGCCTGCAGCTTGCGGATCTTCGGGGTGTTGACCGTAAAATCAGGCGGCGCGGCCTGGGCTGCCGGGATCAGGAAATCAAGCACCCCTGCCCCCACCCGC
This sequence comes from Sedimenticola sp., assembly GCA_011051655.1. GTDB lineage: Bacteria > Pseudomonadota > Gammaproteobacteria > Chromatiales > Chromatiaceae > DRKS01. Next base: position 83,298 of record DRKS01000008.1, read on the forward strand.
ACGAGCAGCGGCAACGGACGTTTCAGCGCGGATTCCCGGTCCCCTTCGGGCTTCGCGTCCTCCTTGCCCAGGATGTCCTTGACCATCTCCCGCGCCGCCTCCTCCGCCTGGGCGGACGGGAAATAGATATTGATGGTGACGCAGGCGCCGAGCAGCAGCACCGCGCCGAAAAGCGCGCCTGTTCTGAGTGATTTCATCCCATGTTCTCCTGTAAAAATATTCATGACCCTCATCAATGGACTTTCATGCCCGGCGGTTGGTTCAAGCCTCTGGCTGCAATCCCGGAAACGGTGCTTGTTTCTTCGCGCCTGAAGGCGCTCCTACGGCAGGGGCGCCTTCAGGCGCGAAGGATTTCGTACTGGGTTTACTCTACCCGGGCCTCCCCCGCACCGCGGTCGATGATCTCCCGGAGCTTGCCGATCAACAGCTCCCAGTCGATGCGCCGGTTGAAGCCTACGATATCGATGCGCGGGATGCCACCGCCCTTGACCAGGTAATAGCCCTGCCGCGCGGGCTCCACGCCGTCCATTTCACAAACGCCGTTTTCCAGGCGGCAGCTGATCCCAAGCCGCTCGTAGCCGAACTCATCGAAAAAGCCGAGCAGAGTGCGGGACAGGGCGCCGGCCACGCCGCTGCCGCCAAGGTTGGAGATGTTGTCCACCGCGCGCTGGCTGATGCGGTGGCGGCTGTCATCATGCTCCGGCGTGGCGAAGCGGGCGTCGAATGAAACCGGCCGCCAGTTCTCCAGGCAGAGGTTGTCCATGCGGCCCTCCAGCCTGCCGGTGATTTTACCGAAGGAGAAGGTGCTGCTCAGCGCCTCCAGGTCCAGGTTTTTCAGCTCCAGGTTGGCGCTGAGGGTGGGCCATACGCCGAACAGGTCTTCCAGCCGCAGATCGCGCACGATGATCCAGCCGTTGAAGACGCTGGCCAGCATGGCGCCCTCCAGCGTCAACACGCCATTTTCATAGCGGGCCCCCGGGATGCCTCCGGAGAGCTTGCCCGGCAGCGGCCTCCAGCCCATGGCCCGGCTGAAGGCCTGCATGGAGACGGGGGTCAGGGCCCCGCCGAACTCGATCCGGGGCCCGGTTTCCTCCAGGAAGAGGTCGAAAACCTGCAACTCCAGCCGCCCGTCCAGCACCGGAATCCCGGCCGGGTGGATCAGCCGCGCCGACTCGCCCTGCAACTGGAGATCCAACTCCGCCGCCCCCAGGCTGATGCCCTCCAGCAGGTGGCCGTTCTCCCAGGCCAGGACGGAGTCCTCCGGTTCCAGCCCCCGGGTCCAGACCAGCCTGCCCTCGAGGCCGGACAGGGCAAAACGCCGCCGTCGGGGG
>DRKS01000009.1 GCA_011051655.1 Sedimenticola sp.
CAGAAGATGGAGGCCATCGGCCAGCTCTCCGGCGGCATCGCCCACGACTTCAACAACCAGCTCGGCGTCATCATCGGCTACCTGGACTTTCTGAAAAAGCATGTGGCCGGCGAGGAAAAACCGGCCAAGTGGGTGGACACCGCCGTCAAGGCGACCCAGCGCTGCATGGACCTCACCCGGCAACTGCTGGCCTTTTCCCGCCGGGAGAGCCCGGCAAAGACTATCGTGGATCTCAACGCCATGTTCCAGGAGCTGGAGACCATGATCGCCCGCTCGGTCACCCCCGAGGTGGAGGTGCAATACTTCCCGGCCGACGGGCTCTGGCTGACCGAGATCGATCCCGGCGAGTTCCAGGACGCCATCCTGAACCTGGTCATCAACGCCCGCGACGCCATGCCGGGAGGCGGCAAGCTCCTGATCGAGACCGGCAACAAGCGCCTGGACGCGGACTATGCCGCCCTCAACCCCGGTGTCGAGCCCGGCGACTATGTCCAGCTGATGCTGAGCGACACCGGCGCCGGCATGGACCAGCAGACCCTGGAGCACGTCTTCGAACCCTTTTTTACCACCAAGCCCAAGGGCAAGGGCACCGGCCTGGGCATGGCCATGGTCTACGGTTTCGTCAAGCGTTATGGCGGCTATATCAAGGTATATTCGGAACCCGGCGTGGGCACCAGCATCCGTATATATCTGCCCCGTTCCCCGGCCTCGGAAGCGCCTCTTCCCGCCAACAACGGGCAAACGGCCGAACTGCCCACCGGCAGCGAAAGCATCCTGATTGTCGATGACGAGCCCGACCTGCTCACCCTGGCCGGCCAGTACCTGGGTGAACTGGGATATTGCAGCCGCACCGCCGCGAACGCCGCCCGGGCCCTGGAGATACTGGAGGGCGACGGGTCCTTCGATCTGTTGTTCAGCGACGTGGTGATGCCCGGCGGCATGAACGGCTATGAGCTGGCCCGGCGGGCGACCCGGCTCAGGCCCGGCCTGAAGGTGCTGCTGACCTCGGGCTTCACCTCCAAGGCCATGGCCCCCAACGGCCTCGGCCGGTTTTCCGCCCATCTGCTCGGCAAGCCTTACCGCAAGGCGGATCTGGCCCGGCGGGTGCGGCTGGTGCTCGATGGGGGCACAGGGGCATGAGGCGGCTGGCGGCGTTCAGACGGGGGCGGGCAGGCGTCGTGATCCCGGCCGCTCTTCTTTTGATGCTGGCCGCCGAGGCCACCGCCCATAAGTTGCCGCCGTCCGTGGAGGCCGTGCCGGGCCTGCATCATGAACCCATCCAGCCGCTCTCCCCGCCGGAGGGGCTGGATCCGGACAAGGTCCGCCTGGGAGAACGCCTGTTTCTGGATCCCCGCCTGTCACGGGACAATGACATGGCCTGCGGCAGTTGCCATGACCTGGGGTCCAATGGCGCCGACAACCTGCCCCATCCCAAGGGCAGGACGGGCGCCGGGCCCGCCCTCAATACCCTGACGGTGTTCAACGGCGGCCTCAATCACCGCCAGTTCTGGGACGGACGGGCCAACAGCCTGGAGGAACAGATCGATTTCGTCGTGACCAATCCCGGCGAATTCGCCACCAGCTGGCCCGAGATCGTCGCCAGGCTCCGGCAGGATCCGGACTATGGGAGGGCCTTCGGCAGGCTTTACCCGGATGGCATCACGGCGGCCGCCATCCGTGACGCCATCGCAACCTTCGAACGCAGCCTGGTCACCCTGGATTCCCCCTTCGACCGCTTTCTGCTGGGTGACGCCGAAGCCATCAGTGCGGAGGCAAAGGAAGGCTACCGTCTGTTCAAGGACTACGGTTGTGCCTCCTGCCATCAGGGCAGCAATGTGGGCGGCAACCTGTTCATGAAATTCGGGGTGTTCGGGGACTATTTCGCCGACAGGGGCGATGCCACCCAGGCCTACCAGGGGCGCTTCAACGTTACCGGCAAGGACCCTGACCGTTATGTCTTCCGCGTTCCCAGCCTGCGCCTCGCCGTGCTGACCGCCCCCTATCTTCATGACGGTTCGGTCAAGACCCTGGAGCAGGTGATACGGGTCATGGCCAAATATCAGCTTGGCTATGCGATCCCGGACCGGGATATCCATTGCCTCGTGGCGTTTCTTCAGACCCTGCCCGGAAAATACCGGGGCCGGCGGCTCGGTGCCACCGGGGGTGACGCGGAGAGGGCGGCGCCATGAACTGGAAGCCTGCCGGATACGCCACCCTGGGCCTGGGCGCGGTGCTCGTCATGTCCTTCCTGTATGTCAGGACCCAGGCGGTGGATGTCGACCGGCACAACCGGCTGCTGGAACGCATCGGCTGGTTCGAGCGGACGGACGCCGTCTTGAACCAGCATGTCCTGGAGATAAGGCTGGGCCTGTTGCCCCATTACGATCCGACGGTGAAGAAAATGGCCGAACTCGGCCGGCTGCGGGTGCAGATAGCAGAGGAACTGCAACAACTCTGCACCTCCGATCCTTGCACCCTCGACCACGATATGGAGGCCCTCCGCCAGGACCTGGCGCAGAAACGTGAATTACTGGAGGCGTTCAAATCCCGCCATGCCCTGTCGCGCAACTCCCTGCGTTACCTGCCGGTGGCCGTCTCCCGGCTTATCGCGCGCCTGCCCGCCGACGCCTGGGGTGACGGCATGCGGCATTCCCTCAATGTCCTGTTGCGCGACATCCTGATTTACAACCTCAGCAGCGAAGCAGACCTCATTCCCCGCCTGGAGGACACGGCCAAGACATTGACAAGCGGTTTCGCCCGGCGGGACCCCGTCTTGCGGCGGGACCTGGATAACCTGCTCACCCACGCCGCCATCCTGCGGGAAAACAAGGGACAGGCCGATGTTCTGATGCGGCGGATACTCGACCTGCCCGTGGAACAGCACATGGACGAACTGCTGGCCGCCTACGCCGATGAGTACGCCCGGATGCAGCAAAGCGCCAATGGCTACCGCCAGATGCTGGCGGGATTCTCGCTGTTGTTGCTGGTCACCATTGGTTACACCCTGTTCAGGCTGAACCAGGTGGCCGGCAGGCTGCGCCAAAGCATAACCGATCTGAATTATCAGAAGTTCGCCATGGATCAGCACGCCATTGTCAGCATCACCGACAAGAACGGCCGCATCACCTATGCCAACGACAGGTTTTGCGAAATCAGCAAATACAAGAGGAGCGAGCTGATCGGCCAGAATCACCGCATTGTGAAATCCGGCTATCATTCCCCCGATTTCTACCGGGACATGTGGGACAGCCTCTCCCGGGGGAAGGTATGGCGCGGCCAGATTCAAAACAGGGCCAAAGACGGCGCCTGTTACTGGGTGGAAACCACCATTGTGCCGTTCATGGGCAGCAAGGGGGAGCCCTACCAGTATGTGGCCATCCATACCGACATCACCGGGATCAGGCAGGCGCAAGAGCAACTGCGGGTGCAGGCGGCGGCGCTCGAAGCGGCGGCCAGCGGCATCGTGGTCACCGATCGCAACGGCAATATTCAGTGGACCAACGAGGCGTTCACCACCCTGACCGGCTACAGCCGGGAGGAGGTGGCCGGTCAGAACCCGTCCCTGCTCAATTCGGGCCGGCAGGATGCACCATTCTACCGTGACATGTGGGGGACGATTCTCTCGGGCCGGGTGTGGCGCGGTGAACTGGTGAACCGGCGCAAGGACGGTACCCTTTACAGCGAAGAGCAAACCATCTCCCCCGTGTTCGACGAGCAGGGTGACATCATCCGTTTCGTTGCCGTCAAGCAAGACATCAGCGCGCGCAAACGCGTGGAGCAGGCCCTGCAGGAATCCCAAAGGATGCTGCAATTGGTCCTGGACACCATACCGGTGCGCGTCTTCTGGAAGGATCTGGACAGCGCCTACCTCGGCTGCAACCGCTGCTTTGCCGAGGATGCGGGGCTGGATTCTCCCGAACAAATCATCGGCAAGAACGACTTCGAGCTGAGCTGGCGCGGGCAGGCGGAACTCTATCGCTCGGATGACCGGCAGGTTATGCAAAGCGGCATACCCAAGCTGAACTATGAAGAACCCCAGGTCTGGCCGGACGGCGCCCAGCGCTGGCTGCAGACCAGCAAGATTCCGCTGAGGGACCTGGACGGCAACGTATTCGGGGTCCTGGGGGTGTACGAAGACATCACCGAACGCAAACAGACCGAGGAGGCCCTGCGCCGGTCCCAGAAGATGGAGGCCATCGGCCAGCTCTCCGGCGGCATCGCCCACGACTTCAACAACCAGCTCGGCGTCATCATCGGCTACCTGGACTTTCTGAAAAAGCATGTGGCCGGCGAGGAAAAACC
>DRKS01000010.1 GCA_011051655.1 Sedimenticola sp.
ATCCTGGAGCTGAGCCCCGACCTGCGCCAGCGCCAGCGCGAGACCCTGGCGGCGAGAGCGCCGCACCTGCTGGACCGGGTGGAATGGCTGGATGCGCTGCCGGACCCGGGATTCCGCGGCGCCGTGGTGGCCAACGAGGTGCTGGACGCCATGCCGGTGAGCCGTTTCCGCATCGGGGAAGACGGCGTCCGGGAAGGCTTCGTATGCTGGCGGGACGAGGGCTTCCGGGCCTTCTGGGATGAGCCTCTCACCCCCGGCCTGGAGGAGGCCGTCAGCGCATTGCAGGAATGCCTGGGAGGGTTCGACGCCGGCTACGAATCCGAGCTCAACCTGCGCGCCGGTCCCTGGCTGCGGGAGCTGGCGCAATCCATGGAGGCCGGCGCGGTGCTGCTCATCGACTACGGCTACCCCCGCACGGAGTACTACCATCCCCAGCGCAGCGCCGGCACCCTGCTGTGCCACTACCGCCACCGGGCCCACGGCGACCCCCTCATCCTGCCCGGCCTGCAGGATATCACTGCCCATGTGGATTTTACCGCGGTGGCCCGGGCGGGCCTGGATGCCGGGTTCGATCTCGGCGGCTACACCACCCAGGCCCACTTCCTCCTCGGCTGTGGTCTGGATGCGCTGATCGCGGCGTCCGACCCCCATGACGTCAAGGCCCACCTGACCCTGATGCAGGGGGTGAAGCGCCTGACCCTGCCGTCGGAGATGGGGGAGCGTTTCCAGGTGCTGGCGCTGACCCGCCGCCTGGACCGGCCCCTGGCGGGCTTCAGCCTGCGGGACCTGCGCGGGCGGCTCTGAACATGGCGGTTTCCCGTTTCATCGCCGGCGGCCTGCTCTGTGTCACGCTGGTATCGCTCGCGGGCTGCAACGGGGCGAGCCCCAAGGACCCGGCCATCGAGCCCCGGCCGTTCCAGGTGAGGGATCTGGCCAAGAGCGACGTGGACCTGGTGGCCGAGACCCATCTGCGGCTCACCCTGGGCCATTTGCGCACCCTGATGGAAAAGCTCTACCGGCGCAATCCCCGGGAGTGGCGCAAGGGCGGCCAGCCCGGCATCGAGGCGGCGGTGGAGCGGGTGTTCGGCGCGGCCCGTCCGGCCCGGTTTCCCGAGTTACGGGGGCGGCGCTCCGTCGGCAGCATGCGCCTGGCCTTCGAGGAGGATTTCCAGGGTGATCGGGTGCTGGCCCTGGTGGAGGGGCTGCGCGGCATGGTGCTGGACGCCTATAACGGCCAGCAGGAGTTCTACCTGCTGGATGAGCTGGACCCCCAAAGGCTGTACAACGCGGCGCGCAACATCGAGATCGCGGTGTGGAAGCTGAGCAACGACAGGGATGCCGGCGGAAGGCTCTTTTTCGTCACCAACGAGGTTGCCGGCCCCATCCGGAACCTGAGCTTCGAGCGCCTGTTCGGCAAGATCATCGCCCTGCAGGACAGCATGGCCCAAATCGTGGCCGACACCACCAACCGGCGCATCAAGAACGTGATCCAATCGGCGGCCTCGGCGGTGTTTATCGGAATCTGACGCAGTCCGGCTTCACCGGAAGTCACAAGCCGGTTGGCATCCGCAAACCATGTGCGAGATTCCTTCGCGGCTGAAGCCGCTCCTACAACCAACTGAATTTACAGATTATTTTTGTAGGAGCGGCTTCAGCCGCGAAGAAAAAAGCACCGTTTCTGGACGGATGCGGGTTACAAAAGGCGGGGAACAGGCCCTCAGCCGGGGGCTGATTTCCGCACTGCGGCGATCCGCCCGATTCTCTCTTGTGCCACAAGTGCCGCGATTCTTTGGGGGTCGGCCCCGGCGCGGCTAATGGCGGCGGCGTCCACCCCGGCGGCGGCCTCCCTGACGGCGCGGAAATAGGCGGCCTGGGGGTAGTCCCGCCGCTCCATGCCGGCGCGGCCCCGGATGTCGGCCTCGCAGACCAGCAGGAACTGCTCGAAGCGTTGCGGGCGGCGCAGGGCGTCCAGGGTCATCAGGGTGTCCAGCAGCTTGCCCGGGCGCAGCTCCAGGGCCCGGTGGCAGCGGGTGTGGTAACGGGCCGCCTGGATGGCCAGGTCGCGCCAAGCGTTGGGGATGCGCAGGCGCCGGCAGAGGGACTCGATGATGGCCGCGCCACGCTTTTCATGGCCGCGGTGGCTGGGCCACAGCTCCGGGGGGGTGGCGCCCTTGCCCAGGTCGTGGACCAGGGCGGCGAAGCGCACCTGGGGGTCGCCGCTCAACCGGCAGGCCTGTTCCAGCACCAGCAGGCTGTGCAGGCCGGTGTCGATCTCCGGGTGGTATTTCCTGGGCTGGGGCACGCCGAACAGGCGGTCCAGCTCCGGCAGGACCGGGGCCAGGGCATCCAGGTCGCGCAGGACCTTGAAGAAAAGGTGGGCCTTCTCTTCCCCGAGGGCCTTTGAGATTTCCCCCCACACCCGCTCCGGGACCAGATCGTCCAGCGCCCCGGCGGCGGCCATCTCCCGCGCCAGCTCGCAAGTCTCCGGGGCGATGCGAAACCCCAGGCCGTGATAACGGGTGGCGAAGCGGGCCAGCCGCAGGACCCGCACCGGGTCCTCGGTAAAGGAAGGGGTGTGGCGCAGGATGCGGTTTTCCAGATCCGCCCGGCCGCCGCAGGGGTCGATGATCTCGCCGTCCGGACCCCGGGCCAGGGCGTTGATGGTGAGATCCCGCCGGGCCAGATCCTCCTCGATACCCACCGGGCCGCTGCCGGCGTCACCCCTGTTGCGCCGCGGCAGGGAATATTCCTCATGGGTTTCGGGGTGCAGGAATACGGGGAAATCCTTGCCGACCTGCCGGTAGCCCAGGGCGCGCAACCGCTCCGGCGTGGCCCCGGTGACCAGCCAGTCCCGCTCCCTGACCGGCTGGCCGAGCAGCAGATCCCGCACGGCCCCGCCGACCAGGTAGACCCTCATCTGTTTGTCGCTCATCGCCGTCATGCTAACGTGTGCTTCATGCGCATGCCAAAGGCCCTTTTGCTGCTGCTGATTCTTCAGGTTTTGCCGGGTTGTGCAACCCTGGGCTATTACGCCCAGTCCATTCATGGGCAACTGGATCTGCTGGGGCGGCGCCAGCCCATGGAGCAACTGATCGCCGATGCGGCGACGCCGGATAAGCTGCGAAAGCGCCTGCGTCTGGTGCTGGAGATGCGGGATTTCGCCAGCCGTGCGCTGGGGCTGCCGGAGAACGGCAGCTACCGCAGCTATGCCGATCTCGGGCGTTCCGCCATGGTCTGGAGTGTAGTGGCCACGCCGGAATTTTCCATGCGGCCCAGGCAGTGGTGCTATCCGGTGGTGGGCTGCGCCGCCTACCGGGGCTATTTTTCCAATGACCGGGCGGAGACCTTTGCCGCGGGCCTGGCGCATCAGCGCCTGGATGTGGTGGTGGAGCCGGTGCCGGCCTATTCCACCCTGGGCTGGTTCGATGACCCCCTGCCGAGCACGGTGATCAACTGGCCGGAACCCAGTCTGGCCGGGCTGATCTTTCATGAGCTGGCCCATCAGCGGCTCTATTTTCCGGGTGACAGCAATTTCAACGAGGCCTTCGCCAGCGCCGTGGAGCAGGTGGGGGTGGAGCGCTGGATGGCGGCCAGGAAGGATGGCGCGGGGCTGGCCCGCTGGCGGGAGAACCAGGCGCGGGAGGAGGACTTCGTGCGGTTGCTGCTGGCCGCCAGGGAGCGGCTCATCGAGCTGTATGCCCGCCCCCTGCCAGAGGCCGGGATGCGCGCCGCCAAGGCGGCGGAGTTCGGCCGGCTGCGGGATGAGTATGCCCGGCTGAAGGAGGGCTGGGGCGGTTACAGCGGCTACGACCGCTGGTTCGATCGCCCCTTGAACAACGCCCGCCTGGCCTCGGTGGCCACCTACCGGCGGCTGCTGCCGGGTCTGCTGGCGCTGCTGGAGCGCGGGGGCGGTGATCTCGCCGCCTTCTACCGGGCCTGTGAGCGCATGGAGGGACTCTCCCCCGAAGCGCGTGCGGCCCGGCTGGCCGCCCTCAGGTCAGCCGCCGGAGCCGGGCGAGGCGCCCCTGCTTCGAGCGGGCGCCGAGATAGAGGGGCACAATGCTGTCCACGTCCGCAGGCTCGATGCCAAGCTCAATCAGGCCGTTGTGCCGGCACAGGCTGTCCACCTGCAGCGACAGATAGTTGTCGTAGCTGAAGGGCTGCCCCGGCAGGCGTTCGAGGATCCGGGCCTGGAGGATGGAGGCGGAGTCGCCGAGTCCGATAATGGGCCTGGCCAGGCCGAGATTGTCGGCGCTGTAGCGCACCAGTTCCCGCAGGGTGAATATGCGCGGGCCGCAGAGATCATAGCGGCGGCCCCAGGTGGCGGGATCCGCCAGGGCCCGGATGAAGGCGTCGGCCACGTCGCCCACGTAGACGGGGGCGAAGCGGGCGTCCGGGCAGGCCAGCGGGAAGGGGGCCGGGACCAGGCCCAGCAGTTCGGCGAAGCGGTTGAAGAAGCTGTCGCCGGGGCCGAAGATGACCGAGGGCCGGAAGCTGGTGACCCTGATCTCCGGATGGCCGTGGGCGTGGTTCTCGCCTTCCCCCTTGGTGGACAGGTAGCGGCTGGGGCCGCGCTCCCGGTCCGCATTGAGGGCGCTCATATGCAGCAGCCGGGTCACCCCGGCCGCCTTGCAGGCCTCCATGACCCTGTCCACCAGCTCCACGTGGGCCCGCCGGAAGCCCCCTTCGTCGCCGCTCTCATTGAGGATGCCCACCAGGTTGATGACGGCGTCGCAGCCGCTAAACTGCGCCTTCAGGCTTGCCGGATCGAAGATGTCCGCCGCAACGGGACGGACTCCCGGCAGCACCTCCAGGTCCCGGTGGCGCTGGGGATGGCGGCTGGGGATGCGGCACTGGATGCCCCTCCTGGCCAGGCGGCAGGCCAGGTGATGTCCGACGAAGCCGCTACCGCCGAGAATACAGACCCTGTTAATCTTCATTGTCTGGCCTCCTTGAACCATTGCCGGATTAGACGCGTTTCCGATGGAGTATCTTCCCGACTGGCTCCCTATGCAAGACCTGCCCGCCTACCTGGCGCTGGGGGCGGTGGCCGGTCTGGCGGCCGGCCTGCTGGGGGTCGGCGGCGGGCTCATTATCGTGCCGGCCCTGATCTGGATCTATGGCGCCAGGGGCCTTGACGGGGCCATTGTGGCCCATCTGGCGGTGGGGACCTCCCTGGCCAGCATTGTGGTGACCTCCATCTCATCCGTTTACGCCCATCACCGCCGCCGCGCCGTTCAGTGGCCCCTGGCCGGCGCCATGGCGCCAGGCATCCTGATCGGCGCATTGCTGGGGGCGGCGCTGGCGGACAGCCTGCCGGCTCCCGTTCTCCAGCGGGCCTTTGCTTTGTTCGCCGTTGTGGCAGGGGCCCGCATGCTGGCGGGGACGCCCGGGAGAGGAGACCGTGATCTTCCCGGAAGCTGGGGTCTGGGCCTGGCCGGCGGCCTTATCGGCCTGGTCTCGGCCGTTGTCGGCATCGGCGGCGGCACCATGACCACGCCTTTTCTCAACCGGCGCGGGGTGGGGATGCGCCAGGCGGTGGCGACCTCCAGCGCCTGTGGGCTGCCCATCGCCCTGGCCGGCGGCCTCGGTTTCGCCGTTGCCGGCTGGGGCGGGCCCGCCCTGCCGGCCGGCAGCAGCGGCTTTGTCCATTGGCCGGCGGTGCTGGGCGTCGTGGCGGCCAGTATCCCGGCCGCCCCCCTGGGGGCGCATTTGGCGCACAGCCTGCCCGTGTCCGCCCTGAAAAGGATTTTTGCACTGTTGTTATTGCTGATTGGCGGTAAAATGATGATCTGACCGCCCCGGCGCATGCGGCCCTTGCCAGCATGAGCCGGTTGGTGGTTTTATTGGAGCCTGCAACATAACGATAAGGGTCGAAGCATGATGAATGATCGGACTGGGGAACAGGTTGAGCGGCGCACCGGCACCCGGGATATGATTGACAAGCTGCTGGCGGAGCGCCAGGAGATGTTCACGCTCTACTGGCATGTGGCGGGCCTGGAGCCCTTCTCCCCGGACAAACCGATAAAACAGCATCTGCAGGAGTTTTGCGAGGTGTTGGTGGATTACATCGCCTTTGGCCATTTCGAGGTCTACGACCGCATCGCAAACCGGAAGGAAAGACGGGAAGCGGTTATCGCGGTGGCGGAGAAGAACTATCCGCGCATCCTTGAGACCACGGAAATCGCCGTGGCCTTCAATGACAAATATGATGAGTCGGACCATGAGCTGCAACTGGATCATTTGTCCGATGACCTGTCCAAGCTGGGAGAGGAGCTTGCAACCCGCATCGAGCTGGAAGACCAGCTGATCGCCGTCATGTTGCAGCGTTGAGTCCCTGTTCCTTGTGCCGTCATGAGGCCGCCGGTACGGTGGCGGTTTCCCGTCACTGCCATCCGGGTGTCTTGATGTCTGCCTCCCGCCGATGCTGTCCGTGCCGGATCAACACCTGACCTTCGCGATAACCAAGCCATGTTTTTAGATAAGTATCATACCGATACGGAGGAGGGGGTTCGGGTTTCCCGCCGGCAGGCCAGCGCTTTCGCCAAAGAGATTGCGAATGACTTCAATCCCCTCCACGATGCGGACGCCAAGCGCTTTTGCGTGCCCGGCGACCTGCTGTTCGCCTTGGTTCTGGCCAGGTACGGCCTGAGCAAAAGGATGGACTTCGTGTTCTCCGGCATGGTCGGCGGCGATGTTCCGCTGGTCTTTCCGGACACCACCGCCGAAACGATCGCCATTCGTGACGGGGCGGGCAAGGAGTACCTGGTTGTCGAACGCAGCGGCGATGTTGCCGCCGGCCGGGACCGGATCCGGGGCTTCATCCGCAGCTATGTGGAGTTTTCCGGGCATAACTTCCCCCACATTCTGGTTCCCCTGATGGCCGAGCGTGGTGTCATGATCAACCCGGACCGGCCGTTGGTGATGTATCAGGGCATGTCATTCGAACTGGAGCGGCTCGATTTCGCCAACCCCAGGCTGGAGTTGGTCGATTCCAGCCTGGAAATCAATAAAAAGAGAGGCCGGGTGCTCCTGGAGTTTTGCCTGACGGAATCGGGTGAGGTGATCGGCAGAGGCACCAAGAGCATGGTCCTGAGCGGCCTGCGTCCCTATGACCAGGCCTGCATCGACCGGCTGGTCCATGCCTATGCGGCGCGCAGGCAGGCCTGTGCGATGTGAAAAAACCTGCCGCGGGCCGGACGCTGGCCCGGGGGTGGCCGCTGCTGTAAAATGGGATCAGCTTATATATCAATAAATTAGGTGGGTAGAATGAAAAAATATCGGTTAGTGCTTATCGCTGCGGTGCTTGCTGCGGTTACGGGCTTCCCAACACTGGCGGCTGATCATGGCCAGCCCCCGGTCCACTGGAGTTATGGCGGCGGGGCCGGCCCTGAGAAATGGGGTGAACTCAAGCCTGAATACAAGGCATGCAGCGCCGGCAGGCAGCAATCACCCATCAATATCAATATCGAAGACACCCTGAACAGCGAGATTGGCGCCATTGAGTTTTTCTACAAACCCACGCCCCTGAAGGTGCTGAACAACGGCCACACCATTCAGGTCGACTATGCCCCGGGCAGCAGCATGACGGTCGCCGGTCACCGCTATGAGCTGCTCCAGTTCCACTTCCATGCCCCCAGCGAGCACAGGATCAACGGCAAGCGCGCCAGGATGGAAGCGCATCTGGTGCATAAAAATGCAGCGGGAGAGCTTGCCGTGGTCGGCGTCATGATGAACAGGGGCGCCGCCAACGGAACCGTGGCCGCCATCTGGAAGCATATTCCCCATGAGCTGGACAAGGTGGTCGCCGTTGATGGCGTTACCGTCAACGCGGCGGATCTGCTGCCGGCAAAGCCCCAGAGGTTCTACCATTACATGGGCTCGCTGACGACGCCGCCATGCACCGAGAATGTCAGCTGGTTCGTCATGAAATACGATGTCAGCGTGGCCGACAGCCAGCTCACGGACTTTGGCTACACCATCGGCAGCAATGCCCGTCCCGTGCAGCCGTTGAACCGCCGCTTCATCCTCGTGAATGAATGAGCGGGCTCAAAAAAGAAAGACATCCCTGTCCAAGATCACAGCGGAGATAATGATGTGAAAAAGCGGTTGCCGCCGCTCATGGCGCAACCCATTGAAGCACGGGTTTCTTAAGGCTGACTTAAACCCTGGAACCCCGGCGCCGCGATTGAGCTTATTTCTTCAATTTGATCAGCAGGCTGTTGATGCCGTTCTGCCGCAGCCGGGCGCGAATGCGGTTGACCTGCCGGCTGCTGTAGTAGGGGCCGCTGCGCACCCGGTGGAAGATGTCCCGGTTGTCGATATTCACCTTTTGGATCCTGGCCTCGATGCCGAGGAGGGCAAGGCCGGCCTTCATCCGGTCGGCGTCCGCGTACTTCCGGAAGGAACCCATTTGCAGCATGTAGGCGGTGCTTGCCGTCGGGGCGCCTTGCGTCACCGCCGCCGCTGATGGCCTCTGGGTTGCCTTGCCGGGCCTGGCTTCTGGCTCCGGCTCCGGCACCACCACCTCCATCTCGGGAAGCTCGGTGTAAAAGTCGAAGCGCGGCTTTGGGGGGAGCGGTTTCTGCTCCTTTTTTGGTTCCGGCCGGGGGGCGGCTGTTTGAGACCCCGGCGACCCGGGCGCCGGCGGGCCGAGCTTGAGCCAGACGAGGCCGGCGGCGAACAGCCCCACCAATACCCCGGTCGCGAACCAGACCCATCCCGGCGTCTGGCCCTTTTTGGGCTTGGGATGGGCGCGGCTTTTATAGTCCCGCGCCATCTACATGCTCTCCGGAGCCGAAACCCCAAGCAGGTTCAGACCATTGCGCAGCACCTGGCGGACCGCCAGGATCAGCTTGATGCGGGCGTCGCGCAGGGCCCTGTCATCCACCAGGAACTGGTGGGCGTTGTAGTAGGTGTGGAAGTCGTTGGCCAGTTCCCGCAGATAGTGGGTCAGTTGGTGGGGCTCTTCCTTGAGGGCCGCCGCCTCCACCACCTCGGCATAGCGGGACAGGGTGCGCAGCAGCGCCTGCTCGTGGTCCTCGGTCAAGTGCTCCAGGTTGGTCGCGCCGGCGCTGGTCTCCAGGTCGAAGCCCTTCCCCGCCCCCTGCTTCAGCACGCTGCACACCCGCGCATGGGCGTACTGCACATAGTAGACGGGGTTGTCGCTGGACTGGGATTTGGCCAGGTCCAGGTCGAAATCCAGGTGCTGCTCGCACTTGCGCATGACATAGAAGAAACGGGCCGCGTCCCGCCCCACTTCCTGGCGCAGTTCGCGCAGGGTGACGAAGGAGCCGGAGCGGGTGGACATCTGCACCTTCCGGCCCTGGCGGTAGAGGTTGGCGAACTGCACCAGCAGCACGTCCAGCCTGGCGGGATCATCCCCCAGGGCCTCCAGCGCCGCCTTCACCCGGGGCACATAGCCGTGGTGGTCCGCGCCCCAGACATCGATGACCCGCTCGAAGCCGCGCTCCAGCTTGTCGGCGTGATAGGCGATGTCGGAGGCGAAATAGGTGGTCTGGCCGTTGTCCCGCTCCACCACCCGGTCTTTTTCGTCCCCGTAATCGGTGGAGCGGAACCACAGGGCCCCGTCCTTTTCGTACAGGTGTCCCGAGTCGCGCAGGCGCTGTACCACCTTGTTCACCGCACCGCTCTCGACCAGGCTGCGCTCCGAATACCACTTTTCGTAACAGACCCCGAATTCTTCCAGGTCTTCGCGTATGTCATCCAGGATGTTGTTCAGCCCCAGCTCGAAGACATAGCGGTAGCGGATATCCCCGAGCAGGTGCCGGGCCCGTTCGATAAGGGCGTCGATGTGGGCCTCTTTGTCGCCGTCCGGCTGTTGTGGCGTCTCATCCGGGGGGAGATCGGCAAAAACCTCTGCGGCGCTGTGACGGTAGTCGTCGCCGTGCTCCTGGTGCAGGGTGGCGGCGATGTCCAGCACATAGTCCCCCCGGTAGCCGTTGGACGGGAAGCTGAAGGTTTCGCCGCAAAGCCCCAGGTAACGCAGCCAGACGCTGGTGGCCAGGATGTCCATCTGGCGCCCGGCGTCGTTGACGTAGTATTCCCGATGCACCTCGAAGCCCACCGCCTCCAGCAGATCGGCCACGGCCGCCCCGTAGGCGGCGCCGCGGCCGTGCCCCACGTGCAGCGGCCCGGTGGGATTGGCGGAAACGAACTCCACCTGCACCCGCTTGCCCGCGCCGATGCGGCTGCGGCCGAAATCATGGCCCTGGTGCAGAATCTCGGGAACCAGCTCCCGGTAGGCCTCCGGCGCCAGAAAAAAATTGATGAAGCCCGGACCCGCGATCTCGACCCTGGCCACCCGGCGGGAGTCCGGCAGGGCGGCCACCACCTTCTCCGCCAGGTCCCTGGGCCGGCAGCGGGCGACCTTGGCCAGCACCATGGCCACATTGCAGGCGAAGTCGCCGTGCGCGGCGTCACGGGTGCGCTCGATAACGGGCTGGGGAATCCGGCCGGCGGGCAGGGCCCCGTCCGCCGCCAACCGCTCGAGGGCCTGGGAAACGAGTTGTTGGATCTGGGCTTTCATTACATCGGTTGAAGATTAATTGGGTTTAAGTCGCAGGGGCGCAAAGTATATACCAGAAGCGGCCGCAGCCGCTTACCCGCCACCTCAACTGACAACTGAAAACTGATGACTGAAAACTGACAACCACTTTTAAAGCATCTCCTGGGGATCGACATCGATAGACCAGCGAACCCGGCGGGCGCTCTTCAGCTTTCCCAGGGCCGGTGTCCAGGCCTGCAGCAACCGTTGCAGTCTGCCCCTGTCAGCGGATTGCAGCAGCAACTGGGCACGCACCCGGCCGGCCCGGCGCTCCATGGGGGCGGGGACCGGACCCCAGATCTCCACCTCGCCGGACGCCAGGGTTCCTGCGGCCCCCGCGGCCTCCTCCAGGAAGGCCATGGGGGCCTTGGGGGAGGGGGCCTCGGCGCGCAGCAGGGCCTGGTGGCTGTAGGGCGGCAGGCCCGCCTGGCGCCGCTCGGCAAGAGATTCCCGGGCGAAGGCGCCATAGCCCCGGCGCACCAGGGTCTGCAACAAGGGGTGGTCGGGGTGGCGGGTCTGGAGCAACACCCGCCCGGCCTTTTCGGCCCGCCCGGCCCGTCCCCCCACCTGCTCGATCAGCTGGGCCATGCGCTCCGCCGCGCGGTAATCGGCGCTGAACAGGCCCTGGTCCACATCCAGGATGCCGGCCAGGGTGACATCCGGAAAATGGTGCCCCTTGGCCAGCATCTGGGTTCCAAGCAGGATGCGGTAGCGGCCGGCATGGATCCCGTTCAGCATCTTCTCCAGCGCCCCCTTGCGCCTGGTGCTGTCCCGGTCGATGCGGGCGATGGGCAGATGGGGGAAGCGCCTGGTCAGCACCTCCTCCAGGCGCTCCGTGCCCTGGCCCAGGGGGCGCAGATCGAGACCGCCGCAATCCGGGCACCGCCCGGGCATGGGGCGCTGGTGGCCGCAGTGGTGACACCAGAGGAGACGGGTGCCGAGGTGCAGGGTCATGCGGGCGTCGCAGCGGGGGCATTCCGACAGCCAGCCGCAGTGATGACAGGTGACCACCGGCGCATAGCCGCGGCGGTTGAGAAACAGCAGCACCTGGTTGCCTGCGGCCAGCTCGTCCTGCATCAGCCGCAGCAGCGTGGGTGACAGGCCGCCGTCCAGCGGGGCGGAGCGGATATCCAGCAGATCCAGCCTGGGCGGGCGGGCGTTCCCCGCCCGCTCCGGCAGCTCCAGCCTGTGATAACGCCCGGCCTCCACATTGCGCAGGCTCTCCAGCGACGGCGTGGCGGAGCCCAGCACCACCGGGCAGCCGCGGCGGCGGGCCCGCACGATGGCGAGATCCCGGGCGGAATAGCGAAAGCCGTCCTGCTGCTTGAAAGAGAGATCGTGCTCCTCGTCCACCAGGACGAGGCCCAGCCGGGGCAGGGGGGTGAAGACCGCCGAGCGGGTGCCGACCGCCACCGCCGCCTGTCCCCGGCCGGCGGCGAGCCAGGCCCGCTCCCGCTCCCGCTCGGCCAGACCGGAATGCAGCAGGGCCACGGCCGGGCCGATGCGGCGTTGGAAGCGGCGCATGAGCTGGGGGGTAAGGGCGATCT
Organism: Sedimenticola sp.; assembly: GCA_011051655.1. Lineage (GTDB taxonomy): Bacteria > Pseudomonadota > Gammaproteobacteria > Chromatiales > Chromatiaceae > DRKS01. Next base: position 12,115 of record DRKS01000010.1, read on the forward strand.
CCGGCGCCAGAATCAGCACCTGGCGGCCGGCCGCCAGGGCGGCCTCGACCAGGCTCAGATAGACCTCCGTCTTGCCGCTGCCGGTGACGCCGTCCAGGAGAAAGGCCCCGAAACCGCCGAACCGGGCCCTGACGGCCGCCACCGCCTCCCGCTGGGCGGGGTTGAGGGGCGGACCCGGCTCCTTCCGCCCCTGCCGCCCCTCTTCCCCGGCAACGATCTCGCAGGGCTCTATCCAGCCCTTCTTCGCCAGCGTGCGCAGGACCGGGAGGCAGGGTCCGCAGGCGGCATGGAGCCTGTCCCGTGACAACCCCTCCGGGTGCCCGGCCAGGGTCTGCAACACCTGTGACTGGCGGGGCGCCCGGGCGGGATTGGCGGCCGCTCCCGGCATCCTGCCTCCCGCGGCACTGGTGCATCCCTGCACGGCGGCCACTCCCGCCGCGGTCAGGCGCCAGCCTGGAGATGTCAGGCTTGCTGGTGCTTCGCCTTTGCGCAGGCGCACCGGCAGGGCCGCGGCAATCGCCTCTCCTGGCGGATGCTGGTAGTAGGCGGCGGCCCACAGCAGCAGTTCCAGGTCCTCGTCCCCCAGCAGCGGATCGGAATCCAGCACCGCCAGGGCGGGTCTCAATTTGTCTCTCTCCAGGCTGGTTTCCGCCGCCACTTCCAGCAGCACGCCGCAGCGTTTGGCGCGTCCGAAGGGCACCAGCAGGCGCATGCCGCGCTTCAGGGCGGCGGGGTCGGCCCCGGGCGGGGGCAGGTAATCGAAACAGGAATAGAGAGGGGCAGGGACCGCAATGCGCAGGATGGGGGACATGATCACAACTCTACCTGATTTGGGCCGTGTTTCTTACCGCTCTTTTTAGGATACGATAGGAACCACTGACACGGCTTATATCCCCCGGGTGATGAATATCCATCTTATCTGCATCGGCAACCGCATGCCCCGCTGGGTGGAGGAGGGCTATGGGGAGTACGCCAAGCGCCTGCCGGCGGAGTGCGCCTTGCGGCTGGTGGAGATCCCTCCCGGCCGGCGCGGCAAAGGCGCCGATATGCGCCGGGTCCTGCGGGATGAGGGCGGGCGCATGCTGGCCGCCATCCCCAGGGACTGCCGGGTGCTGGCGCTGGATGTCCGGGGCAGGAGCTGGTCCACGGAACAGTTATCCGCAAAACTGGGGGAATGGATGGCGGACGGTCGCGATCTCGCGCTGCTGGTGGGCGGCCCGGAGGGCCTGTCCGATGCCTGCCTGCAGCGGGCGGACGGCCGCTGGTCGCTCTCCGGGTTGACCCTGCCCCATCCCCTGGTGCGGGTGGTGCTGGCGGAGCAGCTCTACCGGGCCTGGAGCATCTTGCGGAACCACCCCTATCACCGGGCCTGACGGCAGGGCTGGTATAGTGTCCGGAGGTTGCGGGATTGAAGGACAAAGGGAAACGCCCGTCATTTTTCCAACTGCATGAAGGGAGCATAATGCCGCAGATCTATCTCGCCTCCCGCTCGCCCCGCCGGCGCGAACTGTTGAACCAGATCGGGGTCCGTCATGAAGTGGTCTCCGTGGACGTGGATGAAAGCCTCCGTTCAGGCGAGGCCCCCGCGGAATATGTCATCCGGCTGGCCCTGGAAAAGGCGCGGGCGGCCCGTGCCGCGGTGGGGGCCGGCCCGGCGGTTCCCGTGCTGGCGGCGGATACCGCCGTGGTGGTGGACGACGAGATCCTGGGCAAGCCCCGCGGGCGGGACCATGCCCTGGCGATGATGGCCCGCCTGTCGGGCCGCCGCCACGAGGTGCTGACCGGGGTGGCCCTGGTGGGCAAGAAGACCGCCAGCCGCCTGAGCGTGAGCCATGTCAGCTTTCGCCCCGTCGGGCCGGATGAGGCGCTGGCCTATTGGCACAGCGGGGAGCCGGCGGACAAGGCCGGCGGCTACGCCATCCAGGGCCTGGGCGCCCTGTTCGTGTCACGGCTGGAGGGCAGCTATTCCGGCGTCATGGGCCTGCCGCTGTTCGAGACGGCGGAGCTGCTGCTGGCGGCCGGCGTCGGGCTGTTAAGCGCCCCGGCGACGTGATAAAAAAGCCACTGGATTGAACTGATGACCGACCTATGAGCGAAGAGATCCTGATCAATGTGACCCCCCCCGAGACCCGCGTCGCGCTGATTGAGAACGGGGTGATTCAAGAGGTCATTGTGGAGCGCGCCAGCCGGCGCGGGCTGGTGGGCAATATCTACAAGGGCCGCGTCTGCCGGGTGCTGCCGGGCATGCAGGCTGCCTTCGTGGACATCGGACTGGAGCGGGCCGCCTTTCTCCATGCCTCGGACATCGTCAACGGCCCGAACAACGGGGAGGAGCGCATCGCCAACATCACCGAACTGGTGCGGGAGGGGGGGGAGGTGATCGTACAGGTGGTCAAGGACCCGCTGGGCAGCAAGGGCGCCCGCCTAACCACCAATCTGTCCATACCCTCCCGCTTCCTGGTGTTCATGCCATCCCTCGAGTCCGAAGGCGTATCGCAGAAAATCGACAATGAGGAGGAGCGCCAGCGCCTGCGGACGATCCTCAGCGGTTTCCGGGATGAAACCGGCCAGCAGGGGGGGTTCATCGCCCGCACCGCGGCGGAGGGCATGTCCGAAGCCGCGCTGCGCGCCGACATGCTGTATCTCACCCGCACCTGGGAGTCCATCCAGGAGCGCTGCGGCAGCGCGGGCATCCGGGAGCTGATCCACGAGGACCTGCCCCTGTCCCTGCGCGCGCTGCGTGACATGGTCAGCCAGGATATCGAGAAGGTGCGCATCGACTCGAGGGAGACCTGGCGGCGGGCGGTGGAGTTTACCCAGAAATTCATCCCGGAAATCAGCCCGTGCATCGAATACTACCCCGGCGAGCGCCCGATTTTCGATCTCTATGGCGTGGAGGACGAGCTGGAGAAGGCGTTGCAGCGCAAGGTGGAACTCAAGTCCGGCGGCTACATGGTCATCGACCAGACCGAGGCCATGACCACCATCGATATCAATACCGGCGCCTTCGTCGGCCACCGCAACCTGGAAGAGACCATTTTCAAGACCAACCTGGAGGCGGCCCAGGCCATTTGCCGGCAACTGCGCCTGCGCAACCTGGGGGGCATCATCATCATCGACTTCATCGACATGGCGGACGAGGAGCACAAGCGCCAGGTGCTGCGGGCGCTGGAGAAGGCCCTGGCCAGGGATCATGCCAAGACCACCATCACCGAGGTCTCCTCCCTCGGCCTGGTGGAGATGACCCGCAAGCGCACCCGGGAGTCCCTGGAGCATGTGCTGTGCGAACCCTGCCCCTGCTGCAAGGGGCGCGGCTCGCTGAAGACGGCGGAGACCACCTGTTATGAGATCTTCCGGGAAATCCTGCGCGAGGCGCGCCAGTTCGACGTGGAGTCCCTGCTGGTGCTGGCCTCCCAGGAGGTGATCGACCGCCTGCTGGACGAGGAGTCCGCCAATCTCGCGGAACTGGGGGCCTTTACCGGCAAGACCATCCGGCTGCAGGTGGAGGCCCTCTACACCCAGGAGAACTACGACGTCGTGCTGGTATAAATGATCCGGCTGACCAAACGCCTCGTCGTCAAGCTCTGGCAGGGCCTCCTGCTGGCGGTGATTCTCATCGGGATACTGAGCGGCGTGGCCCGGCTGCTGGCGCCGGTGGTGGCCGGTTACCATGGCGAGGTCGCCCAGTGGGCCCAGGAGACCCTGGGCCAGCCGGTGCGGATCGGGGACATGGCCGCCCGCTGGCGCGGCTTCGGCCCGCGGCTGGTGTTGCATGACGTGGCCCTGCTCGATGCCAGGACCCGGCGGCCGAATCTGCAATTTTCCGAGGTCCGCATCGACCTCAACCTGATCGACGTGCTGCGCAGCGGCAACCCCGTGCCCCAGCGGGTCACCGTCGTGGGCGCCGAACTGCTGGTGAAAAGGCGCTCCGACGGCTCCATCGTGGTGCAGGGCCTGGAGGATTTGCAGACGCAGGGGGACGGGGGAGGCGCAAGCCCGCTGTATCTGCTGCCCTGGCGGCTGGCCATCCGCGACAGCACCGTATTCTGGGAGAACCAGGCCATCGGCGCCGAGCCGGTGCGCTTCGAGAATGTGGCGGTGACCCTGGTCAATGACGGGCCCCGTCACCAGCTGGACGCCAGCCTGAACCTGCCGGGGAAGGACAGGGGCAGGATGGAACTCCATGCCGACCTGAGAGGCGCGCTGGACAGGCCCGGCGCCTGGGTGGGCGATGTCTATCTCAAGGGCGGGCGCCTGGCTTTGGGTGAACTGCTCGAAGGCCGCCTGCCGGAGGGCTATGTCTTCGAGCGCGGGCGGGGGGACATGGAGCTCTGGAGCCGCTGGGAGGGGGGGCGGATGAGGCGGTTGCAGGGCCGCATCGGCTGGAAGGATCTGCGCCTGAGTGCCGGGGGGCGGACCGGCCGGGAGGACGCCAGGGTGCTGGAGGTGGAGCGCCTGGGCGCCCGGTTCCTGTGGGAGAAGCAGGTCCGGGGCTGGCGTTTCGGCATGGAGGAGATCGACCTCAGGCGCGCCGGCCGGAGCTGGCCGGGCGGCGGCCTCAGCCTGGCCGTGCGCTACGACGACCAGAACCGGCTCCGCCTGGAGGCCGGGATCGAATTCCTGCGCCTGGAGGACCTCCAGGCCGTCCTGGACCTGTTTCCTCCGCCCCCCGGCCCGGCCGCGGAGGCCCTGGCGGGACTGCGGCCCCAGGGCGATCTGCGCGGGATCCAGATCGGCTACACCGAAACGGCGGACGCCCCCCGATGGTCGTTCAGCGGCCGGATGGAGCACCTGCACACCATCCCCTGGGGGGACATCCCGGGAATGAAAAACATCACGGCCAGGGTGGAGATCGACCAGGACCGGGGGGCGGTTCTCCTTGACAGCCGCCGGGCCGGGCTGGACTTCTCCGGCCTGTTCCGGGCGCCGCTGGGGCTGGAGCGGCTGACGGGGCTGGCCCAGTGGGTGCGCATGCCGGAGGGCGGCTGGCGCATCCGGGCCGATGACCTGGCGGCCCGCAACCAGGATATCCGCACCCGGACCCGGATCCGGCTGGATTTGCCGGGGCCGTCCGGGCCTTCCCCCTTTCTCGATCTGCAGACCGACTTCGAGAAGGGCGCCGTCTCCAGCGCCCACCGCTACCTGCCCGTCGGCATCATGGACAAAGGCCTGGTGGACTGGCTGGACCGGGCTTTGGCCGGCGGCCGGGTCACCTCTGGCAGTTGCCTGGTGCGCGGGCGCCTGGGGGATTTTCCCTATGAGAACCATGCCGGCCGCTTCGAGGTCCTTTTCGGGGTGGAGGAGCTGGTGCTCGACTACTATCCGGGCTGGCCGAGGGTCGAAGAGGTGGCGGCCGAGATCCGCTTTCTCGACAACGGCTTTGATGCCTGGATCACGGAAGGCAGGATCCTGGCCAGCCATATCCGGCGGGCCCATGGCCGCATCGACCGGCTCTCGGAAGGCTCCCCCTTCGAACTCGAGGGCGAGACCAGGGGGCCCCTCGGCGATCATCTGCGCCTGCTGCGCGAAACCCCGTTGTCCGAAGACTTCGCCGCCACCGTGGCCAACATGCGGGCGGAGGGGGAGGCCCGGCTGGCGGTGGATTTCGCCATCCCCCTGGCCGATGACGGCCTGCCGCCCTTCCGCATCCACGGCCGGGTGGATTTCCAGAACTCGACCCTGCACCTGGAGGATTGGCAGTTGTCCCTCGAGGCCATGCGGGGGAGGCTCGGGTTCGACCGGGAGGGCATCCGGGCCAAGGACATCCGGGCCCGCGTGCTGGACACCCCCGTCGCCATCGATATAGGCCCGGGGCCCGCCGGGACGGAGGGCACGCGGATCAGGGCCCGGGGCGCTGTCGCGAGCGCCACCCTGGCGAAGCGCTTCCCCGACATGGGGCTGGGGCTGCTCGAAGGGACGGCCGACTGGTTGCTGTCGCTGGACATCCCCAGCCCGGGCGCCGGGCCGGAGACGCCCGCCCGGCTGGTGGCGGAATCGGACCTGGCGGGAGTCGCCGTCCGCCTGCCCGCCCCCCTGGGCAAGGCCGCGGCGGCGCCACGGCATTTCCGCCTCGCCACTGAATTCGGCGACGGGCCGGCGCGACCCGTTCAGATCCGTTTCGGCGACATCCTGGATGCGGCCCTGCTGCTGGACCTGCGCGATCCCCGGGACATGAAGCTGCTCCGTGGCGAGCTGCGTCTCGGCGGCGGCGGGGCCCGTCTGCCCCCGACGGACGAAATGCGCCTGCATGCCGTTCTGGATGAACTGGATATCGGCCCCTGGCTGGACAGGCTGGAGGGCGCCCCCCTGGAAGCGCCGTCCCGGCCCCTGTCGGTGGATGCGCGGATCGGGGTCCTGCGCAAGGGTGAATTCGAGCTCAGGGAGGTGGCGCTCGATCTAGAGCAAAAGGCCGGGGTCTGGAGCGGCCGCCTGGCCAGCAACCTGTTCGCGGCCGATGTAACCACGGCGAGCCTGGACCGGGATCTCCTGGATCTGCGGTTGCAGCGGCTGGATCTGAATTTCAGGCCGGGAGGGAAGACGAAAAAGCCCGGGACGGAGCGGCCGCCGGGACGGGGGGATCTGCTCGACCCCCGCGATTTTCCCGCGCTGAGGCTGGATGCCGAAACCCTGGTCCTCAATGAGAAGGATCTCGGCCCCCTCACCCTGAATGTCCGCCGGGTTGACCGGGGGCTCATGCTGGAGCAGACGACCATCGACTCCCACCAGTTGAGCATAACCGCCAGCGGCCACTGGCTGATGGTGGGGCAGAGCCCTGAATCCTCATTGATATTCGATCTCAAGACCTCCTCCATGGGGGATCTGCTGGCGGATCTCGGCTTTACCCGGAACATACAGGGTGCCGATGCCACCATAGGGGGCCGCCTGAAGTGGCCCGGAGGCCCCCAGCGCGCCAGCCTGGCCAGCATCGAGGGCCAGGTGTCGATGCGCATCGGCAAAGGCAGTTTCCTGGAGGTGGAACCTGGCATCGGGCGGGTCTTCGGCCTGCTCAATATAACGGCGCTGCAGCGGCGCCTCATGCTGGATTTCAGCGATCTGTATGGGAAGGGCTTCAGCTTCGACCGCATCGAGGGGACCTTCGACCTGGAAAAGGGTGACGCCTACACCAATAACCTCCAGATCGACGGCCCGGCCGCCAATATCCTCATCACCGGCCGCACCGGCCTGGTCAAGGAGGATTTCGATCAGCAGATCATCGTATCCCCCCAGTTGACCGATTCCGTAATACTGGGCACCGCCATCGCCAATCCCGCGGTGGGCGCGGCCCTGTTCCTGTTCAAGAACATCACGGGCAAGAACCTGGACAAGATCACCAGCTACCAGTACCAGGTGACCGGCCCCTGGGATAATCCGGTCATGTCCAGGAAAGAGAGCCTGCTGCTCTCGACCGACCAGGGCGATGCGCCGGCGGATGCCCCGGATGAGCCTTAGCCCGGGTGGGGCGAGTGCCTCTAACGGAGTACCCCTTACCCGCAGTGCTGGAATTTAATGCCTTGGGCGGCCTTTATGTTATCCTGCCGATTGCCGCTAAAAACAAGAGAGAAAACCGAAAGACTGTTGCTAAATGAGTGAGACAAAGAAAAAGATCGCAGCCATCCAGATGGCCAGCGGCCCCAATGTCGGCGCCAATCTGCTGGAGGCCGAGAGGTTGATCGTCGAAGCGGCGGACGCCGGCGCGGGCCTTGCCGTCCTGCCCGAGAACTTCGGCTTCATGGGGGCGTCGGAAGAGGACAAATGCGCCCTGTGTGAAAAGGACGGAGAGGGCCCGATGCAGGACTTTCTGAGTCAGCTCGCCGGCCGTCTGGGTATCTGGCTGGTGGGCGGCACCATTCCCCTGGAGGCCCATGTCCCCGGAAAAATAAGGGCCGCCTGCCTGGTCTATGACGATCAGGGCAAACGGGTGGCCCGCTATGACAAGATCCACCTGTTCGATGTTCACCTGGTGGAGACTGATGAACGCTATATCGAATCCGAAACCATCGAGCCGGGGGATCAGGCGGTGGTGATCGATTCGCCCTTCGGCCGCCTGGGCATCGCCGTCTGCTACGATCTGCGCTTCCCCGAGATGTTCCGGCGCATGCTGGATGAGGGCATGGAGACCCTGGTGATGCCGGCCGCCTTCACCGCCATCACCGGCAAGGCCCATTGGGAGATCCTGGTCCGGGCGCGGGCGGTGGAGAATTTCTGTTATGTGGTCGCGGCGGCCCAGGGCGGCTTCCACGTCAACGGCCGGGAAACCTACGGCCACAGCATGATCGTGGATCCCTGGGGCACCATTCTGGCCGAGCTGCCCAGCGGCGCCGGCTCCGTCATCGCCCCCCTGGATCTGGAATACCTCGCGGCCACGCGGCGTAATTTCCCCTCCCTCGATCACCGCCAGCTCTATTGCCACTTATGAGTTGTGGGGCAAGATGGTTTGTGTTTTCCTGCTAGCTGATGCCTGATCCAATCGATATCGCCCGTGGCGTGCTGCTGGAGCGCGCCGGCCTTCATGAGCCTGATCTGGACCGGGCGCTGGGCCGCTTGTTGGCCTCCGGCGTCGATGCGGCCGATATCTATTTCCAGGCCAGCCGCCTGGAGTCCTGGGTGCTGGAGGACGGCATCATCAAGGAAGGCGCCCACAATATCGAACAAGGCGCCGGCCTGCGTGCCGTCAGCGGGGAAAAGACCGGCTTCGCCTATACGGACGAGTTGCAGTTGTCCGCCTTGCTGGAGGCGGGAAACACCGCCCGCGCCATTGTCCGCAGCGGCGGGCAAAAGCGCATCAAGGTGCGCGGCGCGGCGCCGGTCCAAAGCCTTTATGACCCCATCAATCCGCTGAGCAGCCTCACGGAGCGCGAAAAGGTGGACCTGCTCCGCCGGGTGGATGCGGAAGCGCGCCGCCGGGATCCGAGGGTCAGGCAGGTTACCGTCAGCCTGGTGGCGGCCCATGACATCGTGCTGATCGCCGCCAGCGACGGCTCCCTCAGCGGGGATGTGCGCCCGCTGGTGCGGCTCAACGTCAGCGTCATCGCCGAACAGAACGGCCGCCGCGAGCAGGGTTCCGGGGGCGGCGGCGCCCGCGACGGTTATGGCTACCTGCTGGACCAGGACCGGGCCCTGGGTTATGCGCGCAAGGCGGTGCATCAGGCCATCACCAATCTGGAGGCCGGGGATGCGCCCGCCGGTGCCATGACCGTGGTGCTCGGCCCGGGCTGGCCCGGCGTCCTGTTGCACGAGGCCATCGGGCACGGCCTGGAGGGTGATTTCAACCGCAAAGGCACCTCGGCGTTCTCCGGCCGCATCGGCGAGAGGGTGGCCGCCGCCGGCTGCACCGTGGTGGACAATGGCACCCTGCCGGGCCGGCGCGGCTCTCTCAACATCGATGACGAGGGCACCCCCACCCATAACACCGTGTTGATCGAAAACGGCATCCTCAAGGGCTACATGCAGGACAAGCTCAACGCCCGCCTGATGGGCATGGCCTCCACCGGCAACGGCCGGCGCGAGTCCTATGCCCATCTGCCCCTGCCCCGCATGACCAACACCTACATGCTGCCCGGAGAATACGACCCCCGGGAGATCATCGCCTCGGTGCAAAAGGGCCTCTATGCCGTGAACTTCGGCGGCGGCCAGGTGGATATCACATCGGGCAAGTTCGTCTTCTCGGCCAGCGAGGCCTACTTGATCGAGAACGGCAGGGTGACCCGCCCGGTCAAAGGCGCCACCCTGATTGGCGACGGCCCCCAGGTGCTCACCCGGGTCAGCATGGTGGGCAATGACCTTGAACTGGATGAGGGGGTGGGCGTCTGCGGCAAGGAAGGCCAGAGCGTTCCGGTGGGCGTCGGCCAGCCCACGCTGCGCATAGACGAGCTGACCGTAGGTGGCACCAGCGCCTGAGGCATTAATGCATGCAGAACGATTCCAATGACATGGTTGAACGCGAGGCCCGCATGGAGCAACTGGTCTGTGATCTGCTGGCCGAGGCGAAGAGACAGGGCGCCAGCGCCGCGGAGGCCTGTGTCAGCGGGGATGCGGGCCTGTCCGTCAGCGTGCGCCTGGGGGATGTGGAGACCATCGAGCACATGCGGGACAACGGCCTGGGCGTCACCGTCTACTTTGGCCGGCGCAAGGGCTCGGCGAGCACCTCGGACCTCAGCCCGGAGGCGGTGCGCGATACGGTAAAGGCCGCTTGCAACATCGCCCGCTATACCACCGAGGATGAATGCAACGGGCTGGCCGATGCGGAGCTGATGGCCACCGATCCGCCGGACCTGAAGCTTTATCATCCCTGGGATATTGACGTCAGCGGTGCCATCGAGCTGGGCAAAAGGTGCGAAGAGGCGGCCCGGACGCTGGATGAGCGCATTGTCAATTCGGAGGGGGCCTCCTTGAATACCCACGCCGGGCTGCATGTCTACGGCAACAGCCATGGTTTCATCGGCGGCTATCCCACCACCCGCCACAGCCTGAGCTGCGCCGTAATCGGGCAGGAAGGCGAAACCATGCAGCGTGACTATTGGTACACGGTTGGCCGCGCCGCGGCAGACCTCGAGACTGCGGAGGCGGTAGGCGCAAAGGCCGCCCGGCGGGCGCTGGCCCGCCTTGGCGCGCGCAAGATCAGCACCCGTGACGCCCCGGTTGTTTTTCAGTCGGATATCGCCACCGGCCTGCTGCGCAACTTTATCAGCGCCATCCGGGGCGCCGCCCTCTACCGGCAGGCCTCGTTTTTGCTCGATCATCTGGGTAAACAGATCTTCCCCCGCTTTGTGCATATCCATGAAAATCCCCTCTTGCCGGGAGGGTTGGGCAGCGCCGCCTTCGATGCTGAGGGTGTCGCCACTCATGCCAGGGATCTGGTCAGCGAAGGGGTGCTCAGGGGCTATGTGTTAAACAGCTATTCGGCCCGCAAACTGGGCATGCAGACCACGGGCAATGCGGGTGGCGTCCGAAACCTGGCGATTGATCCCGGCGAGCTGGACCTGGATGGACTGTTGAAGGAGATGGGGACCGGCCTGTTGGTCACTGAAATGATGGGCCACGGCGTCAATATGGTTACCGGGGACTATTCCCGTGGCGCTGCCGGATTCTGGGTGGAGCGCGGAGAGATCCAGTATCCGGTGGAAGAGATCACCATCGCCGGCAATCTGAAGGAGATGTTCCGGCAGTTGCTGGCCGTCGGCACCGATGAAGAACGCCGCGGCAACATCCGCACCGGCTCCTGGCTCATTGAGAACATGACGATTGCAGGAAGCTAATTCCCGCTTTGTAGCACCTGACTGACGACAAAGGGGGGGCGGAAACGCCCCCCTTTGTCGTCAGCGTTTTTTACGCGCCGTTTTTTTCTTTGTGGTCTTCTTTTTAGCCGCCACCTTCTTCTTCACAGCGACCTTTTTCTTCGCGGTCTTCTTCTTGACCGCCGCCTTCTTCTTTACGGCGGCCTTTTTCTTGGAGGCCACTTTTTTCTTCGCGGCCTTTTTCTTTGTGGTCTTCTTTTTAGCCGCCACCTTCTTCTTCACGGCGGCCTTTTTCTTCGCGGTCTTCTTCTTGCCCGCCGCCTTCTTCTTTGCGACGGCTTTTTTCTTGGAGGCTGCTTTTTTCTTCACGGCCTTCTTTTTGGCTGCTGCCTTCTTCCTCGTAACGGCCTTTTTCTTTGCGGTCTTCTTTTTAGCCGCCACCTTCTTCTTCACAGCGGCCTTTTTCTTCACGGTCTTCTTCTTGCCCGCCGCCTTCTTCTTTGCGACGATCTTTTTCTTGGAGGCTGCTTTTTTCTTCACGGTCTTCTTTTTGGCTGTTGCCTTCTTCTTCGTGACGGCCTTTTTCTTGGAGGCCACTTTTTTCTTTACGGTTTTATTTTTAGCCGCTGCCTTTTTTGCCGCTTTTTTTGCCGGAGTGGCTGCGGCCGGTTTTTCCCCGGCCGCCTCCAATCCCTCTTCCGGTGGCTCAGAGGTATCGTTCGCGGCCGGGGCTGGCGCGGCGCCGGAGGCCTTTCCGAGGGCGTTGTTTATTTCCCTGCACACGGCCTTGAATATGGTGTTGATGTCCCCCACGCCTTCAACCCTGGCCAGCCGGCCCGCCGCCTTATAATATTGAATCACCGGCGCGGTCTGGTGCTGGTAGACCCGCAGCCGGTTGGTGATGGTCACTTCATTGTCGTCAGAGCGCTGGTGAAGCTTGCCGCCGCACTTGTCGCAAATGCCTTCCACGGTGGGAGGATTGGTGTACATGTTGTACATCTGTCCGCAGGATTCACAGGTGCGCCGGCCCTCCAGCCGCTGCATGATGATGTCGGGGTCCACATCGATGAGCAGTGAGAGATCCAGTGGCTGGTTCAGTTTTTCGAGTAATTCGTCCAGGGCCTCCGCCTGGCTGATATTGCGGGGGAATCCGTCCAGGATGAAGCCGTTGGCCGCATCGGGCTGGCTGAGCCGGTCCTGGATCATGCCCAGGACGATCTCGTCGGAAACCAGGTGGCCTTCATCCATGACCTGTTTGGCCTGTATGCCCAGGGGCGTCTTTGACTCCACTGCTTCGCGCAGCAGGTCGCCGGTGGAGATCTGCGGGATATGGTACTGGTCGGCGAGTTTTTTGGCCTGGGTTCCCTTTCCGGAACCCGGCGCGCCCAATAATACTATTCTCATTGTTCCCCCTGCTGTCCACTGATGGCCGAGGAAGCCCGCTGCCGCATGCCGGTTGAAACCCGTCGACAGCCATGCCCCAATGCCGTGATTTATGGCTGCGTTAAGCTACCCCCAGATGTCCTGTGAAGTCAACGCGGTTTTTGCGCTTGTCGCCGTATTGGCGCGCCTGTTCCCTTGAGTAACAAACCGGCCTTGGGCTATCCTCTGGCCATTGTCGACAGAAACCACCGGAGCCGATGAACCATGACCCCCAAGAACGCCTTTTATGCGCAGTCCGGCGGTGTGACCGCTGTTATCAATGCCTCCGCCTGCGGTCTGATTGAGACGGCCCGCAAGCACTCCGACAGGATCGGCAATGTCTATGCCGGCCGCAACGGCATTATCGGCGCCCTGACAGAGGACTTGATCGATACCTCCCAAGAGTCCGACGAGGCCATTGCGGCTCTGCGCAATACACCCTCCGGGGCCTTCGGTTCCTGCCGGTACAAGCTGAAAAGCCTGGAGGAAAACCGGCGCGAATATGAGCGGCTGATCGAGGTCTTCAAGGCGCATGATATCGGTTATTTCTTTTACAATGGGGGTGGCGATTCCGCCGATACCTGCCACAAGGTGTCCCAGCTGTCCGAGAAGCTGGGTTATCCCATTCAGGCCATTCATGTGCCGAAGACGGTGGATAACGACCTGCCGGTTACCGATAACTGCCCCGGCTTCGGGTCCGTCGCCAAGTACATCGCCGTTTCCACCCGCGAGGCGAGCTTTGACGTGGCCTCCATGTATAAAACCTCCACCAAGGTCTTCGTGCTCGAGGTCATGGGCCGGCATGCGGGCTGGATAGCCGCCGCCGGCGGTCTGGCGGCGGATGCCGATCATGACCTGCCCATCCTTATATTGTTTCCTGAGATTGTGTTCGATCAGGCCGCCTTCATCGCCAAGGTGAAGGAGAAGATCGATCAGTATGGCTACTGCTCCATTGTCGTTTCAGAGGGTGTAAAGGGGCCGGACGGTAAGTTTCTTTCGGACCAGGGCCTGCGTGATGCCTTCGGCCACGCCCAGCTTGGGGGGGTTGCGCCGGTGGTGGCCAATATCATCAAGAATGAACTGGGGCTGAAATATCATTGGGCCGTGGCGGATTATTTGCAGCGCGCCGCCCGGCATATCGCATCCAGGACGGATGTGGAGCAGGCCTATGCCCTGGGCAGGGCCGCAGTGGAGTTGGCCCTGGAGGGCAAGAACGCCATCATGCCCGCCATCGTGCGCACCAGTGATGAGCCTTACGCATGGGAGATCGGCCACGCCAATCTGGCGGATGTGGCCAATGTGGAAAAGATGATGCCGGATAACTTCATTACGGAGGATGGCTTTGGCATTACCGATGAATGCCGCCGCTACCTGGCGCCGCTGATTCAGGGTGAGGATTATCCGTCCTATAAGAATGGGCTGCCCCGGTACATCACCCTGAAGAATGTGGCTGTGCCCAAAAAGCTGGGCGCCGGATTCGATCTTTAGGTGAGGGTTTTTTCCCCCGACTCCGTGCCCAGGATAAGCACGTCCGCGGGACGCTGAGCGAAGATGCCCACGGTGACGACGCCAGCGATATTGTTCAGCTCCCTTTCCATTTTTACCGGCTCCATGATCTTGAGATTATGCACGTCCAGGATCAGGTTGCCGTTGTCGGTGGTGAAGCCTTCGCGCCACATGGGGGTGCCGCCAAGCTTGACCAGTTCCCGGCCGACATAGCTGCGCGCCATGGGGATGACCTCAATGGGCAATGGGAATCCGCCCAACATATCCACCAGTTTGCTCTCATCGGCAATGCATACGAATTTTTTGCTGGCTGCGGCTATGATTTTTTCCCGCGTCAGCGCGCCGCCGCCGCCCTTGATCAGATGGAGATAATGGGTGGCTTCGTCGGCGCCGTCCACATAGAGGCTGAGTTCCCCCACGGCATTCAGGTCGAATACGGGGATGCCGTGGGCCTTCAGGCGCTCCGTTGATGCTTCAGAACTGGATACGGTGCCATCGATGCGGTGCTTGATGTCCGCCAGCAGGTCTATGAAGTGGTTGACCGTAGAGCCGGTGCCGATGCCGATAACGCCGTCTTCGTCCACATAATCCAAAGCAGCCTTTGCCGCCCTTTTTTTCAGCTCGTCCAAGGACATGGTGTGCTCCTGAGCAGTATCTGGGTGGTTACAGTTTACGGTTTACGGTTGACGGTTTAAAGTGGTGATTCAAACGAGAGACACTTGGCGACATGACTCAAAAGTATATTGAAAGAATTCTCAGGGCGCGGGTTTATGATGTGGCGCAGGAGACACCTCTGGAACTGGCGCCACGGATGTCGCAGCGGCTCAACAACCAGGTCTATCTCAAGCGCGAGGACTTGCAGCCGGTTTTCTCCTTCAAGCTGCGGGGGGCCTATAACAAGATGATCAATCTGGCCCCTTGCGTCCGGGAAAGGGGTGTGATTGCCGCTTCGGCGGGGAATCATGCCCAGGGTGTTGCGCTTTCGGCGAAGCGCCTGGGTATCCGGGCCCTGATTGTGATGCCGAAAACGACGCCTCCGATAAAAGTTCAGTCGGTACGGAATCTGGGTGCGAAGATTGTACTGCATGGTGATTCCTATGATGAGGCCTATGCTCATTCCATGGAACTGGCGCAAGAGCAACAGTTGACCTTCATTCATCCATTCGATGATCCGGACGTGATTGCAGGCCAGGGCACTATCGGCATGGAGATACTGCGCCAGCACATGGATCCGATCGATGCGGTATTCGTTCCCGTGGGCGGCGGCGGCCTGATCGCAGGCGTGGGCGCTTATGTGAAATATGTGCGCCCGGAAGTCAAGATCATCGGCGTGGAGCCGGAGGATGCGCCATCGCTCTATCGTGCATTGGAAGCAGGCCGCCGCATCACCCTCAAGCAGGTGGGTATTTTTGCGGACGGCGTGGCGGTGCGCCAGGTAGGCAAGGAGTCCTTTCGGGTTGCGCGAAAATGTGTGGATGAGGTTATTCTGGTCACCACGGATGAGATCTGCGCCGCCATCAAGGACGTGTTCGATGATACCCGCACGGTTCCCGAGCCGGCGGGCGCCCTGGCCGTGGCGGGTTTGAAGAAGTATGTACAGCGGGAGCGGCCTGAGGGCGGGCACCTGTTGGCCATTGAAAGCGGCGCCAACATCAATTTTGACCGCCTGCGGCATGTGGCCGAACGTGCGGAACTGGGCGAGCAGCGTGAGGCATTGCTGGCGGTCGAGATCCCGGAACGCCCGGGCAGTTTTCTCGGGTTTTGCCGCGCCCTGGGCCGGCGCAGCATTACCGAATTCAATTACCGGTACAGCGATGCTGCCCGGGCCCATGTCTTTGCCGGCATAGAACTTGCCGAAGGAGATGCGGAGCGCGCCGGCTTGATTGAGCATCTTCGGGAAAAAGGTTATCCGGTGATTGATATGACCGATAACGAAACCGCAAAGCTGCATATACGTTACATGGTGGGCGGGCATGCCACCGGTGTTGCCGGTGAGCATCTGTTCCGGTTTGAATTTCCCGAACGCCCGGGGGCGTTGCTGAATTTTCTCAGTCAAATGGGCCGGCGCTGGAATATCAGCCTTTTCCATTACCGCAACCATGGTGCGGCCTATGGCAGGGTCTTGATGGGGATTCAAATCGATGCGGGGGAAAGGACCGAATTCCAGCGGTTTCTGAAAATGCTGGGTTACCCCTGTTGGGAAGAGACCGACAATCTTGCCTATAGGCTGTTTGCGGGTGCCGGCAGCACTCAGTCTTTTGTCGGTGATGAATTGGATTAGTGTTAACAGGCCCTAGCCAATCATTCACCAGGAATAAAAAAGGCCCGCATAAGCGGGCCTTTTTTATTCCTGGTGGGATGCAGGCTGGTTTATTTTTTTGCCGCTTTTTTACGCGGCCGGACTTTTCGTGGCCTAAGTACGCGTTTTGCCGCGGCTTTCTTTTTGGCTGCCTTTTTCCTGGTTACGGCTTTCTTTTTAGCGGCGGCCTTCTTCTTGGTGGCTGCTTTCTTTTTAGCTACAGCTTTCTTTTTGGCTGCCTTTTTCTTTACGACCTTTTTCTTGGCTGGGGCCTTCTTTTTGGCAACTTTTTTCTTGGCTGCAACTTTCTTTTTAGCGGCGGCCTTTTTCTTGGTGGTCACCTTCTTTTTGGCTGCGACTTTCTTTTTGGCGACCTTTTTCTTTACTGCTTTTTTCTTGGTGGCGACCTTCTTTTTGGCAACTTTTTTCTTGGCTGCAACTTTCTTTTTAGCGGCGGCCTTTTTCTTGGTGGTCACCTTCTTTTTAGTCGCCACTTTCTTTTTGGCGACGGGCTTCTTTTTAGCAGCTTTTTTCACGGCCATTTGCTTTCCTCCGAGAGAAAGAACCCAATTCACTGCTGAGTATAATAAAGTCTTTAAAAAAAGCTAGTGGATTTTTTGTGTTTTTTCAAAAAGTCAACTGTTTTTGTTGATGAATCACTTTCCCTGTTTGTCATGGTTAGGGGTGGTGTGCCCGTCAGTCAACAAGCGTCTATGTGTTGTGCTTTGTTTCTGTTGTCCGGAAGCCGTACTGAACAAAGCTGTAGAAAGCGGCCTCCGTGACCACGCCGTGAAGTGGGATATCCCAGCTTTGGGTTGGGACTGTCGCTATCTTCTGGCAGTCGTGGGCGATGCCAATCAGGCAAGGTGAACACCATTGTTTGCGGCGGTGCAGAAAGGCAAGGGTGCGGTCATAAAAGCCGCCGCCCATGCCCAGGCGGTTACCTCGATCGTCAAAGCCGACCAGTGGCAGCATGATCAGATCCAGGCCCCAAGGTGGAACGGGGGGGCGCTTGCGGACAGAGGGTTCCTTGATGCCAAAGTGATTTGGAATGAGTTGATCGCCCGGCCGGTATTCACAAAACCAGAGTGAGCGTTGGGGCCGGGGGCGCAAAACGGGTAGAAAGCAGGTTTTTCCCATTCGGCGGGCACGGTCGAGTATGGGCGCCGGGTCCATTTCCCCGTCAGCGCTTAAATACAGGGCAATGCGTTGGCTGTGCAGAAATGGTTTTAAGCGCATCAACCGTTTCGCCATGGCGTGGCTGTGAGATCTTTGCTCCCGGGCGGAGATGGCATGACGTTGCGCGCGTAAATTCCGGCGCAATTGTTTCAGGTCATTCATTTGCTAACCCTGACCGGTGGGGAGCCTTGGCTGGGGTCGGGGCTTTGAAGTCAGGAGAAGAAAGGCGCCCCCCACCTGTGCCGTCGTGAGCCTTTGCTCTTGAACCTGTAGGTTCAAGTGGGAGCAACAGGGATGCATCAGGCTTTCCGCTCGGGGCGGACATGCACAACAGCATCTTCATTATGCCCCCCGGGCATTGATTAGGCTCAAGAAAATACCCGGTCACTAACGAACACTGCAGGGGGCGCCTGTTTACAAGGCTAAACCTTATTGACTCAAAGTTCCAGTTGGTTGGTCGCATTTAGTGCGACTTCAATCTTTTCCTGCAACATACGAATGCGCTTGCCGGCGGATTGTGCGCTGGTTTCTTTCTGGGTCTTCTGGCCCAGTAACTCGTGGGCGAGATTCAGTGCCGCCATCACTGCAATTCGATCGGTGCCGATTACTTTGCCGTTATCACGGATTTCCCGCATTTTTGCATCCAGAAACCGGACGGAGTTGAGCAGGGCCTCCCGTTCGCCCGCGTCACAGGCGATGCGGTAATCCTTGTCCAGAATATGCACGGTTACTGAGGATGATTCTTGCTTCATGAACCGGATTCCATGGACTTCAATCGGGTGATTATGGCTTCCACCCGGGTTTTGGCGAGTTCGGTTTTTTCCAGCAGTTCAGCCCGCTCGGCCACCAGGCTCTCCTGCTGGCTGCGCAGGGAGCTGTTTTCCTCCCGGAGTCGGGCGCAGGCCCGGATGAGTTCTTCCACCCGGACTTCGAGCTTTTTCAGATCCAGCTCCATAGCATCGGCACCGTCACTTTCATTCATGGATGCAATATAGAGCGCGTCAAGCGGTGGGTCAACGGTTTCGATGGCATGGTATTATTCCGCCATGCATGATTTTGAATATATCGAGCGCCGGCTTGACGCGGCGCATGTGCTTTCGAGTCCCGCCGAGGCGCAAGGCCTGTTGTGCGGCCTGCTGTGTCCGTCCGGGCATGATGTGCGGCGGCAGTGGATCGGCGAGTTGCTGGATGATGAGGCGGCGGCCGCGTCCGCCGGTGATGCCCGGGACGCCCTGGCCGGGCTCTATACCGGAACCTTGTCCTCACTGGAGGATCCGGGTTTCGCCTTCAGCCCCTTGCTGCCGGATGCCAAAAGGCCGATTGCCGAGCGGGGGCGGGCGCTGACGGAGTGGTGCCAGGGTTTTCTCTATGGCCTGGGCCTGGCGGGTGTGAATCTGGAGAAGGCCTTGCGGGAGCAGGGCCGGGAGGCGCTGAAGGATCTGACCGAGATTACCCGCATGGATGCGGACGCCGCCGGCGAGGACGAGGAACACGAAGAGGCCCTCGCCGAACTGGAGGAGTTTGTCAAAGTGGCCGTGTTGTTGATTTATGAAGATCTGGCCGCCAGGCGGGAAGGGCATTGACGGCCATGTCATCCTGAAGGAGCGCCAGTGACCCCAGCAGAATTCAAACGCCGCCGGCGCCAGTTGATGCGCATGATGGGACCGGACAGTATCGCCATCCTGCCGTCTGCCCCGGTGGCCACGCGCAACCGTGACGTGGAATACCCCTATCGTCCGGACAGCGACTTCTATTACCTCACGGGTTTTCCCGAGCCTGAGGCGGTGGCCGTGTTGATCCCCGGCCGCAAGCAGGCCGAGTATGTGCTGTTTTGCCGTGAGCGGGATAAGAAGAAGGAGATGTGGGACGGCGCCCGGGCGGGGCAGGCGGGGGCCTGTGATGTCTATGGCGCCGATGACTCTTTTCCCATCGGTGATCTGGGAGATATTTTGCCGCGCATGCTGGAACAGCGCGAGCGCGTTTTCTATGCCATGGGCTGCAATGCAGACCTGGACAGGCAACTGGGCGAGTGGGTCAATCATCTTCGCAACGAGTCCCGGTCGGGTCTGCACGGCCCGCTGGAATTCGTGGCCCTGGATCATTACCTGCACGACATGCGGCTCTACAAGAGCCGCTCCGAGATCAAGGCCATGCGCACTGCCGCCAGGATCTCGGCCAAGGCCCACCGGCGGGCCATGCAGGTCTGCCGCCCGGGGATGATGGAGTATCAGCTCGAGGCGGAAATCACTCATGAATGCGCCCGCCACGGCGCCCGCTCCCAGGCCTATCCGGCCATCGTCGGCGGTGGCGGCAACGCCTGCGTTCTGCACTATATAGATAACGACAACGAGCTGCGGGACGGTGACATGGTGCTGATCGACGCCGGCTGCGAGTACGACTACTATGCCTCCGATATCACCCGCACCTTCCCGGTCAACGGGATCTTCAGCGGGCCCCAGCGGGAGCTCTATGAACTGGTGCTGGCGGCCCAGGAGGCGGCCATCAAAAAACTGAAGCCCGGCAATCACTGGGACGATCCCCACCAGGCGGCGGTGAAGGTCATCACCAAGGGCCTGGTCGAGTTGGGCATCCTCAAGGGGTCGGTGCCGAAGCTGATCAGGGACAAGGCCTATAACAAATACTATGTGCACCGCACCGGCCACTGGCTGGGCATGGATGTGCACGATGTCGGCGATTACAAAATCGACGGGGAATGGCGCCTGCTGGAACCCGGCATGGTGATGACCGTGGAGCCCGGGCTCTATATCCCGAAAGGCACCCGTGGGGTTCCCGCCAAATGGCGCAACATGGGCATTCGCATCGAGGACGATCTGCTGGTGACCAAGGACGGTCACGATGTGCTTACCAAGGATGCGCCCAAAACGGTGGCGGAGATCGAAGCGGTAATGGGGGGCTAGATGGAATCCAAGACGGCGCTGTATGAAGTACATAAGGAGATGGGGGCGCGCATGGTGCCCTTTGCCGGTTGGAGCATGCCGCTGCACTACGGCTCCCAGATAGAGGAGCATCATGCGGTGCGCCGGGACGCCGGCATGTTCGATGTCTCCCATATGCTGGTGCTGGATCTGGAAGGCGGGAACGCGCGGTCCTTCCTGCGGCATCTGCTGGCCAATGATGTGGACCGGTTGCAGGGTTCCGGCAGGGCCCTCTACAGCTGCATGCTGAATGAGCAGGGCGGGGTGATGGACGATCTGATTGTCTATCGCCTGGGGGACGACTGGTTTCGCATGGTGGTCAATGCCGGCTGCGCGGACAAGGATCTCGCCTGGATCGAACGCCAGGCGAGACCCTTCTGCGTCGCCGTCCGGCCGCGGCGCGATCTGGCCATGGTTGCCGTGCAGGGACCACGGGCGCGGGAGAAGGCGACGCCCTTGCTGCCTCCCGGCTTCGCCGGAGTGGTTGCCGGGATGCCGGTGTTTCACGCGGCCGTCGCCGCTGACTGGCTGGTGGCCCGTACCGGCTATACGGGGGAGGACGGTTTTGAGATCATGCTGCCCCAGGGGGCGGCCCCCGCCTTGTGGCGGGCCCTGGCCGGCGCGGGCGTCTCTCCCTGCGGCCTGGGCGCGCGGGACACCCTGCGCCTGGAGGCGGGCATGAACCTCTATGGATCGGATATGGACGAGCAGACCTCCCCCTTGGAATCCGGCCTTGGCTGGACCATTGCCTGGGAGCCGAAAGAGCGGGATTTCATCGGCCGCAAGGCCCTTGAGCCCAGGCGCGATGACCCGGCCAACAGGCGCCTTGTGGGGCTGCTGCTGGAGGGGCGGGGGGTGCTGCGCAATCATCAGAAGGTGTTTTCCGGGGCGGCCGGGATCGGCGAGGTGACGTCCGGCGGCTTTGCGCCGACCCTGCAGCGGTCCATCGCCCTGGCCAGGGTCCGGCCCGATATCGGCGAGACCTGCAGCGTGGAAATCCGCGGCAGGCGGGTGCCGGCAAGGGTGGTGCGGCCGCCGTTCGTGCGCAGGGGCAAGGCCTGTATTGACTTAGAGGGGGTGAAATCATGAGTGAAATTCCAACTGATCTGAGATATTGCGGCACTCACGAATGGGTGAGCGGGGTGGAGGACGGGGTGGTCACCGTCGGCATCACGGATCACGCCCAGGAGCAGCTTGGCGATTTGGTGTTCGTGGAGCTGCCGGAAGTGGGCACGCCGGTGGAGGCGGAAGCCGAATGCGCCGTGGTCGAGTCGGTGAAGGCCGCGTCCGATATCTACAGCCCGGTCGATGGCGAAGTGGTCGAGGTCAACGAGGCGCTGGCGGACTCGCCCGAGCTCATCAACGATGATCCCTATGGCGATGGCTGGATGTTCAAGATCCGCGTGGCGGATGAAACCGATCTGGACAACCTGCTGGACGCGGATGGGTATCGGGAAGTGGCGGAAGCCGAATAATCCCCACCGAGCCCGCCCATGCCCTTTATTCCCCACACCGAGGACGAGGTCCGCCACATGCTGGCCGCCATCGGCGCCGGCGACATCGAAGAGCTGTTCGATGAAATCCCCGCCGCCCTGCGCTGCGGCCGGCTGGAGGGGCTGCCGGAGGCCCTGTCCGAAATGGAGGCGGCCGGGCTCATGGCCGAGCGGGCCCGCCGGGACGGCCGGCTGGTCTGCTTCGCCGGCGCCGGCGCCTACGACCATCACATCCCGGCGGCGGTGTGGGAGATCGCCACCCGGGGCGAATACTACTCGGCCTACACCCCCTATCAGGCGGAGGCCAGCCAGGGCACCCTGCAGGTGCTGTATGAATATCAGTCCATGATGGTGGCGCTCACCGCAATGGATGTCTCCAACGCCTCCCTCTACGACGGGGCCACGGCCCTGGCCGAGGCGGTGCTGATGGCGGTGCGGGCCAACCGCAAATCCAGGTCGCGCCGGGTGCTGGTTCCCGCCACCGTGCATCCCGTCTACCGCCGGGTGGCCCGGACCATCGTCCACAACCAGGGCATCGAGCTGGTG
This sequence comes from Sedimenticola sp., assembly GCA_011051655.1. Lineage (GTDB taxonomy): Bacteria > Pseudomonadota > Gammaproteobacteria > Chromatiales > Chromatiaceae > DRKS01. The sequence goes on from DRKS01000010.1 coordinate 34,730, forward strand.
GAGCTGCCCTTCTGCAACCAGGGGGGGCATACCCCCCCCGGCTCCCTGGCCCGCTTCGACGGCCAGGATATCGCCGCCCTGGTCGTTCCCCAGCCAAACTTCTTCGGCGTACTGGAAGAGGTGGATGCCCTCACCGACTGGGCCCATGCCAACAAGGCCCTGGTGATCGCCCTGGTCAACCCGGTGGCGCTGGCGGTGCTCAATCCGCCGGGTGAGTGGGGGACCCGGGGGGCGGATATCTGTTGTGGCGAAGGCCAGCCCCTGGGCGCGCCCTTGTCATCGGGCGGCCCCTATTTCGGCTTCATGTGCTGCAAGCAGGCCCTGGCGCGCCAGATGCCGGGACGCATCGTCGGCGCCACCCGGGACCTGGAGGGCAAGAGAGGCTACACCCTCACCCTGCAGGCCCGTGAGCAGCACATCCGCCGGTCCAAGGCGACATCCAATATCTGCACCAACCAAGGCCTGATGGCCACCGCGGCGACCATTCACATGGCCTTGCTGGGGGCCGAAGGCCTGGAGCGGGTTGCCGCGGCCTGCCATGCCAACACCCAGACACTGGTGGGCAAGCTGGCGCAGCTCCCCGGTGTCGAAACCCTGTTCGACCGGCCGGTGTTCCATGAGCAGGCATTGCGCATGCCGGCGAAGGCGAAGACCGTGCTGAAAGGCCTGGCCGGGCAGGGGGTGCTGGGCGGTCTCGATTTGAGCCGCGACTATCCCGAACTGGGTGATGCGGTGCTGGTCTGCGCCACCGAGAAACGCACGGAGCGGGAGATGGATGATTACCGCCAAAAGCTGGCGGGAGTTCTTGGGCAAGAGAGTTTGGATTAGGCTTGGTTTTAATTTAAATGCTTATTTATGAACGATCCCGCGCCGGGCGGCGGGCAGGCGCCCAGGCGCCACTGCGGGAAAACGATCTCTCCGGCATTCCCGGGGCGTTCCGCCGCAAACAGCGCGCCGCCCTGCCCGAGGTCTCGGAGATGCAGGTGGTGCGCCACTATACCCGGCTCTCCCAGAAGAATTTTTCCATCGACACCCAATTCTATCCATTGGGCTCCTGCACCATGAAATACAACCCGCGGGGCTGCAACACCCTGGCCATGCTGCCGGGATTCCTGGCCCGTCACCCGGAGACCCCGGATGACCACAGCCAGGGATTTATGGCCTGCCTGTATGAACTGCAGGAGATGCTGAAAGAGGTCACCGGCATGCGGGCGGTGTCCCTCACGCCCGCCGCCGGGGCCCAGGGGGAGTTCGCCGGGGTGGCGATGATTCGCGCCTACCATGAAGCCCGCGGTGACATGGAGCGCACCGAGATCCTGGTCCCGGACGCGGCCCATGGCACCAACCCGGCCTCGGCCGTGATGTGCGGCTACAGGGTGCGGGAGGTTCCCACCGGCCCCGACGGTGACGTGGACGTGGAGGCCCTGCGCAAGGTGCTGGGCCCCCATACCGCCGGCATCATGTTGACCAACCCCTCCACCCTGGGGGTGTTCGACCGGCGTATCCGGGAGATCGCCGCCCTGGTACACCAGGCCGGCGGCCTGCTCTATTACGATGGCGCCAACCTCAACGCCATCCTCGGCAAGGTGCGTCCGGGGGACATGGGTTTCGACGTCATTCACGTCAACCTGCACAAGACCTTCTCCACCCCCCATGGCGGAGGCGGTCCGGGGGCGGGGCCGGTGGGCGTGAGCGAGCGTCTCGAACCCTATCTGCCCGTCCCGCTGGTGGCCCGCGCGGGGGAGCGCTACCACTGGCTGACGGAGCGGGACCGCCCCGGGAGCATTGGCCGCCTGTCCGCCTTCGCCGGCAATGCGGGCATCCTGCTGCGCGCCTATGTCTATGCCCGCATGCTGGGCCGCGAAGGCATGGAGCGCGTGGCCGAGTATTCCACCCTCAACGCCAATTACATGCTGAAGCGGCTCATGGCGGCCGGTTTCGATGCGGCCTACCCCCAGCGCCGCGCCACCCACGAGTTCATCATCACCCTCAAGCGCCAGGCCAAAGAACTCGGGGTGAGCACCATGGACTTCGCCAAGCGCCTGCTGGATTACGGCTTCCACGCCCCCACCACCTATTTCCCCCTGCTGGTGCCGGAATGCCTGCTCATCGAGCCCACCGAAACCGAGTGCCGCGAAGAGCTGGATGGCTTCATCCAGGCCCTGTGCGACATCCGGCGGGAGGCGGAGCAGGACCCTGAGCGGGTGAAGACCGCCCCCCACAACCTGCCGGTCAGGCGGCTGGACGACGTGCGCGCCGCCCGGGAGCTGGACCTGGCCTGGAAACCAAGCAGTGGCTGATCGGGGCGCAGACGGGCTGACCCGCCTGATCAAGGCGTTTCATTATTCAATGGCCGGCTTCAGGGCGGCCTTCGCCAATGAGCAGGCCTTCCGCCAGGAGGTCTATTGCCTGATCGTCCTGGCGCCTCTGGGCCTGTGGTGGGGCGAGACGGGGCTGGAGCGGGCCCTGTTGGTGGGCAGCCTGCTGATCGTACCCATTGTGGAGCTGCTCAACTCCGCCGTCGAAGCCGTGGTGGACCGGGTCGGAACCGAACACCACGAACTGTCCGGCCGCGCCAAGGACATGGGCTCGGCGGCGGTGCTGCTCAGCATCCTGCTGGCCTGTGTGGTCTGGCTGCTGGTGCTGCTGTGAAGCACCAAGGTGCCCATCGAGAATGTGAGGTGATTTTATGAAGCTGAAAGTAATTGTTCATGAAGCGGAAGAAGGGGGCTGCTGGGCCGAAGTCCCTTCCATCCCAGGCTGTGCCACACAGGGTGAGACATTTGAGGAGCTTCTGGGAAATATCTACGAGGCCGTGGAGGGATGCCTGTCCGTGGACCTGAAGGACCTAGGAGTCTGTCGGATTTAGCTCCTACATTCCTATAGAATAGTGACATCGTACCAAGAAGGGATTGAAGCCACCATGTCAGACAAATTCCAGCCGATCAATCGAGATACCGCCTATCTGTTGCCGCCATCATTGCAGGATTGGTTGCCGGAGAAGCACCTGGCGCGCTTTGTGGTGGACATTGTGGATCAACTCGACCTGGGGGAACTGGTGAAGCATTATGGTGGCGGTGGGAAACCGCCCTATCACCCGGCTGTGTTATTGGCGCTGTTGTTCTACGGCTACGCGACGGGGGTGTTTTCCAGTCGCAAGCTGGAGCAAGCGACCTACGACTCGGTAGCGTTCCGTTTTATCACCGGAGACACGCATCCAGACCATGACACGATTGCCGCCTTCCGTAAGCGTTTTCTGCCGGAGCTGGAAGGCCTGTTTGTGCAGATGCTGGTGGTGGCCAAGGTGATGGGTGTGTTCAAGTTGGGCAAGGTCAGCCTGGACGGCACCAAAATCAAGGCCAACGCCAGCAAGCACAAGGCGATGAGCTGGGGCTATGCAAACAAGCTGGAAGAGCAACTACGCCGGGAGGTCCAGGAACTGCTTAAGAAAGCAGAACGTGCCGATGCCGAAGATGAACCCGAGATGGATATTCCGGATGAGCTGACCCGCCGGGAAGATCGGCTGGCGGCGATCAAGAAAGCCAAAGAGGAGATCGAACGGCGTGCGAAAGAATGCTTCGATGCGGAACAGGCCGAGTATGAAGCGAAGCTCAAACAACGCAAAGATAAAGATGCAAAAACCGGCAAGAAAGCCCGTGGACGTGAGCCGAAGCCACCACAAGCCGGGCCGCGGGACAAAGACCAGGTTAATTTTACTGATGCAGAGTCCCGTATCATGCCGTCCTCGGAAGGTTTTGTGCAGGGCTACAATGCCCAGGCGGCGGTTGATATTGAGTCGCACCTGATCGTGGAAAATCACCTCACCCAGCAGTCGAATGACAAACAGGAAGTGGAGCCGACCCTGAAGGGCCTGAAGGAAACCGAGGAACATTTAGGCAAGGCGGAAGCTTTATTGGCAGATGCGGGTTACTTCAGTGCAGACAATATAAAACAGTGTGAAGCTGAAGAGGTCGTACCGTATATCTCGGATCACCGGGAGCGGCACAACCAGTCGTGGGATGAGCGATTCAAACCCCCACCGCCTTGCCCGGAAGACGCCGATGCCGTGACAGTGATGGCGCATCGATTACGCACAGCAGAAGGGAAGGCAATCTATGCCAAACGCAAATCCACCGTGGAAACGGTGTTTGGCATTATTAAAGAAGTGATGGGATTTCGGCGATTTCACCTTCGTGGGCTAAATGCGGCACAGGGCGAATGGAATCTGGTGTGTATGGCGTGGAACCTGAAAAGAATGTATGCCCTGGGAGGCTGAGAGCATGGCTCAGGAAGGTTTTACCCCGACAAAGTGTGCCCATTGCCGTGTGGGATGTGTTTTATTAAACAAAAAATCAGGGTTAGCGCTCAAGTCAGTGGAGTGCGCCTCTTTGCTGACCGGGCTAAACCCGACAGGCTCCTAGAGATA
>DRKS01000011.1 GCA_011051655.1 Sedimenticola sp.
TATTTGGTTTTTGGAACAATCTGGCTTCGCATCTTGAACGATCAGCCTTGAATCATAGCTACGGCTATGCTTCTGCGGCCGATCGTCCAACCTGCTTCGCCAGCTTGCCCCAAAAATCCAAATCCTGGTGAGAAATGCGGGCTAGCGGCTTGCTCACGGACAACCACTCGTTCTGGCGAAATCATCTCTATGCCCCCTTGACCGCCTTCCTTCTTCTGGCCGGACTGTTTGAGTACAGCGGCATCGACCTCATGTTTGCCGACTGGCTCTACCGCTTGGAAGGGGGGCGATGGGCCCTGCGGCACGATTTTCTGTTTTCCGGCATCCTGCATCAGGGCGCAGCCCGGCTGATGAAGATCCTGGCGCTGCTTATTCTCGTCCTGGCCGCAGCCAGCCACCGGATTGCAAAACTGGGGCCGTACCGGCGGGCGCTGTGGTGCCTGGCGCTGTCCATGCCGGCCTCCGCGCTGCTGGTCAACATCGGAAAGGGCCTGACCCACGTGGATTGCCCCTGGGACCTGCTGCGTTATGGAGGCGGACAACCCTACCTCGGGCTGTTCGAGCCGCACAGCGGAGAGGGAGGCGACGGCCAATGCTTCCCGGCGGGCCATGCAAGCGGCGGCTATGCCCTGGTGGCGCTCTATTTCTTTTTTCTCCAGACCAATCCCGAACGGCGGTTCCATGGGCTCGGCATCGGCCTTGCCTGCGGACTGCTGTTTGGCTTCACCCAACAGTTGAGGGGGGCGCACTTCCTCTCCCATGACCTCTGGACACTGGCCATCTGCTGGTTCAACAGCCTGGCCTGGCACCAGGCCATATTCAAAAAGCGGAGTAACGGCGGATATCCCGCCGGCCTGAAGAGAGCCGCCGCATATCGGCGGAGTGACTATGGATAGCGCATCACGTATCCTGTAATCCATGCACCTGCTATTGATCGAGGATAACAACGACCTGGCCATTGAAGTGGCTGATTTTCTGGAAAGCCAGGGTCATACAATCGATGCGGCGGCGGACGGCGTTACCGGGCTGCACCTTGCGGTGTCCAACGATTACGACGCCATTGTGCTGGATTTGATGCTGCCGGGACTCGACGGGCTGGAGCTCTGCCGCCGGCTGCGCTCCGACGCAGGCCGCTGGACGCCGGTTCTCATGCTCACGGCCCGCGACACCCTGGAAGACCGGCTGACCGGCTTCGACCAGGGGGCGGACGACTACCTGGTCAAACCCTTTTCCCTGCGCGAACTGCTCGCCCGCCTGACCGCCCTGGAACGGCGGGGCTCGCAAAACCTGCCCGGCAGCATGCTGCGGGTGGAAGACCTGGAACTGAACATGAATTCGCTGGAGGTCCGGCGCGCCGGCCGGCGCCTCAGTGTTTCACCCACCGGCCTGAAGATCCTCGAAGTGCTGATGCGCGCCGCCCCCGGCGTGGTCCGGCGCGAGCGCATCGAAAGGGCCCTGTGGGGAGACGAACCACCCGACGGCGAGGCCCTGCGGGTGCACATCCACAACCTGCGCACCATCATCGACAAGCCCTTCGACACCCCATTGCTGCATACCGTGCGCGGAATCGGCTACCGCCTGGCACCCGCCAATGTCTTATCGTCATAGCCTGCGCACCCGCCTGATCCTCTCCTACCCGCTGCTGGGCATCATCATCGGCCAGTTGCTCGCCGGCCTGCTGTTTTTCGCCCTGGAAAGCCTGGAGCGTCAACTCATGGACGCCTACATAATGGGCGACCTGCACCATTTCATGGAAAAGGCCGACAGGCCGGCGGAAATGCACACCGCTCACTGGACCGCCTATCGCACACCCGCCGGCAAGGCGCCCCCGGGGTTCGAACTCCTTGCCGGCATGGAAAGCGGCCTGCATGAAATAGTGCATAAGGGCCGGCAGTATGACGTGGGCATAGCGGAACGCGGCGGCGAACGCTTCTACGTACTATTCGACGACACCCAGCTTGAACGGCATGAACAGCTGATCGTCGTCCTTCTGATAGGCATATTCCTGGCGACCACCCTTGCCGCCACCTGGTTCGGCTTCTGGCTCTCGGGGCGGGTGATCCGGCCCATCAAGGACCTGGCCCGGCGGGTGCAGGCGATAGAACCGAAGGAAGAGACCGAACCGCTGGCCAGGGACTTCGCCAATGATGAAGTGGGCGACCTGGCCGCCGCCTTCGACACCTACCAGGATCGCCTGGCGGCCTTCGTCTGCCGGGAGCGGGAATTCACGGCGGACGCCAGCCATGAACTGCGCAGCCCCCTGGCGGTGATCCGGGCCACCGCCGAGGGCATGCTCGCCAACAAGGCCCTGCCCGCCGTCCTTCGGCCCAGGGCCGAGCGCATCATGCAGGCCGCGGAAGACATGACCGGGACCCTGGAGGTCCTGTTGTGGCTGGCGCGGGAAAAAACTGAAAAACCCTCCCTGGGGGACCGGACCGACCTGGCGTCAGAGCTGGAAAGGCTGGTGGCCAATCAGCGGGAGAGTCTGGCCGGACGGCCGGTGGCGCTCGATCTCGACATCCGGGCCAGGCCCGTACTGACGACGCCCCCGGCCGCTGCTGTCATGGTGGTGGACAACCTGTTGCGCAACGCCCTGGCCTATACCAGTGAAGGCCGCGTCAGCATCATCCTGGAGCAAGAGCGCCTGCTGGTGAAGGACAACGGACCCGGCATAGCCCCGGCGGACCTGCACCGGGTATTCGAAAGAGGCAGGCGGGGCGCCGACGCAAAGACATCCGGCAGGGGCCTGGGACTGGCCATCGCCTCCCGGCTGTGCGAACGCTTCGGCTGGTCGCTGCGGCTGGAATCCCCCGCCGATGGAGGCGTGCGGGCACAGTGGCGGTTTCATTAGGGCCTGTTAACCTGATAATTTAGGATACAAAAACATTTAACCGCAGAGGACGCAAAGCTGCGCAGAGAAATGAAATGCTAGCCAGCTTATTGATAATAAATAAAAACCTCTGCGAATCTCTGCGTCCTCTGCGGTTAATATTTATCTTTTACCAATCCTAATTTATAAAATTGATGAAGTACTAACGCATCACCAACACATCCTGAATCGTGAATCCGCCCCGCTTTCAGAAGCGCCCCATCAGCACCCCGGGCAGCCACAGTACGCTTTCCGGCAAAAAGGTGGCTGCCAGCAGCACCAGCAGCAGCGCGGCCAGAAAGGGGCGCATTTCTTTGACGATCGACTCGAAGCGGGTATCCGCAATCCGTGCCGACAGGAACAGCAGCAGGCCAACCGGTGGCGTGACCAGTCCGATCATCAGGCACAACACGACCACAACACCGAAATGAACCGGATTGATACCGACCTGCGTTACCAGCGGCATCAACACCGGCACCAGAATCAACATCGCGGTCACCGGGTCCAGCACCAATCCCCAGAGCAGAAAGAAGATCAGCAGCATGCCAAGCACGGCCCACTTGTCGTCCGTGATGGAAAGGATGAGGCCGGGCAGCAGCTCCCCGACACCGATAGTGGCGACAAGCCAGCCGAAAAGGCCGCTGCAGGAGATGATGATCAGCAGCACCGAGGCATTCAGCATTGAGCGGCCGAGGATCTCCGGCAGATCGCCGAGGTGCATTTCACCATGCACGAACAGGCCCAGAAACAGGGCGTAGAACACCGCCAACACCCCTGCCTCGGTTGCTGTAACAAGGCCACTGGTGATGCCGCCGATAACGACCAGCGGCATCAGCAGCGCGCCGGCGCCATTGCGCGTGGCCGACAGGAGATCCCGCAGAGTCGCCTTTTCCGCCGCGGGATAGCCTCTGCGCCGGCCGAGCAGCCAGGAAGCGATCAGCAGAAAGAACCCCATCATCAAGCCGGGTGCGATCCCGGCCAGAAACAACGCCCCTACCGAAGTGTGCGTAATCAGGCCATAAATCACCAATGGGATACTCGGCGGAATAAGCGGTCCGATGGCAGAGGACGCCGCCGTCACGGCCGCCGCATAGGCGGGCGGGTAGCCTTGCCGCTTCATCCAGGGGATCAACACAGGGCCGATGGCAGAGGTATCGGCGACAGCCGAGCCCGAGACGCCGGAAAAAGCCATTGAAGAGAGGATATTCACATGCGACAGTCCCCCCCGGACATGTCCGACCAATGATTGGGCAAAAGCGACCAGGCGGGCCGTGGTGCCGCCGGCGCTCATCAATTCCCCCGCCAGCAGGTAGAAGGGCAGCGCGAGAAAGTCATAGCTGTTGATCCCCCGGACCAGCGACTGCCCCAGAATCAACAACGGCAGGCCCTTGAGCCAGATAAACAGCAGGCAAGCCATGCCCATTGCAAGAAAGACCGGCATGCCGAGCCCGATCAGAATGAACAGCGGAAACAGCAGCAGCAACAGATCCCAGAGCGCCGGCACCACTCACTCCCGCCGAAGCGTCCGCCAATCCCGCAGGAAGGCCCCAATCACATAAATGAGCAGCAACAATGCGCCGGCCGGAACCGCCATATAGAGCAGGTTAATCGGCAGGCCCGGCATGCTGGCCATGGTCATATGCTGCATGGCGGAGAAAACGGCATCCCACGAAAGCACCACCGCCGCCAGAAAGATCATGGCCAACAGCCGCAGCAGCAGGCGGACAATCAGCCCTGCCCTGCGGCCGAGCCGCTGTTCCAGCAGCGAGAGTTGCAGATGAAGCCCTTGTTTCAGCGCCAGGCAGGCGCCGATCCAAGTGCTCCAGACCATCAGAGTGATACTCAACTCCGCCGCCCATGAGAAGGCAGCTCCGAACAGATAACGGGCGATAATCTGCAACAGTGTGATACAGACCAGAAGGGCAAGAGCGCCGCCAATCAGGTGGAAGAGCAGCTTGTCGAGCAGGTTGTTCACTGCTTGGGTTCAGGCAATAATTCTAAAAAGAGCAGTTAAATCCTACTGCAACCCTATCGCCTCTATCTTTCTATACAGCCCCTTCTCCCCAAGCCGCTCCTCCTGCCGCAGAATCACTGGAAGCGCCAACTTGCGCCACTTGCCCGGCTCAGGCCGGATCAGCTCAACCCCCTGCTGCCGGATTGCCGCCTCCGCCTCATTGATTTGTCGCTTGGTGATACTGTTGATATGGACAGCCGTCTGCTGCGCGGACGTTATCAATACCGCTTGCAGCGCTTGCGGCAACAGCCGCCAGCTGTCCGCATTGATCCAGAGCCCCAAACCGGAGCGCATATAGTCGATGGCAGTATAGTATTTCTGAAACTCGTAATATCCCGCCTGATTGAAACTGACCAGATCCTGATCGATTCCCTCCACCATGCCGGTCTTTACCGAGGTGTAGATATCTTTGGCGAAGACAGGGGTCGGAGAGGCCCCCCAGGCCCGGTAGGCCTCGACGAAGGGGGTGACTGGCGGCACTCTCAGTTTCAGGCCCGTCATCTCACCGGGTGAAGAGACTCTGCGTTTGGTGGTGCTGAAACCACGGGGCGCACGATCGCCAAGGTAGCCGAGATATCTGAGGTTGCCCGCCTTTTCGGCTCTTGCCATCATCTCCCGGAACAACCCCGAACGGCAGAATCGGCGAAAATGCTCCTGTGACTCAAACAGATAGGGGGCATGAAGAATGGTCAGACGCTTCGGTGGCGGTTCGACCATGAAGGCGGCCCCCACATCTTGCACGAACAGATCGATGGCGCCGTTTTTCAGTTGCCCCCAGAGCTCGGGTAGGGTGCCAAGGCTGGAGTTGGCGAAGATTTTTACCGCAATGCGGCCGCCGCTGTTATGCTGTACCCGCCCGGCGAATTCGCGCGCCGCTATGTCGTGTGTTGAACCTATCGGGGCCACATGGGCCAGCCTGAACTCAAACCCGGAGGCATAGCCGGCGCCTGACATCGCCACCAGCAACAACATAATGATTGTTCTTCTGATTTTCACGATCCGGCGCTTATCCTTCCGGTTATGAGTTACGCAAAGACTTCACCGCCCATTCTACCCGGCTTATTCAAGAGAAAGCGGCTGTTCGACCTGCTGGACAGGTATCGTGACCGACAGGCGATCTGGATTCAAGGGCTGCCCGGCGCCGGCAAGACATCACTCGTAACCAGCTACATCAAGCAGCACGGGCTGAACCCGCTCTGGTACCAGGTGGATGCCGGCGACGATGATCCCGCCACCTTCTTTCACTACTTCAGCCTGGCCGCCGGGAGCCTGCTTCCGGCACCGCATAAACCGCTGCCCAAACTGACGCCGGAATCGTTACCCAACCTGGCGCTGTTTGCCCGGCTCTACTTCCGTGAGTTGTTCGACGAGTTGCCGAAGCCGTTGCTGCTGGTGTTCGACAACCTCCAGGAAATTACGCCGGATTCCGCACTCAACAAGATTATCGAGGCGGCGCTGAACGAAGTCCCGCAACAGATGAGCGCGATTCTGATCAGCCGCAACCCGCCACCCCCATCGTTGAGCCGCATGCAACTCAACCGCACCATGGCGCTGTTGGATCAGAATTCGTTGCGGCTGACTGATGAGGAGTCACTCGGCCTCGCCCGGCTCTGGTTGCATGGGGAGGCCCATGCAGAATCGATTCTCCGCATGAATGAGCTGGCCGACGGCTGGATTGCAGGCCTGGTGCTGATGCTTGAACAGGACCGGCCGGGGACGCTGGCCCCTGAATCGGCGCCGGAGGTTGGCGGGGAGCATTTCTTCAACTACTTCGCCAGCGAGATCTTCGACAAACTGGATGCCGGCAGGCGGCGGTTCCTGTTGCAGACGGCCTGCCTCACCAGCCTGACGCCGGCGATTGCCCAGGCGTTGACCGGGTTGGACGGGGCCGGCGCAATCCTCGAGGATCTGTGCAGACGCCACCATTTCACCAGCCGCAAGAACCAGACCAATCCGGTCTACCAGTACCATCCGCTCTTCCGGGAGTTTCTGCTCAGCAGAGGGATGCGCGATCTTGGTGGCGGGGACTGCCGGCGCATCGCGGCCAAAGCGGCCCGCATCCTGGGGGAAGACGGTCAGATCGAAGAGGCGGTCAGCCTGGCCCGAACAGCCGCTGACTGGCCCTTACTGTGCAAACTTATCAGCCAACAGGCGCCCGTCCTGTTGGAGCAACAACGCTTCCAGGTCTTGGAACAGTGGCTGAAGCGGCTGCCACAGGAGCAACTGCACGCTTCCCCCTGGCTGCTCTACTGGTTTGGCTGCTGCCGCCTCCCCTTCAACCAGCGGGAGAGCGGCAACCACTTCGATCTGGCCCATGCGGGTTTCAGGGCGCAACAGGAGCACAACGGCATGCAGCTTTCCGCCTGCGGAGCCGTTCTGGCCATCATGACCGAATGGGACGATTTCAGGCCATTGGACCCATGGATTGCGGTGCTCGACAGGATAGTCCGCGATACCTCCGCCCGTCCATCCGGCAGCCCGGAAGCGATGGTCGTGCTGGCCATGCTCAGCGCCCTGCTTTTTCACATGCCGCAGCACCCGGATATGGCGCGTTGGGAAACCCATGCGGAGCGGCTCATCCGTGAGGATGACATCGACACCCCGCTGCGCATCAATATCGGCAATGCGCTGGCGCATTGGCAATACTGGAAAGGTGATCTGGCCGCCGCCACACGGGTTACGGATATCCTGACTCAACTTGTTGAGCATGACGGACTGGCCACACTGCCCCGGCTCCAGTCCGTGATAAATCATGCCATTCACCATTGGCACACGGCCGAATTTGACCACTGCCTGGATCTTGTCACCGACGGGCTGGCCCTGGCGGCGGAGACGGGCATTCATATCATGGATGACAGGCTGATGGCGCAAGGCGTCTATGCCAGCCTGTCACGGGATGACCTGCCAACCGCCGGCCGCTTTCTCGACCAGATGAAACCGATTCTGCAGGGCAGCCGGCGTCTCGCCATCAGTCACTACCACTATTTGAGCAGCAACTACCATCTCATCGCCGGTGACCTGGAGATGGCCCGGCAGCATGGGCAGATCGCAATGGACATCAACCGGGAGGTCGCCACCCCTTTTCCGGAGGGACTGGCCTGCATCACCCTGGCCCAAATCCATTTCGAACTGGCGGATTGGGAGCAGGCGGCGGCGCTGCTGAACAAGGCCGGAGAGATCGCCCGGTCCATACAGAGCCGGACCCTGGAACTGCTGTATGAACTGATCTCGGCGTGGTTCAAACATCAGCATCGCCAGGATGAAGCCGCATTATCCCATCTGCACCGGGGGCTGGCGCTGCAACGGAAAACAGGTTTCCTGAACATCCCGGGCTGGCGCGGCAGCATAATGAAACCACTGCTGCTCAAGGCGCTTGATAACGACATCGAAGTGGAGTTCGTCCGGAGGCTTATCCGCAAACGCGGCCTGCTCACCGATGCTCCGCCGCAGGCGAGCGAGAAATGGCCCTGGCCGGTGAAGATCTACACCCTGGGCCGCTTCTCGCTGATCGTCGACGGCCAACCGTTGCAATTCAGCGGCAAGGCGCAACAGAAACCGCTGGAACTGCTCAAGGCGCTGATCGCTTTGGGTGGCCGGGGAGTCAGCAGGAACCAACTGATCGATTCCCTCTGGCCCGATACCGAAGGCGACAAGGCGCAACGCGCCCTGGATACCACCCTGCACCGTTTCCGCAAGCTGGCCGGGTACGAGCAGGCGATCCAGTTGCAGGATCGAAAACTATCACTCAACGCGCGGCTCTGCTGGGTCGACACCTGGGCCATGGAGCGCCTGCTGGGCCAGATCGAGGCGCTTCCCGGCCAGGCGTCAAAGAGCCGTGAGCAGGCCGTGAAACTGCAGCAACAGCTTATCTCACTGCACAAGGGCCACTTCCTGAGCGGCGACCGTGAGACCGCCTGCATCACCAGCTTCCGCGAACGGCTGCACAACCGGTTGCTGAACCGGCTCGGCCTGCTGGGGCGCTATTGGGAAAAGCAGGCAGACTGGAACCGGGCATTGACACTCTATCAGCGGATACTGGAGATGGACGACCGGCAGGAAGCGATCTATCAGCGTCTGATGGTCTGCTACCGGAGTCTGGGGCTCATCGGCGAGGCAATGGCCGCCTATGAGCGCTGCCGCAACACACTTTTCACCCATCACGGCATTTCACCCTCCGCCGAGACAGAAGCACTCTATCAAAGCCTGCGTTGATGCTTCTAATTCCTGCTCATGTAAGTTATCTGTAAGACCCTCCGTGCTAGCTTGACACTCACTGCCTTTGCAGGTGATGACTGTCAGCAGACCAATACCTGAATCCGTAGCTTCATAAGCGCCAAAACTGCATTTTATCTAAACAAAAGAAAAGGAGAGGGAAATGAAGAAGAAACGTCTGGCGGGATTGACATTAGGTTTATTGATGTTTGGCGCAGCGTCAATGGCCCAGGCTTCTTTGATAGTGGACACTGGCCCCGGCCCCGTAGGGGATGTTGGCGGCTGGTCTCTTACGAGTGGTAATGGGGCACAATGGTTGGCTGCAGAGTTCAGCCTTGATCAAGATTATTTTATTACTGATCTTCAAGGTTGGATTTACAATGGAGATCAAACCGGGAACATGTTTACCATCTCAATTTACGGTGACGGTGGAGATGTGCCAGACATCAATAATCTTATTTATTCCAATGGTGCAACTATATCCGGCACAAACTTGCAGTCTAACTGGGAGGGTTACCATATTCCATCAGGCCCGTGGGGCCCCGGGCTGGAATTGGCTCAAGGTGATTATTGGGTGTCATTCGAGCTTCGTACCGTTAATTACAATAACCCCTATTCTGGCTATATGTCTCACCCTTCAACGAATCCGCTAACGAATGAGGCTTTTGCTTATAATGGAACTTGGTATTCATCTGATCTTGATATCGGGGTTCGTATCAATGGAGCCTCTGTACCAGAACCAACCTCAATGGTATTACTTGGAACTGGTTTAGTTGGACTTGCCGGTTCAAGACTCAGACGCAAAAAGAAAGCATAACCGAAGTTCAGAAAATCCAGAAAATCAGGCAGCAAATCCACAAATCAGGGGACATAATATTTAATTTGCGATGTGTTCTTGCAAAACAGGTATTGTATCCCCTGATTTAGACTGTCGTCAGCATCGATCAGGAGTTATCAACATGCCGCATGCTATAAAATTATTTCTTGGCGCACTTCTGCTGAATGCCTTAATGGCATCCAATGCCAGCGCGACAGTCGTATTCGATGGTTTTTTCGACTATGAATTTGATTCAGCCAGCTATCGCCGCAATCCTTACGTCCCACCCGATACCGGTGGAACCCTGAGCGTCGGCTTTTCATATGAATTCGAACATGGCCTCAATGGATCAGTCTACAACTCGAGTACCGGTTTCGTTGGCGGAACCATTACCAGTGTCTATTCATCCAAATATGGGAATATCCCCTTACATCCCGAACATGGTACTCCCACTGCAGGATTCACCCAGGTCGCAGTAAATACCGATACGAACGGTGGCTACTCTCTCCGCCCGATTTATTGGTCTTTTGATCATGTGAATAGCTACGCGATTGTGGATAGTGAACGTCTAATCAATCCAAATAACGTCAACGAGGAATTTAGCGATCTGTTCGGGTATGACCGTTCAATTCCCTTCCCGTACGGCATTGCCCAAATCGGTTACCGCTATGCATTCAAAGAGGCTCGAATAACTGGAATAAGCGAGCTTCATACTCATGACCCTGAGCCTGGTTCGACACCGCAAAATCCATTGCTCCCTGTTATGGGTCCCGTTGATTCGACTCTTTGCGCAAACAGACCAAACTGTATTGCGATACCATTGACCATTGCTCCCTCGGGCCTGGGTGAAGCGGCCCCGGTGTTCATCGACCCGGTGGTCGCCACCGGCTACGAATACGCGATTACCGGCGCTTCGGATATCGCCTTCGATTCTGTCCTGATACCCGAGCAAGGCGGCCTCGTAAATGGAGATCTTCTGGAGTTGCTCATTGGCAGTTCGAGCTACGATCTACTCGTTGGCACGGTCTTCAACTTCTTTGATGATGCCGGTGGCCTGGTCAACCTGACCGAGTTCATCATCCAGGGGATAGACCCGGCGCTTGGGCTGGATCCGAACGATCCCAACGCATTCGTTACCGGCCTGACGTTCGAAGGACTCAACGGCCAGTCATTGGCCCAGGCTGTCCAGGCGGATATTCTGATGACCGCACTCACCACCGATACCGATTCGGGGGGCAACAACACGGGCAATGTACCTGAACCCGGCACGATCCTGTTGATCGGGCTCGGTCTGGCAGGGCTGAGATCCAGCCGGCCAGGGAAACGATAAAGAGTTTTACGTATAAAATACGAGGCCTTGCCCAGATAAATCAAGGGACATAATATTTAATTTGCGATGTGTTCTTGCAAAACAGGGTAGTGTGTCCCCAGGTGAATTCAACACCGGCTTCGCCCCCTTTCTCTCCCTAGTGATCACCACGCAACAATCCGGTTACGCTCAGATCTTCATCTATTTCTGGCCAGTGAATGCCTTCCCCATCACCCAAAAGCTCGAAGTTCTCTAGTTGTGCTTTCGTGGCTTCTGCCATACGCGGAAACCAAACTAATGGAACTATAATCTTTCGCCCGTCAACCAACGAAACAATAAGATCATCTTCCGTAAACTCGACACTCTGAGCCAGGGGATGGGTTTCAACTGCTAATGTGCTCATTCCACGCCTCCAGGAATATTTCCCTGTTTTCATCAACATGCTTCTGTATCGTTCGCAACTCATGCGAAGCAAACCGTTTCGAACCAGCCAGCGCAACAGGGCTTAACCCGCATTTCTCACCAGGATTTGAATTTTTGGGGCAAGCTGGCGAAGCAGGTTGGACGATCGGCCGCCGAAGCATAGCCGTAGCTATGGTTCAAGGCTGATCGTTCAAGATGCGAAGCCAGATTGTTCCAAAAACCAAATCCTGGTGAGAAATGCGGGTTAACCAAAACTTAGCAAGAAACCGCTCTCTCTGCACATGGATATGGGGTGGCTCTCCTCTTTCATTGCTATAGAAAAAGAACCGATAGGATCAGATTTTAAGTATTGTGGGCATACTACGTAGTCACCTCTTCATCCTTGATCGTATAACGCCACAAATCACCGGCGGCAAAAAGCAGAGCGACGAAGGAGCGGCGCTTTTTGACGTCCGAGTGAATTTGCCTTGTTGGACAAATACATTAGTTCATAGATTGAATGCGTCCAAACTCACTATTCATTTTTTGTCCTATATTTCTATAGGAACTCAGTAGCTGATTATAATGATCAAGATCTTGTTGGTATTGTGACCAAGAGTATGCCTCAAGGTTTTTTGACTTTTCCTTTAGTTTCTTTAGCACGTGTTGCAATTGAGTTACAACACTTTTTAACACGAGGATATATTCATCTGACAACCTGAAAAAAGCAGGATATTTAGCTAAGTACTTCTCTTCATCAATAGCTTTTTGTTTCTCCATATTGTTTATCAATATAACTACTTCCCTAATTTCATTTTCATATTGACCGAAATTCTGAAACTGAGTGATGTTATTCCAGATGTCAAATGCTTCATCTTGTGTCTTTGTCCACTGCGTTTGAATTGGCAGTACATGATCTAACCAAGGGAACCAAACTTCTTGCGCTTCTAATTCATCCATAACCACCGCCATAAGTGTTATGAAAATAACAAATAGAGATATTTTTCCTCTATACACATATTTGTGGACTAAAAATGCTTCAGGCGATAATTTGCTTGCCCATCCCATTCGATTTCCCCTTTACGTTTTCTATACTGAAGCACATTTCTTACATTTCTTTTCCATTTCGGAATGCTTGATGTAGGTGACTGCCACTCATAATCCTCTTGATCAAGAGTCAGATTGCATTCTACAAGATGGTAAATGTCTGTTAAGGATACCCACTTGCCAACAGGCATTGTTGCCATGATGCAGTTCCATATTTGTGGCAAATGTGTCATTTTCTTATCTCTAACATGTCATATTCGGCAGGCCATCCCTGCCAAATATCTCTACATATAGAAACATATTTCTACATCTGCAAACAAGGTGTCCTTTAACCCCAGCTCCACTATCTTGCTACAAGGCAATTCCCATAATTGCTGCCGCGGTCGCCATATGCCGCCGGCTTCCTTTACGCGCTTCCGGAGCGCTATTTCATAGCCCTCCACCCGGATAGCCAGCCTGTCCGTTGCGGTCCTGGTTGGTAAATCGTGTGATTAGCCCGAGTTCCAGTCACCTTCTTCTACAATGATTTCAACGGTAGTATAGCGACGTTTCTTATTCTCATCGTAGCGGTATCTGACTGACACCAAACGATCACCGTAGGTGGTGCTCCACTTTTTGGTGCCATTCTGACCGGGTCTCAGGCATGCCTTTATACGCATTTCTTTTTTCCTTTGCGGTTATTTAATTTATGGGTGTCCTTTTTCTAGTGCTAACGCATTATTAACGCTTGCTTAACCCGGCGTTAAGGGAGGGACTGCTATTCTGCCGGTGTTCGCATTTCAGAACGCCACCCCAGAGATATTCCATTGCCATGTCCCTGCCGCCGCCTCGGCGCCTGCCTGGCGCTGATGCTGATTTCGGCCGCCGCCCAGGCCGCCAACACCACCGGAACCGGTCCGCTCGAATCCACCGATTCCGTCTGGATCCAGGTCAACCCCGGGACCGGCCTGATCGAGTCGCTGCCCGCCACCATCCCTGCCGAGCTCATCGGGCGCATGGAGGCGATGCGCGCCGGCCTCCGGGCGCAAAAAACGCGCTTGGCCCGCATCGCGCAGGAGAGAAGATTCAGCCCGAGAGACGCCCTCGTCAGCATCGTCCTGCCCGGCGGCCTGCTCTATGCCGCCATGGTGCAGCAGCGGCGCTATCAGGCCGTCGAACAGGCGAAGGAGGCCAGCGCCCGCCTGGACGAGATGAACCGGAATCTGGCCGAATACCGCTCCATCCTCTTTGGCAGCCCGCTGATGGTCGCCACCCGGCAATAGGCACGCCGCGTTAACATTACTTTAATATCGCACCTGCTATCCTTCCGCTTTGCCGGAAAATGGGGGGTGGGTAAGTATTATGCAGGAGGCTCCTGAGTGGCGGACCAAGGCCTCGGTGGCCGAGGCCGAGGCCTATACCAAAAGAAAAAAACGCAAGCACGCCGCCGAAATGAGGCTGATCGGGAAGGTGCTGGCGCCTCTTGCCAATGTCGGGTCATTCCTGGATGCCCCCTGCGGCGCCGGCAGGGCCACGATTCTCCTGGAGAAACACGGCTATAAAACCACGGGCGTCGATCTGGGCGACGGCGCCATCGAGGTGGCCAGACGTGAAATCGCAAGGCATGGACTGAATTCAGACATTGAAAAAGCAAACCTGGAGCATTTGCCGTTTCAAGACAAAAGCTTTGATGCGGTTCTTTGCTTCCGCTTTTTTCACCACCTTCCCACCCCTGAAATCAGGGAACGCATTGTTGCCGAATTGTGCCGCGTGGCAAGCAGATATGTGTTGATATCCTATTTCAGTCCCTTTTCCGTCACCTCCATAAAGCGCTCCTTGAGACAGAGACTGGGGGGCAAACCCTCCCATCAGTTCAGAACGCCCTTACAGGAGGTGAGGCATTATTTCACCCCTCATGGCTTCAGGCTATTAAGGGACTATCCGCAAAGGCGGTTTATTCACACGCTCCATCTTGCGGTTTTCGAAAGGAAGCAAGCCTAAGCCTCATCCACATTGCCGCACTCACGGAAGATGCGGTGCACGCAGTTGCGGCAGATTGAGCGGTCCAGCGTCTCGAAGATGGCGGCGACGGCGGCCGTCTTCGACTGGAAAATCCTGTCCCGGCCGATGGCCTCCAGGCAGCCGCTGCGCTCCAGGGATTCCAGCAGCCCTTCCTTTACGTGGATCAGGTAGAGGCCGCCGCCGCGCATCTTGCGTCTCCTCGCCTCCTTCACCAGGGCGTTGCCGCCCGCTATATCCGCAAAATTGATGCCCTGGGCGACGATGGCCAGGTGCTTCTGCCCGGGGTTTTCGGCCTCGATCCTGGCAAAGGCCTCCTCGATGTGATTCACGGATCCGAAAAACAGGGAGCCGTCGATACGCAGGAATTTGAGCTGGGGACATTCGGGCAGGGCCGGGTCGCTGGAGAACTTGCGTCTCGGCGTCCCCGGGTCCGGCACGCGGCGCACGATGTTGGGATGGGCCACCTTTTCCAGGTAGAGCACCAGTGAAAGTATCACGCCGGCGAAAATGGCCACTTCCAGCTCCAGGAACAGGGCGCCGAGGAAGGTCACCGTCATGATGGCCGTCTCCCGGCGGCTGCTCTTCAGGATATGCCGGATCTCCCTGAAGTCGATCACCCCCCAGGCCACCAGGAACAGCAGCCCCGCCATGGCGGCATTGGGCAGGTAGGCCGCCAGGGGTGCGACCAGCACCACGATGACGACCAGCAGCAGTCCCGAGAAGGCCGCCGCCAGCGGCGTCCTGGCCCCGGCCTGGTAGTTCAGGGCGCTGCGGTTGAGGGACCCGGTCGCCACATAGCCCGAGAAAAAGCTGCCGGCGATATTGGAAAGCCCCTGGCCGATGAACTCCTGGTTGCCGTCGATGCGCTGGCCGCTGCGCAGCCCCAGGGAACGGCCGATGGAGACCGCCTCGGTGAGGGCGAGCAGCGTCATCGCCAGCGCGGGGGTGGCCAGGTGCTTGATGGTTTCGAGGGAGAAATCGGGCATCGACAGGGGGGGCAGTGAACGCGGCAGCCTGCCCACGACGCCGATGGCGGTGGCCTCCGGGCCGAAAGCGGCATTGAGCCCCAGGGCCGCCAGGCCGCCCGCCAGCATGGCGGCGATCAGATAGGGAAACCCCGGCAGCCAGCGTTTCACCGCCAATCCGGAAAAGAGGGTGACCAGCGCCACGGCCGTGACATGGCCGTTGATATCCGGGATCTGGCGCACGAACTGATAGAGGATGTCGTCCAGGTATCCCCCGGGGGCCGGCTGGACCCCGAAGAAGTTGGGAAGCTGCTTGCCCGCGATCAGGATGGCGGCGCCTGCGGTGAACCCCACGATCACCGAGTGGGAGATGAAATTCACCACGGCCCCCATGCGCGCCAGTCCAAGCCCCAGTTCCATGGCCCCCACCATGAAGGTGAGTGTGAGGGCCAGGGTGACGTATTCGGCCGTGCCCGGCTCCGCCAAGGCGCTGAGGGAGGAGAACAGGACGACGGAAACCGCCGTGGTGGGGCCGGAGACCAGGTGCCTGGAAGAGCCGAACAGGGCCGCCACCACGGCCGGGACCATCCCCGCGTACAGCCCGTACTCGGGGGGCATGCCGGCGATGGTGGCGAAGGCCACCCCCTGGGGCAGCACGATCACCGCCCCCGTCAGCCCGGCCATGAAATCCACACGCAACCTGTCCCGGTTAACATCCGGCAGCCAGCGCAGAAAGGGCAGGAACCTGGCGTACAGTCCCGGCCGGCGGCCCTTCATCACTTCTGCTCCGGTCCCCGGGGCCCGAGCCCGGTGGCCGGGTCGACGCTGCGCAGGTGCAGGTCCCGCTGGGGAAAGGGGATTTCGATGCCGTTTTCCCGCAGCGCCTTTTCCAGCGCCATGTGCAGCTCATGGGTGAGGGGCATGCGCTGGATGCGCTCCTTCACGAACACCCGCACCTCGAAATCCAGGGAGCTGTCGCCGAAGCCGACGAAAAAGACCGTGGGGCTCGGCTCTTCGAGCACCAGCGGGTTGGCGGTGATGGTCTCCATCATGATGCGGTGGGCCTTTTCCGTATCGGAGCCGTAGGCGATGCCCAGCATGAAAATGATCCGGGTAACCTGGTCCGACAGGGTCCAGTTGATGAGGGGCTCCACCACCAGGGCCTGGTTGGGGATGATCAGCTCCTTGTTGTCCCAGTCGGTGATGGTGGTGGCCCGTATCTGAATGCGGGAGACGGTGCCGCTCACCTCGCCGATGGTGACCGTGTCGCCCACCCGCACCGGCCGTTCGAACAGGATGATCAGGCCGGAAACGAAATTGGCGAAGATCTCCTTGAGCCCGAAACCCAGGCCCACCCCCACCGCCGCCACCAGCCACTGGAGATCCTCCCAGCCGACCCCCACCAGGCCGACGGCGCCGGCCAGGCCGCTGGCGATGATCAGGTAGCGGCTGATGCTGGCCACGGCATAGCGGTTGCCGGGCTCCAGGGCCAGGGGCTGAAGCAGCGCGATCTCGAGCAGCCCCGGCAAATTGCGCTGGGCCACGAAGGTGACCAGCAGCACCACCAGCGCCAGGGCGGCGTCCGCCACGGTGACGGGGACCAACTGGCCGCCTTCGGGCCCCGGCAGGGTCCGCTCCCACAGCACGATCTCCTCCAGCACGCTGAGGGCCGGGGCCACCGGCGACCAGATCCACCAGAGCCCGGCCAGGGCGACCAGGGTGAACAGCAGCCGCAACAGCCTGCGGGTCTGCTCGTTGATGGTCTGGAGTTCGATCTCCGGCATCTCCAGGCTCTCGGGGGCGATCTCGCCGGCCTGTCCCGCCGCCTCCCGGGCGGCCCGGGCCTCCTGGTCGGCCTGCCTCTTGGCCAGGGCGCGCTTGAGGGCCAGCCGCCGCTGGGCCACCAGCAGCCAGCGCACCGCCAGGAGATAGAGCAGAAACACCAGGATCACCACCAGGATGGGATAGAAGAGCAGCCCCGACAGGCGCAGGCTGGTGTAATAATGCCCCTCGGCGGCCAGGGCGATGAGGACCAGCGGCATGGCGAGCGACAGGGGATACCAGAGATAGCGGATGCGCCAGCGCCAGCCGCTGAGCCCTCCCCCGGCGCGCACCCCCAGCACCCCGGCGTCCGGCCGCAGCACCCGCCAGGCGAACAGCAGCGCCAGCAGCGCCCCCGCCATGAAGGCCAGCCGGCCGAGGTCGTCCCGGTAGAGCTCCGCGGGCGCCTCCTCCGTCATGGCGATCAGGGAGGTCAGCAGGACGAAGGCCGGCATCAGCCAGGCGAGATTCCCCGACAGCACCTTCCTGGGCTGGAGCTGCCAGCGGAAGTGGCTCTCCGCCAGGCCGTCTCTGACATACAGGGCGCGGAAAAAGCCGAGGATGAAAAACGCCTCCGCACCGGCTTTGAGGCCGGAGCCAAGGGCGCGGCCGAAGCCGGCGGCATCCCCCGCCTGAAGAAGCCAGCCGCCGTAATACAGCGACAGGGCCCAGGGAAGAGGCAGCAGCGCCGTAATGGCCAGCGCCGCCAGGGTGTGGGCAAAGCGGTCCTGGCGCACCTTGCCCACATGTTTTGCAAAATCCGCCAGCCTGCGCCGCATCCATCCCCTCAGCCCCAGCAGAACAACAGCCAGCAGCGCCACCGCACCGCTGGGCAGGGGCCGGCCGAGGGCCAGGCGGCCGAGATCCCCGGCGGCCCCCAGCCAGTTCCCCGCGGAAAACAGCACCGACAGCGGCTCCCGGAAGCGGCCGAACCAGCTCCAGCCGATGGGTTCGGCATTGGCGATCCACAACAGGTTCTGGTCCAGCAGCTCCCGGTATTTCTGCACCTTGGCGATAAGGTTCTGTTGTTCGAGGACCTGATCCCCCAGAAGCTTCGCATTTTGGCTGTAGACGTTGTCGAGCTTGTCCAGGAGACCCTTCCTGTCCTTCAGGAGCAGGACCAGTTGCTTTTCGAGCTCCCGCCGCTGGGCCGCGGAAAGACCGGCCAGTTCCTGTTCGGAGCCGTCCAGGACGGCCCTGGCGGCCTGCTTCACGTCGGCCAGATCCGCCAGCCGCTCCTGGACCCGGAACTGGGCCATGCGAACCTCCGCGAGCGCCCGCGCCAGCCGGGCCTTGCGCCTTTCGAAGTCCGCCGGCTCCGGCAGCTTGCTGCGCTGGGAGCGCATGAATTCGCCCACCGTCTTGTCCACCGCGGAGATCTCCAACTGCTGCTGCAGCCGCTGGTAGTTGCGGTCGATCTGCCGGAGCTGGGCGCGGCTCTTTCTCAACTGTTCGGTGGCCGCCTCGTTGGCCTTCGACAATTCGGTCAACTGCTGGCTCAACTCGGTGTTCGTCTCGGCGGCCGCCTGCAACAGGGGATGCATGCCCGCCGCCCGCTCCTCGGCCCGGGCCGTCAGTTTCTCCGCCTTCTCCGCCTCCCGGGCGCGGCGCCGGTTGATCTCCTCCTGGGCCGCCTGCTCGGCGGCCCGCGCCATGTCCAGTTGCTGTTCCAGAAGGGCCTGCCTGGCCTTCAACAGCTCCAGCCGCTGGTCATGACTCAGCCGCTCCAGCTTGAGCATGTTGATTTCGGCGGCCAGGGCCCGCCGCCTGGCCTCCAGCGCCACCCGCGAGGCCTCCCCGACCTCCGGCGCCACGTCCGCGGCGGCGGGCTTGCGCAACTGCGCCTCCACCTCTTCCAGGCGGGAACCGGCAAGGGCCAGGGCCTCGCGGCTGGCGTCCGGCCGGCCTTGCAGCACGCCGAGGGCCTGGCTCAGCTCCGCAAGCCCGCTGCCGATATCGCTGATCTTCGTCTTCTCCCGGGCGATCTGCTCCTCCAGGCCCGCGATGGAGCGCTTCGCGAGATCCGGCGCCCCGCCCCTGGCGGCCTGCCTGGCGAGCTTGGCCACGCGGTCCCGGATCCGCTTCGCCTCCTTGGGGGCTTCCACAATGGCCCGCTTGTACTCCTCCGCCCGGGCGTTGAACTCCTGCGCCGACTGCAGGGATTTGGCCGCATCCCGGTAGTAGCCGATCTCCAGGCTGCGCTCCGCCTCGTTGCCCCCGGCGGCCTGCTCCAGGTCCTTGATGCGCTCTTGTATGCGCCCGATTCCGATAGGCTCCATCGCCGCAAGCTGCGCCGGTATCAACGACAGGAAAAGCAGGAAAATGATCAGACGCAGCATGGCGGGTATTTGTCTCAGGTTCATTTATGCCGTTACCGGCATCCTATATCAGGCCGATAGTTTAATCATGCCGCCGGTAAATTTCCGCTTTCGACCGGAACATTCGGGCCGGAAGGCGGCGCCACGGCAACATCGTTGCCAGCGCCGATATGTGCGATTATTGCCTTTCCATGGCTGCGCGGCCGCTCCGTGCTTAAATGAAGATGTCACGAATAATCCAAGAGATGATAACGACCTTACCCCGGCCGCGCCTGGCAACGGCCCTGGCCCTTGTCGCGGCAACCATTTTGACGCCACTCTCTTCTTCGCCGGCCCTGGCGTCCGCGGGCGGCATGGAGCGGAAGCCTCCCCTTTCCAGGCGCCTCCTTGCCCAAGGAGAGCATCAATATATGATGCGGTGCTCACGTTGTCATGGAGAAAATGGCGATGGCAACGGGCCGCTGGCCGATATTCTGGACCCCAGGCCACGTGATTTCACATCGGGGAATTTCAAGCTCCGCACAACATCGGCGGGCGCCTTGCCCACCGATGAAGATCTGTTCAGAACCATCACCCGGGGTATTCCGGGGACGTCCATGCCCAGTTGGGCGGCGCTGCCGCCAGAGCTGCGATGGATGCTCGTTTACTATATAAAAACATTCGATGATGATTTCGCCGATCCCGAGTATGACCCCCGCCAGTCCATCGTCACCATGCCCCCAAGGGTGCCGTCTTCCCCCGCCAGCATTGCCAGGGGAAGAAAAATTTTCGAAAAAAACAAGTGCCCGGACTGTCATGGCCGGGAACTGCGGGGCGATGGCAGGAATAATCTCAGGGATGAATGGGGTTATCCCGCCAGGGTGGCGAATCTGACGCGCGGCTGGAACTTCAAGGGCGGGAGCGATCCGGAGAATATTATCTATCGCTTCACCACGGGGCTCGACGGCACGGCCATGCGGGGTTATGAAGAGCGCATCGTCGGTGAAGACCGCTGGCATCTGGCCAATTACCTCGCTTCTGTCGCCCGGGGCGGCTTCGATCAGGAGATGATATTCAAGGCCGAACGGACGGCAAAAAAGATCCCGCTTGATGCGGGGGCTGAAATTTGGCGTTCCATGGCGCCAACGAAAATCTTCATCCAGGGGCAAACGATTGTGGAGCCCTTCTGGATCAACAA
>DRKS01000012.1 GCA_011051655.1 Sedimenticola sp.
GTTTTTGGAACACAAATTCGCCTGGAGCGAATTTGGACCGCACAGCGACCCCGAAGGGGTGGAATACAGGGATGTATTCCATCAACCTGGCTTCGCATCTTGAACGATCAGCCTTGAATCATAGCTACGGCTATGCTTCGGCGGCTGATCGTCCAACCTGCTTCGCCAGCTTGCCCCAAAAATCCAAATCCTGGTGAGAAATGCGGGTTAACGGTTGACAGTTACTCAGCCGTCAACCGTAAATCTGGAAACAACCCCGCCGCCCGAATAAAAGCGGGGTTTTCGGCAAGACCTTGTTTCTCAATTCTCCCCTTCCCTTTATTCGAATGCTGTATACACTAACAGCCGTCCGCCTTTGATTTTTCCAAGCCGCCTGCCCGAGAGGAAGCCAGCCATGGAACTCACCGCCCGCCAGACCGAGATTTTGAACCTGATCCGCAGCCACATCAGGGATACCGGCTTTCCCCCCACCCGGGCCGAGATCTGCAAGATCATGGGATTCAGCTCCCCCAATGCCGCCGAGGACCACCTGCGGGCGCTGGCCCGCAAGGGGGCCATCGAGGTCCTGCCCGGCATCTCCCGGGGCATTCGTATTCTGGCGCCGGGGAAACCGGAGGGCCTGCCGGTGGTGGGGCGGGTCGGGACCGGCCGGCCCATCCTGGCGGAGGAGCACATCGAGGACCATTGTCTCCTCGATCCCACCCGGTTCCGGCCCCGGGCCCACTACCTGCTGCGGATGCCGGACCCGGGCATGCACGACGCCGGTATCCTCAAGGGCGACCTGCTGGCGGTACACCGCACCCGCCGGGCCCGCAACGGCCAGATTCTGGTCCTGAGGCTGGAGGATGAGGTGATCGTACGCCGCTTCCGCCGCCACGGGCGCTGGAAACACCGCATACGGCTGCTGCCGGAAAACCCGGATTTCAAGCCTGTTGACCTGGACCTGCGGGAGCAATCCCTGGTGATCGAAGGCCGGGCCGTGGGGCTGCTGCGCACGGACCTGGGCAAGGCCGCCGATGCGCCCTGGGGCAGGTGATTTGCCGGGTGTTCCACAATAACCCGGGGTGTAAAAAAAACTGACACCGGCCTGGACACTCCGGCGGCGCCGTCAACCGCCCAGCGGAGCAAGCGCGCCCATGAGAGTAATATTCTTATAAAACAATTCATTATGTGCCGCGTCCGGGGGCGGCCAGGTGGTGAAGGGCGCTTGCAACAGCCCCTTATCCTTGCAAAGAGGCCCTGAATCAAGGCCCCGCTAAGGCGGACAAGGGCGTTCGGAAAGGCTTGTGACTGTCAGCTTTTTTTACAGTTACAGTCCGGGCGCATCCCGCTTCCCTGCTCATCCTGCGGTTTTTATTGATAAATATATTTCTGGCGTAAATATTGCTTTTTTACAATCAGGCCCATGTGGCGCCTGCTCCCATTCGCGAGAAGGTGGTGATGTCGTTGTTCAGGCTCTTTCGAGGAGGAGACCATGCCCATCATGCCCATGAAGAAGAAAAGCTTTTTTATCGTATATCCAGCCCCCCGATTATCGGCCTTGGCGTTCTCCGCGGCGCTGATGGTGGCGGGGGCGCTGGGGTTCAGCTCAAGTGCAGTAGCAGGTGTAGTAGTTACCAACCCTGGCCCCCCCTGGGGCCAGGCATCCAGCGTGACCGGTGGGACGACTGATAATGGTGACGGCACCTGGGATTACAACTTCACCGTCTATAACGACAGTGGCTATGATGCCGGCGGGACCCAGGAGACTCCCGTCATCGTGGACTGGGAAATCCCCTGGTTCGGGGACGCCGGCATCGCCGAGTCCAGCATCTTCGAGCCCGACGGCTGGAATCACGCCATCGAGCAGATAGGGACGGCGAATCCCGCCACGGGATGGGGAGGCGTGGCTGCCTGGCAGGACCCCGGTGATCCCTATTATTTTGGACCCGGCCATCCCTTCACCACTGTGACCCAGGTGTTGCACTGGTATGTGGACAGGACCTGCGGTGCCGAGGATGATGACTGGTGTACCGCTAATGGGATATGGCCCATAGTTGGCCCTGTGGACATACCCGACCCCAACTCCGCGGGCCCGTTCGGGTTCACCGCCAACTACGGTCCCACCGATGGTCCCTACCAGGCCTCCTGGGACTTGCTGCCCGTGCAGTCTGGGGATCCGCCGATACCCATCATCCCCAATTCGCCTGGGCTGTCCGGGGCGGCCCAGGTGCCGGAGCCGGCCAGTCTGGCGCTCCTGGCCATTGGTCTGGCCGGTTTTGGCGCCGGCATGCGCCATCGTAAAGCAACCGGCTCCCCCTGAGGGGGAAGAGCGCCCCCTCCGCACTGGGAATGGGGTGGAATCAGGCGGCGGTCCTTTCGTGGGCCGCCGCCTTTTTTGTTTCGTCAGGGGCAGCCTGAAGGGCCGGTTGGGTGCCCGGGAGATTGCGAAAGACCATGAGCCTCAAGGCGCCGGCCATGCCGATTACCCTTGGCGCTATCCAAAAGCAAGCCCGAAACCGGCCGCTTCCAGCAGGCCTTGCTCCTGCCTCAGCTCCAGACGGGTGAGGGGGTGTTGTTCCAGCCAGCCGCCGGGAAACGCCAGTTTCAGATTGCTGTTGTTGACGCTCAGGGTTGCCCCGGGGCAGATCGTGGTGGAGCGCCCGCGGTGTAGCAGCACCGCCAGCCGCAACAGGATGCAGAGCCGTTTGGCGCTCTGTCGGGCGGTGGCCGGGAGGGCCTCGAACACCTCGATGGGAAATTTCCGGCGGTGGCCCCGGACCAGGGCCGCCAGCAGCGCCTGCTCCTGGCGGGAGAAGCCGGAGAGGTCCGCGTTTTCGATCAGGTAGGCGCCATGCTTGTGGTATTGGCTGTGGGATACCGCCAGCCCCAGTTCGTGGATGCGCGCCGCCCAGCCCAGGATGTCTGACTGATCATGGCCGGCAAGCCCCCATTCGCCGGCGGCCTGGCCGAACAGGCGGTGGGCGGTGGTTTCCACCCGGGCCGCATGCTCCAGGTCCAGGTGAAACCGCTGGCACAGGGAACGTATGGAGCGCTCCCGCACGTCCTCGTGGCGGATGCGGCCAAGCATGTCGTACAGGAGCCCTTCCCGCAGGGCCTGGTCCGAGACCTGCATCTCCTTCACATGCAGGGTCTTGAAGACGGCGAGCAACACCGCCACGCCGCCGGGGAATACAGGCCGGCGCTCCGGGCTGAGGCCTGCCAGTTCCAGCCGGTCGATGTGCCCCGCGCCGATCAGGGTCTGGCGCAGGCTTTCCAGGGCCGGGAGGGTGATGCTGCCCCTGCTCCAGCCGGCGTTGGCGACCACGTCCCCGATGGCGCGGATGGTGCCGGAGCTGCCGATGGCGGTCTGCCAGCCGATCTTGCGGTAGGCCCGCCGGATGGGACGCAGTTCCAGGGCCGCCGTCATTTCTGCCGCCTCCATGGCCTCGGCGTCGATGCGGCCGTCCTTGAAATGCCTCTGGCTCATGCCGACGCAGCCCATGTAAAGGCTTTCGCGCCGGCTGATGTCAAAGCGGCGGCCAATGATGAGTTCGGTGCTGCCGCCGCCGATGTCCACCACCAGGGTCTTGTCGTCACCGGTGGCCAGCCCGTGTGCCACCCCAAGATAGATCAGCCGCGCCTCTTCATGCCCTGCGATCACCTCGATGGGATGTCCCAGGGCGGCCTCCGCCGCGGCCAGAAAATCCCCCGCCTCTCTGGCCTGGCGCAGGGCGTTGGTGCCAACCGCCCGGACGCTGCCGGGTGGCAGGGTGCGCAGGCGCTGGCCGAAACGCCTGAGGCAGGCCAGGGCCCGGCGCCGGGCCTCCGGGGTGAGCCGTTTGTTCTCGTCCAGCCCGGCCCCGAGCCGCACCATCTCCCGCAGCCGGTCGATGATCTGGATGTCACCGTGGCGCACCCGGGCGACGATCATGTGGAAACTGTTGGAGCCGAGATCGACGGCGGCGATGGTGTCCGGGAGAGTGGCGGCCGCGTCAGGCATTACTGTGGGCGCCGGCATGATATGGCGATGGAATATGAGATTGATTTATGCATGACAGCCTTTTTCTGTTTGCACGCAGTTTAGCATCAGAGCCCCAGGACCGCTTCCGGACACCCATATCCCGTAATATCCACCCCTCAGCACTCGGCACTCGGTACCACCTCCAATTTCCGTTACACTGCGCAGTATGAACTTCTGCAGCCACTGTGGCGCCAGGGTGCGACTGAGAGTCCCGGAGGGGGATAACCGGGAGCGCTACGTCTGCACCGATTGCGACACCATCCATTATCAGAACCCCAGGATCATTACCGGCTGCCTGCCGGAATGGGAGGAACGGGTGCTGCTGTGCCGGCGCGCCATCGAACCCCGTGAGGGTTTCTGGACCCTACCGGCCGGCTTCATGGAAAACGGCGAGGCCGCTCACGAGGGGGCGGTGCGCGAGACCCTGGAGGAGGCCGGGGCCAGGGTGGAACTGGCCGGCCTCTTCAGCCTGTTCAACCTGCCCCATGCGGACCAGGTGTTCATGATCTTCCGCGGCCGGCTGCTGGATTTGGATTTCGGCCCCGGCGAGGAGAGCCTGGAGGTGGCCCTGTTTGCGGAGCAGGAAATCCCCTGGGAGGAACTCGCCTTTCCCATGGTGGGCGAGACCCTGCGGCTCTATTTCCGTGACCGGGCCGCCGGGGCCTTCGGGGTCCACGCGGGGACCGTGGTGCGGCTTTCCAAACGGCCCCGCCGCTACCGTATCGAGCTTCTTTCGTCAGGGCAGAGTTGACAGCCGACAGGGCAGAAATCAGTTGGCCAATTTTTAAAAAGCCCCATCATCATCCTGACAACTGACAACTGACAACTGACAACTGACAACCGACAACTGACAACCGTCGCCCTGCACCTACTGCAAATGTGGCAATGTCAGCTACCTCCCCCCTGCATAAACCATCCGCACATTGGTGGCCACCAGGCCGTTGTCCTTCTGATCGCTCTCCCTGAGGTAAAATTCGACCACGGTATCGCGGTTCATCAGGTCTTCCACGGTGACATCGTCCGCCAGTTCGTTGATGTGGCAGAAGACGCTTTCATAGGGGGAGTCCGGGTCGCGGGGGTCGGTGATCCAGAGGTTGGGGGAGACCTCCCGGATGAAGCGCAGGAAGCCGTAACCCTTGTCTTCGAACCACTTGGTGCAGACGCCCCGCACGCAGTAGCCGGGCCGGCCCCACTCGTTGCGCGGTTCGCAGGAGAAGGGCAGCAGGTCCGGGATGAGAAAGCCGGAGTAGAAGGCGTCCGCCTGGCGCTGCAAGGCCCTGGATACGTTGCGGAAGCCCAGCAGTTCCACCCGGCAGCCCTTGTTCTGGAGGGCCGATACGACCTGCAGGAAATCGCCGTCGCCGGTGACCAGCAGTATCTGGTCCAGGTTTTCCACCTGCAGCATGGCGTCCACCGCCAGATCCAGATCGGCGTTGGCCTTGGTGGTGATGTTGCCTTCGTCATCAATGTAGCGCCGCACGGGCTTGACCGTGATCTTCCAGCCGAAATCCCGCACCATCTGCTGATAGGCATGGGATTTTTGGGCGTATTCAGGCTCTTCCCGGGCCCGCTCCTGGTCGAAGGCCAGGTAGGTGTTGAGGCGCTGCAGTTCGCCGCCATTGCGGGCGGCGAAGCGGCGCAGGTTGTCATAGCGAAGCTGATAACCGCCGTTGAAGCGGACGTTTTCGGCATCCACGAAGACGCCGACTTTCAGATTTGATTCCAAATTTACATCTCTCCGGAATGAAAAAAGCCCCGGAACGAAGCCGTTCCAGGGCGATTAGGTGGGTTCATGCACCAATATTAATGGTTTTCAGGCATGTGCTGCAACTTGGAGAGAACTCCCGTCAGCAGCGATTTGTGTGTTTGTGCGGAATCGGCAATACCGAAATACGCTGGCTCACCATAAAGCCAGGGTCTATGCGGCCTTGGTGGTGGCCGGTTTAAGGCAGTCCTCACGCCAGAGGCAATTCAGCTGATCACATTCACGGTTGGTGGCAGAGCCAAAGCAATCAAAGTTTCCTTCATTCAGTTGGATGGCCCTGACCAAAGCGGCCTTTGTCAGTCTCCTGGGTTGGACGCCCTTTGCTTTCGCGATCTTGCGAATATCACTCATTTTCATCATAACCCTCCTCCAAATCCGGGTAGCGTCTCATTACAAGGTTTTCCCTTGGTTCTCCGGGAATATTATTCCTTAATTCCAGCCGGATATGAAGCTTTTTCCCAGGATGTCCGCTGCGGGAACCCTGGTCCTGTTTTTATGGATCAATTCCGGATGTAGCTTCCTGACAGGGTTAAAGCTTTCCCCCTTTGGGACGATAGGCTTAATCAGATGCATAGTGCCTGTGGTTTTTTCGGCCAGACGCCGTTATCGCTTCTCCGCAATGGAAATATGGCGTTGGAACAAATGCAAGGATTGCCGGTTTCCCGCACCGTATCTGGCGACAAATCAATATAAGGGTGGATTCGGAGGCAAGGGTTAGTCCAGCACTTCTTGCAAGGAGGGGCTGGGGGCGGGGGGTGTCCGGTTTAATTTGAAACCAATGTTTGGGTGCGTGCATGGCATGGGGATGTGAGTGGAATCAAAAGCCGATATGACAAAAAATCTCCATGAATTTGGCCGAACGGGGATATCTGTTGGACCGGCAGCCATTGCCCGGGCCAACCTGCCTCTTCTGTGGTCATGGTTTCTGCTTGCTCTTTTTCTGCTTTTTGTCTTTCCCAGGCCATGCGCCGCCTCAATGCCGACAGCCGAAGCGCTGCCGCAGATCAGTGATGAACTGTCGATGCCGACGGCGGTGGCGATAGGCGCGGATGAAAAGATTTATGTCGCTGAGCCAAACCTGGATCGGATACAGGTATTCGACAGTGCAGGCCAGTACCAGGCTACTTTGTCCGGACTTGATGTGCCCACTGCTGTGGCAGTGAGTGCGGACGGGCTGATCTATGTCGGCAATGCCGGAACAGGCAGTGTTGAGATTTATGGCGCAAACATGGTGCGTACCGCTGTGTTGGGCGCTGGTGATGGCGAGTTTATGCGGCCTACCGGCATTGCGCTGGATAGCAATGGTTTGGTCTATGTGGCCGATGGCCGGGCGAACCGGGTCAAGGTATACAACCCGGATAATTCCCTCAAATTTTCCTTCGGCAGTACCGGGACGGGCGCCGGGCAGTTTCAGTTGCCAACAGGGATTGCCGTCAATGAGGCCACCAGCGAGATACTGGTTCCCGACCTCATGTCATTGACGGATTCGGCCAGAGTGCAGGTATTCGATCTGAATGGTGTGTATAAACGCAGCTTTGAAACGCGGGGTTTGGGAGACAAGGCCTTTATCCGTCCCCTTGGCATTGCAGTGGATACGCTTGACCGTATCTATATTTCAGATGCCTTTCAAAATGTGGTGACCGTGTACAGCAGCGCCGGCGGCTATTTAGGCAACATCTATGATGCGGACCACCCCCTGCGCAATCCCATGGGCATGGCCTTTGCCCCGGGCACCAGCCGGCTGTTCGTGGCGTCACTTAACACAGGGAGCGTTGAGACTTACGGTATCGACGCCAACTATTCCGATATAGAGGTTT
Organism: Sedimenticola sp.; assembly: GCA_011051655.1. Classification (GTDB taxonomy): domain Bacteria; phylum Pseudomonadota; class Gammaproteobacteria; order Chromatiales; family Chromatiaceae; genus DRKS01. Next base: position 7,586 of record DRKS01000012.1, read on the forward strand.
CTCCTCTGGTTTATGATTTTGGCAGTGTTGCTGTCGGGAGCAGATCGGCAATACAAACCTTCAATGTCACCAATGCCGGTAGTGGTGACCTGGCTGTTGATACGGTTACCCTCAGTGGCGTAGATGCTTCCGATTTTTCCATCCAATCCGATGGCTGCGCCAATCGAACCATAGCTCCGGGTTCTGGATGTGTTGTTGATGTGCTGTTTGCTCCAGCTTCAAGCGGCAGTAAGAGCGCCAGCCTGTCTATCGCATCGAATGATCTTTATGTTCCGGTATTGAACGTGGCGCTTAGTGGTGCCAGTGGTGACCAGCTGTATGTGCTGACAGTTGCTAAGAGCGGTTCCGGCAGCGGCCAGGTGCAGGCCCAGGGGATAAACTGCGGTGCAGACTGCAGCGAGAGCTATGTGGCGGGCAGCATGGTAACACTGTCGGCCGCGCCAAGCAGTGGATCGGTATTCGATGGCTGGTCTGGCGGCGGCTGCAGCGGTACGGCGACATGTGTTGTAACGCTGGATCAGGATGTCGTGGTAACGGCGGCCTTTTCGGCAATCCCGGTTACGCCGAGTACTTATACGGTCACGGCCAGCGCCGGGGATAATGGCAGCATCAGTCCGGCAGGGGCCGTTACGGCAAATGCGGGAGCGACCCTGACATTCACCATTGCGGCGGATGCGAACTATCACATTGATGATGTAAAGGTCGATGGGGCGTCGGTTGGCGCCGTGGACAGCTATAGTTTTGCCAACCTCAGTGCTGATCATACCATTGAGGCGAAGTTTGCTTCCGATATCCTCCGGTTGTCCACCCTCGCCATAGGTGAGGTTACCGTGGATCATAACTGGAAGCGGGTCACGCTGGGCCGCGTGTTTACCGATCCAATCGTAGTGGCCAAGCCCTCGAGCCTGGATGATGCAGAACCGGCAGTGGTGCGGGTGCGCAATGTCAATGCCACGGGCTTCGAGATACGCATTCAGGAGTGGGACTACCTTGATGATATCCATGGCGAGGAGCGTGTGAGCTATATCGTTATGGAGCGCGGCAGCCATACCCTGGCAGATGGCACGCGGGTGGAGGCCGGGCAGTTTTCCACCGGTAATGTTGCTGATTTTGGCTCTGTGAGCTTCGCCCGGTCGTTGACTGCCGTGCCGGTTGTTATGACAAGCATCACGAGTTTCAACGAAGGCGATGCGGTTGCCGGTCGGATAAGAAATATCAGCACGAGCGGTTTCGAATACAAGCTGCAGGAGCAGGAAGACAATGCCCCGGGTCATGCGGTTGAAACCGTATCCTACATTGCATGGGAGCCGTCGCTCGGCACGCTGGATGGTGTGGGCTTTGAAGTGGCCAGGACGGGTGATGTCGTGAGCCACCTGGATCAATCCATCAGCTTCAATGGGGGCTATGCAAGTGAACCGCTGTTCATTGCGGATATGCAGACGTTCAATGACGCCGATACGGCCAACCTGCGCTGGCGCGACAAGAGTGCGCAGGGTATAAGCGTCCGGGTGGACGAGGAGCGGTCTCAGGATGATGAAGTGGTGCATGCCGCGGAGGATGCAGGCTATCTGGTGCTTGTTGCGCCCGGCCAGCCAAATGCGCTTTTGGATACGGATGGAGACGGTCTGTTGGATGCGGATGAGACCAGCATCTATAACACCGACCCGCAGGCGGCGGATAGTGATGGCGATGGCCTGATGGATGGTGAGGAGGTGAATTATTGGGGCGTCGATTGGGCGGCTGATTATGATGGGGATGGCTTGATCAACCTGCTGGATGCGGACTCTGATGGTGACGGCCATGATGACGGTGTGGAGCAGGCCAATGGTACGGACCCGGCGGATCCCGACGATCCCGAGCCTGTGACAAAAGCGACATCGGATATCATAGCGATCGGCGAGGTTGACGTGACCCATGAATGGCAGCAGGTTGTCCTCAGCCGCACATTTGTGGATCCACTGGTGGTGGCCAAGCCTGCCAGTCTGAATGATACTGCGCCGGCCGTGGTGCGGGTGCGCAATGTCAACCCGACGGGCTTTGAAGTGCGCATCCAGGAGTGGGATTACCTCGATGGCATTCATGCCGAAGAGCGTGTGAGCTACATTGTCATGGAGCGCGGCAGCCATGTCCTGGCGGACGGCACGCGGATCGAGGCCGGGCGCTTCGATACCGCTAATGTCCTTGACTTTGGTTCAGTAAGCTTCAGCCAGCGCCTGAACACGACGCCCGTGGTTACGACAGGGATCATGAGCTTTAATGAAGGCCAGGCAGTTACCGGGCGAATAAGGAATATCAGCGTTAATGGATTTGAATACCAACTGCAGGAGCAGGAAGACAATGCCCCGGGCCATGCGGCCGAAACGGTATCCTATATTGCATGGGAGCCGTCCCTGGGAACGCTGGATGGCGTGAGCTTCGAGGTGGGCAGGACGGGCAATGTGGTCAGCCACCTGTTCCGCTCCATATATTTCAACGGCGGATATTCGACTGAGCCCCTGTTCATCGCCGACATGCAGACGGCCAATGATGGTGACACGGCCAATCTGCGCTGGCGTGACAAGAGTGCGCATGGTGTAAGCATTCAGGTGGATGAGGAGCAGTCTCAGGATGGAGAGGTGCAGCATGCCACAGAATATGTAGGCTACCTGGTGCTGGCGCCGCCGGCGGAATCAACCGTATCCTCGGTCAACTACGTCAACCCGGACCAGGCCGATGCCTACAGTGCCGACCAGCAGACGGCGGTTGCCGGCAGCAGTGCCGCCCTGCTGGCCAGCGAAGAGGTTGAGGATGTTGCGGATTCACAATCCAGCGGTGAAGATCCGGCCGATTCATCGGATTCGGATGCCGAAGGGAATGCCGGGGAACAGGCCAATGCCCCGGATGCCGCTGAGCCTGCGCCTGCCGGTCCGGCGAATACCGGTTCTCAGCCTGGCGCCACGGTGACCATCGAACCTGTTTCCGATGTCACGCCTGTTGATCCTGCGCCCGCCGACGCCGATTCCGGGTCCAGCCCGGAGGTATCGCCGGGCATCATGATGGCCGATGCGCCCGATATGCCGGATGCGCCGAAGCGGCGGCCGGCCTCCCGTCATGCGCTTGATGATGTCCCTGCAAGCGCTGTACCCGCCAGTTCGAATAAGGCTGCGCCAGTGGTGGCCCGGGTGCATAAGGTTGATTCGACAGGGCCTGAAGCAGAGGTTCAGGCATGGGGCTACCGCGATGCCGTCTTGTATTTCCTGGGGGCTGTCATCGGATACCTGGGATGGCGCAGGTTTGGGCGCGGCTAAGACCGGCGTTGTCCTGAATCACGTCCCGGCCGGTTGGTTTTGCGAAGGGCCGCAAACCGGGCACTTGGGGTCGGCGGTAAGTTTCAGACTGCGCCATTGCATATGCAGGGCGTCCAGTATCAGCAAGGTTCCCGCCAGCGTCGTGCCGGCTCCGGTTAGAATCTTGATGGCTTCGGTGGCCTGGATGCTGCCGATAATGCCGACCACCGGGGCCAGTATTCCATTCTCGGAACAGGTCTGTTCGATTTCAATCCCTTCGCCGTACAGGCAGCGATAACAGGGCTCACCCGGCCGGCCCGAGAAAACGGATACCTGTCCTTCCATGCGGATGGCGGCGCCGGAGACCAGGGGTGTGCCCGTGGCCACGCATGCTTCGTTCAGTGCGAAACGGGTGGCAAAGTTGTCGCTGGCGTCGATGACGAGATCCGCGCGGCCGGCCTGCTCCATCAATGCTTCATTATCCAACTGGCGATCGATACAGTATATGCGGCAGTCCGGGTTGATGCCCGTCAGGGTGTCCCGGGCCGAATCGACCTTCTGGCGGCCGATGCTTGCGGAGCTGTGGATGACCTGGCGCTGCAGGTTGCTGAGGTCCACCTGATCGAAATCCACCAGCACCAGTTCCCCGACCCCGGCCGCCGCCAGGTACATGGCAGCGGGTGAGCCCAGGCCGCCCAGGCCTATGATCAGCACCCGGGATCGGGTCAGGCTCTCTTGTCCCTCAAAGCCGATTTCCGGCAGCATGATCTGTCGGCTGTAGCGCAACAGTTGTTCGTCATCCATCGGGAATCACCGGCTGTGGAGTAGATATCGCAAGGTGTCGGCCATGGCAGCGTAGCAGCAGATCTCAAGCAGGGTGTGGCCGGATACGCCCTTCGGTGATGCGCTCCCGTCCCGCCAGGTCCCGCAGGGTGTCGATGCTTTCGAAGCCGTTGCCCGCCAGCAGCTCCCGCACCCCGGCGCCCTGGTCGCAGCCGTGCTCCAGCAGCAGCCAGCCGCCCGGGACGAGATGGGATGGCGCCTGGCCGATGATGCGCCGGATTTCACTGAGTCCATCCGGACCGGCGGCCAGGGCGTCCCTGGGTTCCCAAGGCAGGTCCCCCCGTTCCAGATGGGGATCGCCGTCCGGCACATAGGGTGGGTTGCTGAGAATCAGGTCGAAACCCTCGTCCCGGGGCAGGGCGGCGCACCATTCCCCGGATTCCGGCGTGATGTTCGTCAGCCCCAGCCGCCGGAAGTTGGCCTCGGCCACCCTGAGCGCGGCGGCGCAGCGGTCGGTGGCGGTGATCCGGCAGCGGGGGCGCTCGCTGGCGATGGCGGCGGCGATAGCGCCGCAGCCTGTGCCCAGGTCCGCTATTCGAAGGGGGCGTCCCTCGGGCGTCAGCTCCAGGGCGCGCTCCACCAGCCGTTCGGTTTCGGGGCGGGGGATCAGGGTGTCCGGCGTGACCCGCAGCTCCAGGGACCAGAATTCCCGGCGGCCGGTGATATAGGCGATGGGCTCCCCCCGGCTCCGGCGTTCGATGAGGTCCCGGAAGCCGGTCTGCTGTTGCGGTCGGAGAGCCTTGTCCGGCCAGGCATGCAGGTGGCTGCGGGGTTTGTCCAGGGCCAGGCCGAGCAGGATCTCCGCCTCCAGCCGGGGGGCGGCGCCGGCGCGGGAGGCGAGCCGTGCGCCCGCTTCCCGCAAGGCCTCCCGGATGGTCGGGCGGGTCAAGTCTCACCCTCCGCCAGGGCCGCGAGTTGTTCGGCCTGATGTTCCCGCGCCAGGGGCTCGATGATCTGGTCCAGTCCTCCCGCCATCACCTCGTCCAGCTTGTAGAGGGTCAGGTTGATGCGGTGATCGGTCACCCGGTTCTGGGGGAAGTTGTAGGTGCGGATGCGTTCCGAGCGGTCGCCGCTGCCCACCTGGAGCCTGCGCGATTGGGCCAGTTCCGTGGTCTGCTGCTCCTGGGCGCTGGAGAGCAGCTTCGCCTGCAGCAGGGACATGGCGCGGGCCTTGTTCTTGTGCTGGGAGCGCTCGTCCTGGCATTCCACCACGATGCCGCTGGGCATGTGGGTGATGCGCACGGCGGAATCGGTCTTGTTGACGTGCTGGCCGCCGGCGCCGGAGGCCCGGTAGGTGTCGATGCGCAGGTCCTTGTTGTCGATGACGATGTCGTCGATTTCCGCCGCCTCGGGCAGGATGGCGACGGTGCAGGCCGAGGTGTGGATGCGTCCCTGGGACTCGGTTTCCGGGACCCGCTGCACCCGGTGGGCGCCGGACTCGAATTTCAGCCTGGAGTAGACGTTGCGGCCGCTGATGCGGCACACGATCTCCTTGTAGCCTCCCTGCTCCCCGGGGCTTTCGCTGATGATTTCTGTGCGCCACCCCTGGGCCTCGGCATAGCGCATGTACATGCGGTACAGGTCGCCGGTGAACAGGGCGGCCTCGGCGCCGCCGGTGCCGGCGCGGATTTCGAGAAAGATGTTGCGCTCGTCGTTGGGGTCCGGCGGAATGAGCAGGCGTTGCAACTCGGGCTCCAGTTCCGCCAGGCGCGCTTCGGCATCCTTCAGCTCCTCTTTCGCCAGGGCGGCCATTTCCGGGTCGCCCAGCATCTCCCGCGCTTCGGTGATCTCGTCCTGCAGCGCCTGGTGCCGCCGGTAGCAGGCCACCACCGGCTCCAGTTGGGCGTATTCCTGGCTGAGGCTGCGGAACCGGTTCTGATCGCCCTGGATGTCCGGTTCGGCCAGCAGGGCGGTGATTTCCTCGAAGCGATCCGTGATCTGTTCCAGCTTGCTGCGGATCGACGGCTTCATCGGCTGCTGGATCTGGGGCCGTTCGCCGCATCCCCGGTCCCCGTCTCTTCCGGACCGGCGGGGTCGGGGGACGAAGCGCCGGGGTGCTGTTTCCCGGGGTCCGTTTCGGGGGGGTCTTTTTTGATCTGGAAAAGGGTGTTCGCGGCGTCCAGCAGCTCGGCCTGGCCGTCGAAGCCGGCCTGGCGGATGCGGGTGCTGGGGGTGTGCAGGAGCTTGTTGGTGAGGGTGTGGGCCAGAAACTGCAGGGCCTCGTCCGGGGTCTTGCCGCTGTTCAGCAGGCGCCGGGCCCGTTGCAGCACCTCGTCCCGGGTGCGCTCCGCCTGGCTTCGGTAGTCCTTGATCATGTCGAAGGCGTCCAGGGAGCGCAGCCAGCCCATGAATTCCTCGACGTGCAGGTCGATGATTTCCATGGCCTGGCCGGCCGCCTCCTGGCGGGAGCGCAGGTTTTCCTGGATCACCTCTTCCAGGTCGTCCACCGTGTAGAGATAGACGTCGTCCAGGTTGCCCACTTCGGCCTCGATGTCCCGGGGGACGGCGATGTCCACCATGAACATGGGCTGGTGCCGGCGCTTTTTCAGGGCGCTCTCAACCGACCCTTTGCCCAGCACGGGCAGCGGGCTGGCGGTGGATGAGATGACGATGTCCGCCTCCGCCAGGTGGGCCGGGATCTCGGTCAAGGCAATGGCGTAGGCGTCGAACTGGCTGGCCAGGGTGTGGGCCCGCTCTATGGTGCGGTTGGCGACGATCATCCGCCCGATGCCGTGCTGGTGAAGATGCCGGGCGGCCAGTTCAACGGTTTCCCCGGCGCCGATGAGCATGGCGGTCTGGCTGGAGAGGTCGCTGAAGATCTGGCGCGCCAGGCTGACGGCGGCAAAGGCCACCGACACCGGGCTGCTGCCGATGGCGGTGTCGGTGCGCACCTGCTTGGCCACGGAGAAGGTGTGCTGGAACAGCCGGCCCAGGAGCTTGCCGGTGGCGCCCGCGTCGTTGGCGGTCTGGTAGGCCGCCTTCACCTGGCCCAGGATCTGGGGCTCGCCCAGCACCAGGGAATCCAGGCCGCTGGCGACCTGCAGCAGATGCCGGACGGCATCTTTGCCCTCGTGGCCGTACAGGTAAGGGGAGATGGTCTCGATCTCCATGCCGTGAAAACCGGCCAGCCAGTGGCCGATCTCTTCCTGCCGGCTGCCCCTCAGCGCGCAATAGAGCTCGGTGCGGTTGCAGGTGGAAAGAATGACCGCCTCCTCCACCGCTTGCTGTTCCAGCAGGCTGCGCAGGGCGGCTACAATGATGTCCGGGCCGAACGTCAGGCGTTCGCGGATGTCCACCGGGGCGGTTTTGTGATTGATGCCGAGCGTTAACAGTTGCATTGGAAAACAGGCCGTTCAGACGGAATCCGAAATTGTGGGTTATCAAAGAGTTAAATTCAAGCGCCAGCAGGGGGCGGTTTATCCGTTGCGCTGCCGCGGGGATGGCGGCGGCGGGATCAGCCCCGAAGCGGGCCGGGCTGGCGTATCCCCATAGAGACAGGTAGGATCTAAAGTATCAAATTGGTTATATCCGGATAGTCGGGGCTTATGAAATCGGTGCCTTTTCGAATTTTTATCCTTACCGCCGTGCTGGTGCTCGGCGGCTGCGCCGGCGCCGTGCAGGAGCCTGTGCCGGCCCAGGGGGATGCAGGCGCGGATGCCGCCGCACAGGCGCCGGCGGAGCCGGTGTCCCTGCCCTATCCGGCCCCTGAGGCGCCCCCGGACCAGGCGCTCACCCCCGATATCATCTACAGCGTCCTGGTGGCGGAAGTGGCGGCCCAGCGGGGCGACCTCGCCATGGCCTATTCCCACTATATGTATGGCGCGAGCCTCTCCGGCGACCCCCGCGCGGCCCAGCAGGCCACCCGCATAGCCGTCCACATGAAGGACCTGGAGCGGGCGGTTGCCGCGGTGGAGCGCTGGGTGGCGCTGGCGCCCAATGATCTGGCGGCCCGCGCCTCGGCGGTGCTGCTCTACCTCCAGGCCGGGGAGCCGGACCAGGCCCTGGAGCACTTGAGGGCGGGCGTGAATATCAACGAGGCCCTGGGGCAGGACGGCTTCATGCAGGCGGTGGCCGTGATCAGCCGGGCGGACGACCGCCGGCTCGGGCTGCAAGTGATGCGCCGGCTGGTGGCGGAGCACCCGGATGATCCGCAGGCCCATTATGCCCTGGTGCTGGTGGCCGTGGCGGCGGAGGCCTATGCCGAAGCCGAAACGGAGATCCGCCGTCTGCTGGAAACCTACCCCGACCGGCCGAAAATCCAGGTGCTGCTTGGCAATGTCCTCTATGCCCAGGGCGACAAGGAGGCTGCGAAACAGACCCTGGAAGCGGCCCTGGAGGAGGAGCCGGACAACCACACCCTGCGGGCCGCCTATGCGCGCCTGCTGATGGAGTCCAACGAACTGGCCGCGGCCTATGAACAGTTCCGCGAAATAAACCGGCTGGCGCCCGGCAATGCCGACACCCTGTATACATTGGGCGTCCTTGCCCTCGAAACGGAACGGCTGCAGGAGGCCCGGGGTTATTTGCGTAAGGTAATGGCCCTGGACGGTGGAAAGCGGCTGGATGAGGCCACCTATTTCATGGGGCGCACCTATGAAGCGCAGGACCGGTATGAGGAGGCCATCTCCTGGTATGAAAAGATCTCCGCCGGGGCCTATCAGGTCCAGGGGCAGATCAGGATAGCGGCCCTGAGGGCCCAGTTGGGCGATGTCGCCAAGGCCAGGGAGATGCTTCGGCAGATGCGCGCCTCCCTGCCTCACCGGGCCGAGGAGTTGTACCTGATCGAAGGGGAGATCCTGCAGCGGCTGGGCCTGCACGAGGACGTGATAGCGCTGTTCACGGAAGCGCTGAAGCGCTATCCGGGCAATCCGGAGTTCCTGTATTCCCGCGCCCTGAGCGCGGCCTCGCTGAAGCGGCTGGACATGCTGGAACGGGATTTGCGGAAAATACTGAGCCGGAATCCGGAGCACGCGGATGCCTTGAACGCCCTGGGTTATACCCTGGCCGATCAGACGGACCGCTACCAGGAGGCCCTCGGCTATATCCAGCAGGCCCTTGCCCTCAAGCCGGAGGCCCCCGCCATCCTGGACAGCATGGGCTGGGTGCAGTACCGGTTGGGGAATTACCGGGAGGCCCTGCGTTACCTGCGCCAGGCCATGGAATTGCTGCCCGACTCGGAGATCGCCGCCCATTTGGGCGAGGTGTTATGGGCCTCGGGCGAGCATGATCAGGCGCGCAGGGTCTGGCGGGAGGCGCTGGACAGAAACCCGGACAGCAAGCCGCTGCGCCGGACCATGGAGCGCTTCCAGCCATAGTCCCACCGGCCGGCCCTGCGATGTCCTTCCACCCGGACAAACCCTGGCCCGCCCCGGCCAAGCTGAACCTCATGCTGCGCATCCTGGGGCGCCGGCCCGATGGTTACCATCTCCTGCAGACGGTGTTTCAGTTCGTGGATGCCTCCGATGAACTGTATTTCCGCGTGCGCCGGGACGGCCTCATCCGGCGCCTCTCTCCCCTGGCGGGGGTGCCGGAGGATCAGGATCTGGTGGTGCGCGCCGCCAGACTGCTGCAACAGGAGGCCGGCGTCGTGGCGGGCGCCGATATCCGCCTGGAGAAGCGCCTGCCCATGGGGGGCGGGCTGGGCGGCGGCAGCTCCGATGCGGCCACCACCCTGGTGGCGCTGAACAGGCTGTGGGATTTGGGCCTGGGCGCGGAGCAACTGGCCGGGCTGGGGCTGCGGCTGGGCGCGGATGTGCCGGTCTTCATCCGCGGCCAGGCGGCCTGGGCCGAAGGGGTGGGGGAGTCCCTTTCCCCGGTCGACCTGCCCGAGCCCTGGTACCTGATACTGGTCCCGCCCTGCCATGTGTCCACGGCCGAAATCTTTGCCGATCCGGAATTGACACGGGATTCTCCCCGCATCACAATAGCCGACTTTCTTTCCGGCAGGGCGGAGAATGACTGCCTAGCGGTTGTCCGCCGGCACTACCCTCCCGTGGCGGATGCCCTGGATTGGCTGGGCCGCTTTGCCGAGCCGCGGCTTACCGGCACCGGAGGCTGCGTATTTGCGGCGTTCGAGGACGAAGGCTCCGCCCGATCCGTGCTCCGGCAGTTGCGGGGGAATTGCCAGGGGCTGGTTGTGCGGGGGATGAACCGTTCCCCGCTGCTGGCCGCAGCGGCCGGATGACAAAGGGCGCATAGCAACCCGGATCCACATTATTGGGGCGTCGCCAAGCGGTAAGGCACAGGGTTTTGATCCCTGCATACCCAGGTTCGAATCCTGGCGCCCCAGCCATTTTTCTTTGGCCACTTTGGCCGCGTAGTGGGGCGGCAGGATGAGAATCCGGGGTGGTTCGAAAAATTCGCCGGGAGCGAATTTAACCGGCCGAAGGCCGGCCCGACAGGGCGGAGGGCAGGAAGCCCGGAGTAATCCTGGCGCCCCAGCCATTTTCTTGATTGAGGAGCACCGCCGTGGACGACAGCGGCATGATGGTCTTTACCGGTAACGCCAATCCCGAGCTGGTGTCGGAAATCGTGGGCCACCTGAACCTTCCTCTCGGCAAGGCGCTGGTGGGGCGGTTCAGCGATGGCGAAGTGATGGCCGAGATCCAGGAGGACGTGCGCGGCCGGGATATCTTTATCGTCCAGCCCACATCGGCCCCCACTAATGACCATTTGATGGAACTGCTGGTCCTGGTTGACGCCATGCGCTGGGCTTCGGCCAGACGGATCACCGCGGTGATCCCCTATTTCGGCTATGCGCGGCAGGACCGGCGTCCCCGTTCGGCCAGGGTGCCCATTACGTCGCGGCTGGTGGCGAAGATGATCGGCACCGCCGGTGCGGACCGGGTGTTGACCATGGATCTGCACGCCGACCAGATTCAGGGCTTTTTCGATATCCCCGTGGATAACGTCTATGCCTCCCCGATCCTGCTGGGTGATGTGTGGCGCCAGAAATATCCGGAGCTGATGGTGGTGTCGCCGGACGTGGGCGGCGTGGTCCGGGCGCGGGCGCTGGCCAAGCGGCTGGACGATGCGGACCTGGCGATTATCGACAAGCGCCGGCCCCAGGCCAATCAGGCCGAGGTGATGAACATCATCGGCGACGTGGAAGGGCGGTCCTGCGTGCTGATCGACGATCTGGTCGATACGGCGGGGACCCTGTGCCAGGCGGCCAAGGCCCTCAAGGACCACGGGGCCTCGCGGGTGGTGGCCTATTGCACCCATCCGGTGCTGTCGGGGCCGGCGGTGTCGAATATCGCGGGGTCCGTGCTGGATGAACTGGTGGTGTCCAATACCATACCGCTGCAGCCCGATGCCCGCGCCTGCGGCAAGATCCGCCAGCTCAGCGTGGCGGAGTTGCTGGCGGAGACCATGCGCCGCATCAGCGCCGAGGAGTCGGTAAGCTCCCTGTTCGTGGACTGATTTTGCAGGCCCGGCCTGTGTTGAGTTGTCGCTTTCCTGGTCGCGGGTCAGCGGCGTTTTTTTTAATCCGAAACACTATTGGAGAATCCAATGAGCAACAGTTTTGAATTCAAGGCTGAACTGCGTGACGATACGGGGAAAGGTGCGAGCCGCCGCCTGCGTCGCGCGGGCCTGGTGCCTGGCATTATCTACGGGGCCCACCGGGATCCGACCATGATCACCCTGCGCCACAACGAGCTGCTTCAGAGCCTGGAAAACGAGGCCTTCTACTCCCATATCCTCAGCATCCAGGTTGGACGCAAAAAGGAAAAGGTGGTGCTCAAGGATCTGCAGCGTCATCCCAGCAAGCCCTTCGTGCTGCACGCGGATTTCCAGCGCATCAGCGAGAAAGAGAAAATCCGCATGCACGTGCCGCTGCATTTCATAAACGAGAAGGCGTCGCCGGGCATCAAGGCGGGCGGCCGGGTGTCGCACAATCTCACCGATGTGGAAATAAGCTGCCTGCCCAAGGATCTTCCGGAATATATCGAAGTCGACATGTCCGGCATGGATGTGGGCCAATCCATTCACCTTTCCGAATTGGCGTTGCCGAAAGGGCTGGAAATCCCCGCTCTGGCTCAAGGGGCGGCCCAGGACATGGTGGTGGTCAGCATCCACTCCGGCCATGTCGCCGCGGCCGAGGGCGAAGAAGGGGAAGAGGAAGCCGGCGAAGAATAAGGCCGTGCTTCGGCGGGGGGCGGTCTCTGGCCCGGCCCCCGTTTTTCTCTTCATTCGCCCTTCCACCCATGGTTCCTGCTTCATGAGCAGCCAAGCCTCCCCGGGAATCCGTCTTATTGCCGGTCTGGGTAATCCGGGCGCCCGCTACGAGGACACCCGTCACAATGCCGGGTTCTGGTTCGTGGATCTTCTGGCGCGGAGGCATGGGGGGGTATTCAAGAGCGAGTCCCGCTTCCACGGCCAGGCCTGCCGGATCCGGCTGACGGACGGGGAGTGCTGGCTGTTGAAGCCGGCGACCTTCATGAACCGCAGCGGCCAATCGGTTTCCGCCCTGATGCGCTATTACAGATTGCCCGTGGACGCATTGCTGGTGGTGCATGATGAACTGGATCTGCCGGCGGGGGAACTGCGCCTCAAGCAGGGGGGCGGCCATGCCGGACACAATGGCCTGCGCGATATCATGAGCGCCCTGGGCGGAGGGGGATTTTACCGGCTGCGGATTGGTATCGGTCATCCCGGAGACAGAGACAAGGTGACCGACTATGTACTTTCCCGGCCTTCCCGGGAGGATGCCGACGCCATCCTGGCGGGCCTTGAAAAGGCGGCCGGGGCCCTGCCCCTGATAATCCGCGGCGAGTTCCAGAAGGTGATGAATAATCTGCACGGCCCGTGCTAAAGAACGCAGGGCGTGACCGGGCGCGGGATCAAGTGTATTCTGCTGTTGACACTGGTCCGTGGATAACACAGAATAGCGGGCTTGTTTTTTGGAGGGGTTCCCGAGTGGCCAAAGGGATCAGACTGTAAATCTGACGGCTCCGCCTTCGGAGGTTCGAATCCTCCCCCCTCCACCAGTTAACAGGGCGTGGTGCCGGGGAGATTCCTTCGGCGTACACATAACCTCCCCGGGGTGGATATCGGGGGAGGGTGAGAACCTGAAGGTTCGACAAAATCGCGGGAGCGATTTTGATCGCCGCGAAGTTTGCGGCGACCCGGAGGGCGGAGAGCCGCAGGCTCGGAGTAATCCTCCCCCCTCCACCAGTTAACAGGGCGTGGTGCCGGGGAGATTCCTTCGGCGTACACATAACCTCCCTGGGGTGGATATCGGGGGAGGGTGGGATCCTGGGGGCGGCAAAGGATCAGCGCGGGTGTAGTTCAATGGTAGAACCTCAGCCTTCCAAGCTGATGACGTGGGGTGAGGAGCGACCGTTGTGACCCAACGTCACAACGCAGCGCGACGAACGACCGGCCAGGACGGCCGGGCTGGAAGGTGGCTACAGGGATGTATTAGGCGGGTGTAGTTCAATGGTAGAACCTCAGCCTTCCAAGCTGATGACGTGGGTTCGACTCCCATCACCCGCTCCAAAAACAGTTTCAAGCTACAAGCTCAAAATTATAAAGAACTGGGCTTGTAACTTGAAACTGTTTCGCCCATGTAGCTCAGTCGGTAGAGCACACCCTTGGTAAGGGTGAGGTCAGCGGTTCAAATCCGCTCATGGGCTCCAGGTTTACGGGTGGCGTGCGTTATAGCGCGCGGATTTGTCTTTAACGAAAATCTTTCGGAGAACTTTCAATGTCCAAGGAAAAATTCGAACGCACAAAACCACATGTCAATGTGGGCACGATTGGCCACGTAGACCATGGCAAGACGACGCTGACGGCGGCGTTGACCAAGGTAATGGCGGAGCAGCACGGCGGCGAGACCAAGGCCTTCGACCA
>DRKS01000013.1 GCA_011051655.1 Sedimenticola sp.
CGCCTGGAGCGGATTTGGACCGCGCAGCGACCCCGAAGGGGTGGAATACAGGGATGTATTCCATCAATCTGGCTTCGCATCTTGAACGATCAGCCTTGAATCATAGCTACGGCTATGCTTCGGCGGCCGATCGTCCAACCTGCTTTGCCTACATGGATGTAGGTACTTAGCGTGAGCAGGAGCGGAAGCTGCGCCAGCTTGCCCCAAAAATCCAAATCCTGGTGAGAAATGCGGGCTAGGGCACCACAACCACGTCACCGCTTTCGAGAAGAATATTCTGTTCCAGTTCGCGGCCCTTCTCCACCTCGCCGTAGTCGAAGGGGATGGCCTGCTGAACACCGCCCGAGCGGCGCAGTATCTTAATCTTGTCCAACTCCGCGAAAGGGGTGGTCCCGCCCGCCTTGCTCAACGCCTGCATCACATCCAGCCGGCGGATGAATTCAAATTCACCCGGCCGGTTGACCCGCCCGATGACATAGATGGTGTTGCCGGAAATCTTCTTGAGGGCCACCGTGACCACCGGCTCGGGAATATAGCGCTTCAGCCTTTCCGTGATCACCCCGGTCAGTTGCTCGATGGTGCGCCCCTCGGCGCTGACATCCCCCACCAGGGGGAAAGAGAGACCGCCGTCCGGCCGCACCAGCACCTCGCTCTGCATCCCCTCCTCCTTCCAGACCGCGATCTCCAGGATGTCCCCGGGCTGGACCCTGTAGCCCTCGCCATCGGCCAAGGCTGCGGGAAGCGGCAGAAAGCATACCACCAGCAGTATCCCCAATGGCGTCAAACGCTGAAAAAGCATAGTTTTGTTCCCATATCCCAAAAGGATTCCCCCGCTTATCGGATGAAATTCGGCCCCTCGCAGGGACCCTGAGACCGGCCGGTCAGGATAGCCGCCATTCCGCTGATATTCAATATGTTATAGGGCTTATTTGGGCCGGCGCAGGAACGGGGGCCCTGTTTGCAACAGGGCCCGAGAGGAAGAAAAAAACCGGGAATACCGGGGAACGGGAGGCGATCCCTTGACCCGCTACCGGTTCGAGCCGCCCCTGCGACAATTTACCGCAACCAGGCCGATCAACGCGGAGCCAAAGAGGAAGACCGCCGGCGGCAGCGGCACATAGGAAACGCTGTCAATGACCACTTCCTGCAGGCTTATGCCATTCGGGGCAAAAATATTGACAAACTCCCAGTCGGGATTGGGACGCATTGTCCAATCCTCGAAAAAATAAAAGGCGCCGGGCGTAACGGCGGCGTCCACGACATGGCCGCCGAGAGAGCCCGCCACCGGCGCTCCGTCGTTCGCCCCCCACAGGTTCCATATGAGAGGCCCGTTACCGCTGTCCGCCGGATCGAAGAAGGTGACCTGAATCCGCATCTCCTTGACGAAGTTGTCCGGATCGATGAAATTCGGCAGCCAGAAGTCGTAAAGCACGCCGCCGCCCGGCGCATCACTCATCTCCAGGCCGGGGAGGATGTCCCCCCCTCCCCACAACGGATAGGAACCGGGTTCATAGCCCCAGTCTTCAAGGATCAGGCCATTGCCATAATCCTCCCAGGAGGCCATGACCGAACCGGGTTGCCCCCGGTAGGGAGGTGGGTTTATATCGTCCGCCCACGCGGTGGCGGTCACCGCACCGGCCAGCGCCAGCAGGCCGGCCAGCAATCTATGAAGAAACCTGCGCATACACATGTTTTTTTCCTGATACAAGAAGCAGAGCCGCCTCCCTGCAGCGGAAAATTACTACGCTTGCGTCCGGCGCCTTCCCCAGCCCACGAGCCCCAGCAGGCCCGACCCGAAAAGAACCGCGGCAGCGGGCAGGGGGACAACGGCCGCCTTGCCGGATAATGTCAATTCTGTATTCAGGGTATCCACCGATATGGCCTGCAGAAAGCGATTCGACAGCGCCGAGCCGTCATCCGACAAGGCCAAGGTGATTTTCCAAAGCTGTCCCGGCGCAAGGGTGGCCAGGTCCCACTGAAGCCCGAAGTCCACATCACACGCGGCTCCACCGCATGCATCCATATCGTTCAGGCCGTTGTTGGCAATGATTTCAGTCGGCAGATCGACAGAGAACCAATCCTCGACCTGGTAGCGATCCGGCCCGCCCGGACCCTTGGCGGGCCAGGTCACCTTCGGCGTATCCATATAGCTGTCGGAGCCGTCGGCCTGCACATCGACCATGAAGCGGAGATCGCTGAATGCGGCGGGGTCGTTGTTGGTGATCGAGTAGGTCACCTTCAGCATCGAGGTGCCCAATCCGCTGAGTTGGTAGCCATAGTCCAGGTTGGTCACAGCAGCATGGCTGCCGGGTTTGTCGGTGGCCGCCAGGTCGCCCACGAACAGAAAGGGCTTCACATAGGCCAGCCCGGTGTACCCATAGCCGATATCATCGAAATCGCCATTCAGCCAGATATCACCGCTTGGCAAGGACATGGCCCCCAGCACCGAGCCGGCCGAGGCCATTGCCAAGGCGAAAAGAGCGGCCCGGCAGGCAGCAGTATTTAAACCCAAACGTCTGATCATTGTTTATCTCCCCCATGCGCCGCCTGATAGCAAACGGCCCAGATATACACCAAAACGCGCGCTGTGCAAAGCACAGCGCATGTCCGGTCCTCACTTTAGTGGTTCATCATCATTTTGATCGAATTCTTCGAACATGCGGACCAGGGGATATTCACGCACCATGCCGGCCGTGGTGGTCTGCATCTGTGACAACTCCACCTGTTCATCTTCGGTAAGATCACGCGGCACGGGCAACACCGCCATTTGCACGGCGGGCAACAGCAGGCCCACACCATTTTCCGAGGCGACCACCGTCAGCATGAGCCGCATATTCATCGCCTGAACCGGGCCCTGAAGGTCCGATGCGATATCCTCGGCTATTTCGCTCACAAGCTCACTGCGCGTCTTGGCATTCTCCGCATGGGCCTTCGGATGCGGCCGGACTTCCTGCCAGCCCTGAACAATGGCCTCCTTCACCCCCCGGTCATCCATGACGACCATGGCCTTCCCAGGGCCTGGCACCCACTGCAGCCTTTCATGGGCCTGCACGAACAGCCCCCGTGGAATAAGGACCATTTTTTCCACCGGAACGGAAGAAGGCGCCGCAGCCTTCAGCGGGCCACCGGCACTGGCCCATCCCAGGGCGATGGTGCGGACCGGCAGCATCTTTGCCTCCGCGGGGATCGGAAAAATCTCCTCCCCCGGCACCCTGAAGGTGCCTTTCAGGAAGTCAACGGCCTTTTCATAGGCCTCCCGGTCGGTCATCTTCACCGGCGGGAGCGCGGCCGGATCGATGACCCTGTCGGCCTCCCGGTTCAAAAAGGCAACATTGCCCAATGCCAGATGCTTGCTGTAACGCAATACCTTGTATGCGCCTTTTCCCGACTCCAGGCCTTTACTGGCGATACACTCATCCGTGGCCATGTCGCCGGTCGGGGTCGTCAGCTTACGGCATTCCGGGGAGAGGCTGGCGCCGCCGCGGCCGAACAGCGTCCTTATCGCCCTGTAGGGGTTGAAACTCCGGCTCAAGGGTATGCCGAGCTTGGGATTCAGCAACTGGGCAACCAGCTTGGTATTGTCCTCGGTGATCAGCTCTTGAGGCAAGGCCGCCTCCACGAGTTTTCGCAGATCATCCGCCGACGGGCTGGGATCCTCCGTGGGACGATCACTGGCTTGGGATCCGAACGAAATGGCGAGCAGCAGCGCAGCCAAAGCGGCGATCCAGGGTTTGAAATAATGATTTAACATGTTCATTCCTCCGACATAATCAATTTCTTGCTAACGGGGCGATGCCTGATCTTAAGGATTGAAGGCGGTCTCGCCCACTGAGTCGCAATTGACAATGTAGCGGTAGGCATACCAGTCACGATCCGTGGGATCGGAATAGACATTGTTGTAGCGTTCGTAATACAGCCGGGTCAGGGCATCGGAAGCAGTCGTGCCTATGGTGTAGGCCACCGGGCATTGCTCCTGGCAGGTTCCGAACACATTCCAGGGGTCATACCATGCGCAGTCCACCGTGCCGTCATACATGTTGCTGACCCAGGATCTGGCCATGGCGACGGAATGCGCATCATTGGCGAATTCCCGGTAATCGCTGTCAAAACTGCTGCCGATCCACATGATGCCGTGGAACCCGTCCCACTGGTGGGCGCGCCGCCCCGTGGGCGGGCTGTCGTAAGGATCGTACATCGCTTCCCGAATGCCCGGGAGATTGTCATCATCGGCGCTATAGCAGGATGAAACGTGGATGAATTCAAGATCCCAATCACCTACCCACATATCGTCTGCCGATCCGCCGGCGTCAAGGGCGCAATGTCCGCTCCAGCGGAAACGCATAGTGCCCTGCCAGTGATCCCCGCTATCGGAGCCATGGGTCGCAATCATGGCGGCGTCGGCTTCATCGATATAGTTGTAATCGCGGCAACCGGAATTCCAGTCAGGATCGCAAAAACGCCGGATGGTCATATTGCCGTTGGTATATTGCCCATCCTTGGTATGGCCCTTGCTGCCCATCTTGTCATACCATTTGTCCACCATGGTCGGCCAGTGGGAACGATCGCCGCCGCCACAGCCGCCGGAACCGGAGGGCACAAAATCCCCTATTGCGAATACTTTCACCTCCATCGCCAGGACGCCGGCCGGCGCTGCAAGCGCCAACAGCAGCGCCAACAGCACCCGTCTCCGGCAGTGGGATAACTTGATTTTCCTGGTCATAGTTGCCTCCTCACATGACAGTGAATTGCCTGGGATACCAGGCCCGATATCTGACGCCAATCTAATTCGTTCTCTTTGGCGCATACGCATATACCGCCTTGCCCGCCGTTACCTGTTTCGATACGACCTGTTTCCAGACCAAATAGTCGAGGGCGGCCTGGACACTCTCATAGGCCCGCTCATAATGATGCCGCGCCAGCCACCATTTGGTTATGCCTTCGAGGCTATCGGTCGCGCGCGGGTGCGCCGCCAGGTAGTCCTCAATATCCCTGGCGAGAGCCAGCACCTCGTCATCATCCGGGGGGTTCATTGGGTTGGGCGCACCCTTGGTCACTTGGTTTCGGCTTTGGGTACAGTAGTGGGTGCAAGTTATGCGCCAGTCTGACAATCCGGCTAACAGCCTGATTTTTCAAGGACCAGTTTATGCCGCGTCTTAAAGGCGGGTAGAGCGTGACCCGGAACCCATCCGGGTTGCATCAAGCTAACACTTTGAAAACACATATAAATACAGAACAACCGGACGCCAGAACGGCGGGGCGATAATTACCCGGCAAAAAACAAGGAAAGAGACCGGGTTCAGCCGGCCCTGTGATACTTCTTTTTGTCTATGCCGTGCTTTTTGAGGAGCTTTCCAATGGCGCGCCGCTCCTTGCCGGCGCGCATTGCGGCCAGGGTGACATTGCCGCCGCACTCTTCCATCAGCCAGCAGAGATAGGTCTTTTCAAAATTGGTGATGACCTCCCCCTTTGCATCCGCGAACCCCAGATCGAAGCTCACCTGCCGCCGCCGGTCCGGCCTGGCCCTGCGCCGCTCCCGGCGGGCCGGATCCGGTGGCTGGGCATAGAGGTATCGGCCTTCGGAAAGCAGAAACTCGCGATGAATGAAATTCTCAAGCTCCCGCACATTACCCGGCCAGTCGTATCTTCTGATCCACCTCAGGGTGCTGGGATGCAGGATTTTATCAGGCTGATCGTAACGAATGCGCAACCGCCGCATGAATTCCCGGGCCAGGATGACCGCATCGTCCCCCCGTTCGCGCAAAGGAGGCAGACTGGCGTTCAGGACATTGAGCCGGAACAGCAGGTCCTGGCGAAACAGCCCCTGAGTCACGAGTTCCTCCAGGGGCCGGTTGCTCACCGCAATGATGCGGACATCCGCCTCTTTCAGCACCCGCTCCCCCAGGGGCCGGTATCTTTGATCCTGGAGAAAACGCAGCAGCGTGACCTGCGCCTTCTGGGTCAGGGCGTCCACTTCGTCCAGAAACAGGGTGCCGCCCTGGGCCTGTTCCACAACCCCGGTCTGCGCCTGGCCCGCGTCCGTGTACGCGCCCTTCGCATGGCCAAACAGCTCATTCTCGATGAGGCTGTCGGGCAATGCGCCGCAGTTGATGGGGATGAAGGGAAAATCCCTGCGGTCACTCAAATAATGTATGGCCCGTGCGGCAAGCTCCTTACCGGTGCCGGTCTGGCCTTCCAGGAGCACGGGGGCGTCACATTGTGCAATCTTCTTTATCCGCGCCAGCAGATTCAGGAACTTTTCAGACTGGCCCACCAGATTGAACGCCACGAACTCCTCGGCAATCCCCGGGTCGGCGGCCGGCGGGGCGGGACGATGGGATATCAGCCTTGCCATGCGCAGGGCCAGCTCCTCTCTTTGGCATGGCCAATAGACAAAGTCATGACCGAGCCTGAAGATGCTCTCGTCCAGCCGCGCATCGCTTCCTTCGATCACCAGGAACGAGGGGTTTTTGTTCCTGGTCGCAAGCAGCCGGAGCAGAGGATCCTGCTGCAGCCCGCCCGGGCCCAGAAGCAAAACCAAGGGATCGTATGGTCTTCTCAGGGTGACGGCCGGTAGATCGTCCGGCCCCAGTTGTTCGACCGCGTATCCAATGGCGCCAAAGGCATTGGATACGGCCTCACACTGTGACGACGCGCCAACCGGCAGTAAAAACATCTGTACTTCAGTATTCACACCTTGTATTTCCGTGCTTCAGCATCAATCGGCCGGCGCAGTTTTACATACCAGTCGATTAATTCCCACCGTATTGCTTCAGTACCTTGAGGCAACCGGCACTTACCCTGCTCAGCCGGATGTCTGCGCCTTCCCCGCCGGCCATGAGCGCATTGAGCCGCAGTTGCGCCCGCTTTTCTCCCAGGCTCTCGGCCACCCGGTACCAGCAATAGGCCATGTCCGGATTCGCCTTGCTGAACGCCGTTTGTTCCGGCCGGAAATCCTTGGCCTTGAACAGGTTCGGATCATACATGGCGCCGATGGCGAGGGCCGACCAGGCATCCCCCTTGCGGGCGGCGGTCTTGAACAGCAGCAGCGCCTTGTCCGGGTCCTTGGCCTGAAGGAACCACAGGCCGTACTGACGCACCTTCGCGGCATCCATGTACTGCACCGTCTCGCGCAGCCTGAACCAGGCCGGCAGCCGCCCCGGCGGGGCGATCTGGGGCAGCGGCGGTTCCGGGAATACCGACAGCGACTGGCGCCCCGTATCCACCAGGCAGCGCTCAAGATCCGCCTGCATGGCCGACAATGCAGACCGGGCCTCCGCCACCAGGGCGCCGCAACGCTCCCCTTCAGCCAGTGCCGCCCCGGTGTCCCCGGCCAGGCTCTCCCACTCCTGATCAATGGCCTCTATGCGCTGCTCCGATGTCAACACCGGCGCCGAAATGGCCACGCGGAATCCCACCGTATCCAGGCGATTCGCTTTTCCGACCGCGGGATTGAACTGGGGATGCTCCCGGCGCCAGGAGGTGCGCAGGGTGTTGCGCCAACTGCGGAAGTGCCCGCCCTTGACCAGAAAACCGCCGGCCTGCCCATGCAGGCGCCCGTTGGTGCTGAGACGGAAAAGATCGAACACCAATTCGGCGGCATTGCCCAGGATATCGTACAAGCCCAGCGGATTCGGCTTCAGCGACCCCACCGGCCGCGGCTTGAAGCTTGAAGATACGGACTCCCGGATCCAGGCATAATCCGTCACCTCCCCGTCCATTGGAAAAAGCGACTTCCGAAACGCCGCCTCGTCCACCAGGCTGCCGCCGCGGGCGGCGTACTCCCACTCCACTTCCGTGGGCAGGCGCAAATAGCCGGGAATGCCGTCTTCCCGGGGCAGCCTCTCCCGGGCGTTCTCATACAGCCACTCGGTATAGCGCCGGGTGAATTCCACTGCGTCATACCAGGAGATCCTGACCGCCGGACGGCGCCCCCTGTTTTTTTCAGGGCAGTCTTCCATCACTGCCCGGTATTGCAGGTCCGTCACCTCGTACTTGCCGAGATAATAATAGCGCCTGGCCCTGGGGTCCTGGTCCTCGCCGCTGAAGGCGCCCGAAATGAAGGCGGCGCGCCTGTAATCCAGCGGGGCGTCCAGTTCGCTCGGGCTGCCCAGCTCGATCCGTTGTTCACCCAGCCAACCCTCATTGCCCCCCACCTCGATCCGGCGGAACACCATGGCCCCGCCACAGGGCAGCGGCAGCATCAGTTCGCCGTCCTCCGCGCCCTCCTCCACCGGTCGGGGGTCAAACTCATCCTCATCCCAGCGGGGAACCTCGATGGCGGAGGGGGCGCCGAACATCTCGCGGAACTGGCCATACGCCTCCGCATCGTCCAGGGCCGGTGGGGACCCGGCCTGATCCACCGCCATTGACGGCCAGGAGAACAACAAGAAGAGAAGGCCAGCAATGGATTTGCTAAAGCTCACGCAGCCCCTTCGACGGTTCGATCCGGGTGGCGCGGTAAGCGGCCAGGGCCGATGAAAGAAGGGCGCAGAGCAGGGTCGCCGCCAGGCTGAAGGCCAGGTGGGACGGCAGCAGGCGGCACAGCCCCTCGAACTGGCCGGACGCCCGGGCGAAATAATTGTTGATCAGAATACTGATGAACCCGAAAAGCACAATCGCCAGCCCCCCGCCGCACAAGGCGATGAGCGCAGACTGAACCATGGGGAAGAACATAATGACCGATGAGGGAAACCCCAGCAGTTGCAGCACGCTCAGCTCCCGGCGTTTGCGCTCGACATTCACCCACATGCTGGCGCCGAAAGAGAGCAAATAACCCGCCACCCCGATAAAGGCGATCATCAGATAGGTGGAGGTGAGATAGCGGTCGAACAGCCTCACCTCTTCGATGGCCTTGGCCTGGGTGATCACTTCATAACCCTGCCCGCCGCCGGCCAGCAGATCACGCACGACCGGAACATCGTCCAGGCCGCGGACATAGAGACGAAAACCGGAAAAATAGCGGGGGCCGCTGAAGGGTTCGCCCTCGCCCCAGCCCAGTTCCGGAACGGCATAACCGTCCCGGTAGTCCTCGATGGCGGCCAGCAGTTGGGGTGAAACAAAGCCGCCCTTGCGGGCGAACACGCTGTCCGGGACCACCCCGGTCACCCGGAGTAAAACCTGTTCCCGCGACCACCGGCCACCCCGCTTGCGCCGCACGCTGGCCTTGACTCTGTCACCCGTCTTGGCCCCCATCAGCCGGGCGGTCCGGGCGGAAATGACAATGGACTCTTTGTCCGCAGGCGCCTTGGCATGGCCCTGGAGCAACGGATCCCCCGGGGCGGAGGGAATCAGCTCCACCGTGGCGCGCTCCCCCCCCGGCCCTTCGGGGCGCAGATCGATCGTGGCCGCCGCGCCCCTGGTGCGGGGGATGACGAAGGCGACCTCATCCCGGGCCGCCATGTTCTCGAACCAGTCCTGATCGAAACGCCCATGGCCGACCAGGCGGATCTCCCGGTTCCGGGGGTCTTCCACCAGCTCACGCGCAAGATTGTCGATAACACCAAACTTGAGGCCGAACAGCACCAACAGCGGGGTAAGGACAGCCGCCAGCGCCAACACCAGCACCAATGAGGCCAGCTTCTGGTGCAACAGATCCCGCGCCGCCAGCCGGGCGATCTGGGACGCTGTGGCGCCTGAATTGCCGGCCGGAGCACTCACGAGTGAAACTCCGATCGCAATACGCCTTTCTCATCCACCTGCTCATGATGAAGCCTGGTCAGCCCCAGCTCAGTGACCCGCGCCCAATCATGACTGGCCACCAGAAGCGTTATGTTGCGCTGGGCCGCCAACTCCACAAAAAGCTCCATCACCTCGGCCGCCGTATGCGGATCCAGCGAAGCGGTGGGCTCATCCGCCAGAACCACACTGGGCTCATGGGACAGGGCGCGGGCCACGGCCACCCGCTGGCGCTGCCCTACCGACAGGGTGGCGGGCAACTTTTCAAGCTGATCGCCGATCTTCAGGCGCTCGGCCAGGGCCCGGGGCACGCCATTCACGGGGAGACCGCACAGGCGCCGCGGCAATTCGATGTTCTCGCGCACGGTGATGAAAGGGAGCAACCCGCCGGTCTGGAGGACATAGCCGATATGGCGTCCGCGAAGCCCCGCCAGCCGATCCATGCGGCGACTGCTCCAGGCCTCATGGATGTCAGTGCTGTTTCCCGTTTCCGGCTCAAAACGGAATGCTTTACTGGTGGTGGGCTCCAGGGTCATGGCCAGGATATCCAGCAGGGTGCTCTTGCCACAGCCGCTCTGCCCCAGCACCGCGATCCGCTGGCCGGCCTTGATGTCCAGGCGGGGAATCGAGAGTTGGAACTCCTCGTCCGGTGCGGCCCATGTTTTTGTCACACCGCGCAGGCTGAATATGGTGCGGGCGCTCATGAGGCGGGGTTCGGCGAATTCACTATATTCTGATTCAGGGCAGATCGGTCAGGGAGATCGGATAGACCGCATCGCCCTTGATGCGGCCGTCATCCAGCGTGATCCACAGGTCCTGGTTGTCGTGGATGTCCTGGTAGAGCTGAATCTTGGCCTCGATGTCGTCGATCACCTCCTGGCGTTCACCGGCGCCCATGGCCAGCCAGGACTCCTTGTCGATCCCGGTGAGGGCGCTCTGATAAGGCAGGCCCTCGAGATATTCCCCAAGCACCACCGAGTCCCCCAGGGTCTTGGCGCGGGCCAGCTCGGAGGAGTCCCGCTGGGCCAGGATCAGCAGTTTGCGCACCTGGGTGAAAAAGTCCTGGGGGGCCAGCTCGGTCAGATCGCCCGCCTCTATGATTTGCCGCAACGCCATCTGCAGGTCACTGAGCTGGTCCTTGGTCAGCAGCACCCGGATCTCCAACGCCAGCTTGCGCCGGTCCTGGGCGCTGCGCTCCGCCACCCAGGCCTCGAACACCTCCGGCGCCGGCGTGCCCTTGGTGCGCCCCAGGTAGGCCAGGCGCATGGCGTGGCCGAGCCTGTCGATATCCCTGCTGCGGCCGGCCTTCGCCCTGCTCTTGTTCCGGGCCCCTTCCAGATACGCCGCCGCTTCGGCCCCGAGCTGGCTGATCAGACCATCGGCCAGCTGCTCCACCTCGGCCCCGAATTGCCTGGCCCCGGCCGCAAGCGCATAGTAAAAGGGCGGCAGATTGGGCCAGCGCGACAGGGCCTTGTATTGGGCCTCGGCCCGTTCGTGATCATGCCTGCCTTCCGGCGTGCGCAGGTGCAGCGTCAACAAGGCCACACCCCGGGACTGGGCCTTGGAGTTCAGCTCCCGCGCATTGAGCCTGGTGGTGCTGTAACGGTTGCTGCCGGAACGGGCGCTGGCGTCGGTGACAAGCACCACGAAGCGCCCGCCATAGGGCTCCCAGTCCAGCCTGGTGAGGGCCGCATCGACGCCGGCGAAGGCGTCTTCGGAAAAGCCCTTGCTGGAGATCCCGGACTCCGTCATCGCCTTGGCCTCGGACAGCAGCGCCGCGCAATCACGACCGCCCTTGAAATCCGCAAACAATCTGGATGTGTACTCGAGCTCCGGCCGGGCCTTCAGGCTGTCGCGGAAGCCGATGAGTGCAAAATGGAAGCGATCCCGCCACTTTGTGGTCTGGGTCTTTTCACAGATGCGCCTTATGGCGTCCCGGGTCTGGTCGATATAGGGGCCCATGGAGCGAGTGGTGTCGATGACGAAGGCGATGGCCACCTTAAAGCCCGCAAGCGGATCGCCCTCCTGGCCGGCGACCGGCCTGACGGTCTCTTTCTGGATATTCTTATTGACCACCGCCACCTTCAGCACCTTGGTGGAAAAATCATCATCCGCTTCGAAATGGTCGAGAATAGGAAGAAGATAAAAATTCCGGCGGGGGTCGATGAAGGTGTCCGGCTCCATGGCGATGACCGGGGAATCCGCCACGCCCTTTTCCGCCTCCTTGCGGAAATGTCCGGCCAGCCCTGCGCCGATTTCGGATTCGAGCACCTCGACCAGGGTCTCGCGATCACGAAAGAACAGGGCCGGCAGCCGGTTCCCCGGCCTGGTGAAAAGCCCCACCAGCATTTGCCGCCATTCCACCAGCTGCTTTGCCGGAATCCAGCCGCTGATATTCCCGCGGCTGGAGGGGCTGACCTGCATCCACTGCGCGCCATCGACCAGTTTCCTGGCGTAAACGTAGAAGATCGAAAACGGCGGCACGCGGGATATCACCCGGGCCCGGGCGTCGGGGGCCTCGTGGATTTCCGCGCCCACGCGGGTCAGCACGCGCTGATAGAGGGTCTTCTTGCCTTCCATCCGCAGCGGGCGAAGGGGTTCCTGCCCCGCGGCCACCCCGGCCAGGGCAAGCCCGGCGAACGCCAGCACCAGCGACAGGGCCAGGCCCCCGCCGGCGCGCAGTAACGTCCGCCTTGGATCTCTGACTCGCATCTCAGGTCTGCATGGGAACCGCCGGTTATCGCTTCATTTTCTGCAAAATCCGCTGGGCCGCCGTATCTCCCCTCTCTGCTTCCTCCCGCAGGTGGGCAATCAATCTGTTGCGCCGCGATTCAGCCTGCGGCTCCCCGTTTTTCAGCGCCTGATCGTACCATTGCAGCGCCTTGCGGGGGTTTGGCTTGGTGAAGGCCGTCTTGCTGGGGTCGAAGTGCTCGATGGCGAAGGTTGCCGGATCGTACATCTCGCCGATGACCATGGCCGACCAGCCGTCGCCCTTCCTGGCCGCCTGCTTGAACAGCAGAAAGGCCTTGTCCGGGTCCCCCGCCTGGAAGAACCTCAGGCCGTGCTGGCGGATCTCCGCGCCTTCCTTGTCCGCCAGGCTCTCGATCAGCCGCTCCCAGGGCAAAGGCTCCACCTTGGCGGCCGGCGCCTCGGTCAGGCTCGCGGGCGCCCTGGGGGTGCGCGAAGACATCAGCCAGGCGGCCCCCGCCCCCAACAGAACGATCAGGGCCGCAACCGGGATCCAGGCCTTTGTTTTCATTCAGCGCAATCCAGGAGCCTCGGGTTTAGGATGGACTGGCTGCACAGGGGGCGATTTCAACCAGATCCAGCTCGAAATTTAGCGCCTTTCCCGCCATGGGGTGGTTTCCGTCCACCGTGATGCTGTCATCATTGACCTCGGTCACGGTCAGGATATGGGTTTGTCCATCCGGGCTGCTGGCCTGGAGCTGGAGGCCAACGGCCAGTTCGATCTCCTCCGGGATCTCCGCCCGGTCGACCTGCTGCACCAGCTGGGGCCGGTGTTCGCCATAGGCCTCTTCCGCGGGGATATGGATGGTTTTCTTCTCCCCCACGCTCATGCCTTCCAGCCCCCGCTCGAAACCCGGTATGACTTCGCCTTTGCCGAGGGTGACCACCAGGGGCTCCGCCCCCACGGATGTATCGAACTGGGTGCCGTCATCGAAGGTGCCCGTGTAGTGAACTTTCACCGTGTCGCCGGATTTGGCCTGGGTCATTTTATGATCCTCTGTTTTCAATTTAATTTAAAGAATCCGCAGTATACCAGACAGGGTAAATATTCCAGCGGCGCGCTCCAGGCGTCAACACCGGCGGGGCCGGGGTAACGCGTAAAAATCATCCGGCGCTTTGCCGCGGGTCAGCCCCGTTTCCCGGGCGCGCGGGCCCTGGGGCCCTGCCGCCCGGATTTCCCGTCCGGCTTCCCGGAGCCGCTTTGCCTCCTTCCGGGCGCATGCCCTCTTCCGCCCGCGCCGCCTTCATCCAGGCGCCGGATGCGCAGCGCCTGGCCGCACACATAGACCCTGCGCAGGTGCTTTTCGATCTCCCGCGGCATGCCTTCCGGCAGGTCCACGGTGCTGTAGTCATCATGAATGCCGATATAGCCGATGTATTTGCCCTCGACACCCGCCTCGTTGGCGATGGCGCCGACGATTTCGCGGGGGCCCGCCCCGTGCCGGCGTCCCACCTCTATGCGGTAGCGGACGCGGGGGATGCCATCGTCCTCACGCTCCTTCCCACCGCCCTTGCCGGCATCCCTCTGTTTCCGCCGCCCCGGTTCGGGACGCTGCCGCCGCGGCGGGCCCTTCAGCTCCTCCACCACGAAGGGCCGCTCCCGCTGGCTCAGATAAGTAAGGGCGGCGGCGATGTCCATGACCGCCATCTCCTGCTCGTTTTCGATACGGCTCACCAGGCGATAATAAAAATCCAGGTCCTGGGTCCTTACTGTCTCCCGCAGGAGTTCCATGAACCGCTCGATGCGGTGTTCACCCAGGTCATCCGCCGACGGCAGGGTCATTGGCGGAATCTTCTGGCGCGTGGCCCGCTCGATGGATTTGAGCAGGTGGCGCTCACGGGGGGCCACGAACAACAGGGCCTTGCCTTCCCGGCCGGCCCGGCCGGTGCGGCCGATACGGTGGACATAGGCCTCCGGGTCATAGGGGATATCGTAGTTGACCACATGGCTGATGCGCTCGACATCCAGCCCCCGGGCGGCGATATCCGTGGCCACCACAATGTCCAGCTTGCCGCGCCTCAGGCGCTCGACGGTGCGCTCGCGCATGGTCTGGTTCATATCCCCGTTGAGCGCCTCGGCGGAGAAGCCGTGGGCCTCCAGCTTCTCCGCCACTTCCGCCGTGGCGGTCTTGGTGCGCACGAAGACGATCATGGCGTCGAATTCCTCCACCTCGAGCACCCGCGTGAGGGCATCCATTTTGTGGGAGGGCGTCACCACGCAGTGGCGTTGTTCGATGGTGGTGACCGTTTCGGTCTTGCCGGCCACCTTGATCTCAACGGGATCATGCAGATGCCTTCTGGCGACGCGGCGGATAGCGCCCGGCATGGTGGCGGAAAACAGGGCGACGCGCCGCTTCCCGGGGGCCTGCTCGAAAATCCATTCGATGTCATCCACAAACCCCATGTTCAGCATCTCATCGGCCTCATCCAGCACCAGGGTCTTGAGGCCCTTCAGCGAGAGGCTGCCCCGGCGCAGATGATCCATGACGCGCCCGGGCGTCCCGACGATGACATGGACGCCGCGTTTGAGCTGGCGCAGCTGGGTGGACATGCCCGTACCGCCATACAGGGGCAAGACATGAAATCCCTTCATATTGTGGGCATAACTCTGGAACGCCTCGGCCACCTGCAGGGCCAGCTCCCGCGTCGGGGCGAGCACCAATGCCTGGGGGTCGCGGCTCTTCAAATCGATCATGCTCAGCACCGGCAGGGCAAACGCCGCTGTCTTGCCGGTTCCCGTCTGGGCCTGCCCCAGGAGATCCCGCCCCTCCAGAAGATGCGGGATGCACTGTTCCTGAATTGGCGTAGGGGTCTCATAGCCAAGGTCCTGTATGGCCTCGAGCACAGCGGGGGCAAGTCCGAGACGGCCGAAACCGGCGGACGAAGGGGCGGAATCCATGGAAATACCTCGGGTTGGGAGACGACCCATCGAATTCGATCGATGGAGGGGCCGGAAAAAAGGGGGTCATCATAACAGATTGCAGGCAGCAGGATGACAAACCGGCCGAAATCGGATAGTTTGGCCGCCTTTCAAGATCCACCGGCCCGCCCTCATGCCCGATCCCGCGCTAATCGTCCGCTACGCCATTACCGCCGCCACCGGCCTGCTGGGGCTGGCGGTCGTCTTTTCCATGTTCGGCAGGCGCAAAGGCGCAACGATTTCACTGGCGGCATTTTTTTGCCTGAGCATTCTCTTTTTCGGTATCCGCGCCTATCTGAAGGATTTCTTTCCCTTCACGGACAAGGTCGAATCCTTCATGACCCTGTCGGTATTGATCGCGCTTTGCGGCATGATCTACCGCAACAAGGTCTCGAACAAGGAGTTTACAACCCTGCTGCTGCTCTCCTTTGCGGCGGCCGTTACGACCTTTGCATTCAACGACCAGATACGCTTTCCGACTGCCTATCTCAGGACCATCTGGTACCCGGCCCATGTGCCGTTCTCCTTCGCCGCCTATGCCTTCTGGTTTCTGGCGGGGATCAATGCCCTGTTTGCCATTCGCACCATAAAGACCTCGGCCGGCGGCGTTCCGGACAGGCCCCTGATCACCCGGCTGAACCGCAACGGGTTCATCTTCTTCACCCTGGCGATGCTGTTCGGCGGGATCTGGGGATACCTGGCGTGGGGCTCCTATTTCATGTGGGATCCGAAGATCCTGTGGTCCGTCATCCTGTGGCTCTATTACGGAAACCTGCTGCATATCGACAATCTGCCCCGGTTCCGGAAGTGGAAGATCCCACTCTATATCGTCGGCATGGGCATCATCATGATCACCTTTGTCGGCACCGGTTTCTTCTCCCGCTCCATCCATAAGTTCTGACCATGTTCTATCGCCTGATACAAATCCTCGGGAACCGGAATGCCGGCTTTGTCCTCTGCCTGATTGTGGTGCTGAACCTGGCGGCGGGCAGCCTGGTCATGAACATGCACCCGGATCTCTATCCGCCCTTTTTTCCCTTCGATCTCAATTTCTTTTTCCGGCCGGCCATGGGCGTCCACTGGTGGCTCTATCTCTTGCTGGTGACCTTCAGCCTGTTTGGCATCAACCTGATTGCCTGCCTCCTGGAATCCGTCGTACGGCTGTGCAACACCACTACAGGCCGGGTGAGACTCTATGTGGGGCTGCTTTTCCATGCCGCCGTCATCCTGACCCTGGCCGCCCATTTTTATGACGGCTTTTACGGCGGCTCCAGGCAGTTGATGATCACGCCGGAGGCCACGGCCATAGAGGGGATCGGGGATGTCAGCGCCAAATCCATCGCCAGCACCTACCATCCCGACGGCTCCCTCAAGGACACCGAAG
The DNA here is from genome assembly GCA_011051655.1 of Sedimenticola sp. GTDB lineage: Bacteria > Pseudomonadota > Gammaproteobacteria > Chromatiales > Chromatiaceae > DRKS01. The sequence continues at coordinate 16,728 of DRKS01000013.1, forward strand.
CGGTGCTCCACATCCAGCTCAAGGATGGCGGCGCGCTTGAAAAGACCATCGCCTATAACCAGCCCGCCCTTTTTGACGGGGCGCAGCGGGAGATCATTATCCAAGGCGGGCAGGAACAACCCGTGGGCATCATACTGATGCGCAAAGACGATGGCGAAGAATTCCCCATGATGCCCTACAGGCCCCAGGAGCTGCCCGGCGGCCGGCTTACGCTTCAGGGCGTTTATAAAACGAAGACGGGCATCCTGGTGGCCCGGTTTGTGTGGGAACGGATTTCCCAGCAGCCCCAGCTCCTGAGCATGGCCCTGCACCGCCGGATGGCGCGGCACAACAAAATCACCGTCGCCGGCAAGACCTACGGCTACAAGGAAATGATCGAGGCCCCCGTTGCCGCGGTCATGGTGCGTTACAACCCGTCCATCCCCATCATCCTGATCAGCCTGCTGGTGGCCACCATCGGGACGGTGTTGCAGATCCAATATGCCCGTATGCAATCGAAACGCGGCAACAGCACCAATCAGGCCGCCGCTGGTCGGGGCCATGCCTGAAAAAAGCCAAAAAAAGCGTTTACTATGAGGATTCCGGACGATAAAGTACACGCCCTAAATATGGTATATTCGCCGCAAGTATGAGCATGCGGGCGGGAAGTCCGGGATGAACAACCTCCCGGACACAAACGAACCACCAAGGCGAGAACGAATTCACTAGCTAATGCCTGAATCCTCGGGTTCGGGTTTTTTTACGGCACATCACTCGGCACCATTCCGATCAACCATGAGGGGTACATTCCAATGAAGCCGTTATCCTTGACCGAAAAAATCCTGCTGGACCATCTGGTGGATGGCGACACGCTGCCACCCGCGGGAGAAGTCATCAAAATCAAGATAGATGAGGCCTTTACACAGGATGCCACCGGCACCATGTGCATGCTTCAGCTGGAGGCCATGGGCATCAAGCGGGTCAAGCCCCTGTCCGTGAACTTCGTGGACCACAGTATGCTGCAGGTCGGCTTCCGCAACCCCGACGACCATGAATACCTGAAGACCGTGGCCGAGAAGCTGGGTATCGTCTACTCCCCGGCGGGCACCGGCATTTGTCACTTCCTGAACATGGAAAACTTCGTCAAGCCCGGCATGACCGGCGTCGGCGCCGACAGCCACACCGTCAACGCCGGCGGCTGCGGCGCCATCTTCATGGGCGCCGGCGGCTATGACGTGGCCCTGGCCATGGCCACCGGCCAATACAGCATGCCCATGCCCCAGGTGGTCAAGGTCAACCTCACCGGCGCGCTGAAGCCGGGGGTCATGGCCATGGACGTGATCCTGAAGATGCTGGAGATCAACGGCGTCAAGGGCGGCAAGGGCATCATTTTCGAATACGGCGGCCCCGGCGTCGCCAACCTGTCGCTCACCGAACGCGCCACCATCACCAACATGGGCGCCGAGATGGGGGCCACCACCTCCATCTTCCCCAGCGACGAGCGCACCCGGGAGTTCCTGGCCAGCCACGGCCGCCCCGAGGATTACAAGCCCCTGGCCGCCGATGAGGGCGCCGAATACGCGCGCATCATCGACATCGACCTCTCCGCCCTGGAGCCGCTGATCGCCCTCTACCCCTCCCCGGGCAACGTGGAGACCGTGGCCGCCCACGCCGGCACCAAGATCAACCAGGTCTCCGTCGGCAGCTGCACCAACAGCTCCTATGAGAACATCGCCTCCTTCGCCGAGGTGCTGAAGGGCAAGCGCGTGGCGGTGGACACCCTGCTCTATCCCGGCTCCCGCGCCGTGGCCATGCAACTGGCCGAGGCCGGCTACATCACCTCCCTGTACCACTCCGGCGTGCGCATCCAGGAGAACGGCTGCGGCGCCTGCATCGGCCAGGGCGGCTCCCCGGTGAGCAACGGCATTTCCCTGCGCACCTTCAACCGCAACTTCCCCAAGCGCTCCGGCACCGAGACCGCCCAGGTGCACCTGGTCAGCCCGCTGGTGGCGGCCGCCTCCGCCCTGACCGGCGAGATCACCCTGCCGCCGGCCCAGCCCATCGAGTTCAAGCAGCAGCCCGCCGTGCTCGACACCGACTCCTTCATCATGCCCCTGCCGCCGGAAGAGGCGGAGAAGGTGGAGGTCATCCGCGGACCCAACATCATGGCCCTGCCGGATTTCGACCCCCTGCCCGACCGGCTGGAGGGCGAGGTCCTGCTCAAGCTGGGCGACAACATCAGCACCGACGACATCCAGCCCGCCGGGACCTTCCTGCCCCTGCGCTCCAACGTCAAGGAGTACGCCATGCAGGCCACCTTCAGCCAAGTGGACCCCAGCTTCTCCAAGCGCGCCGTCGCCCACCGCGATGCCGGGGGACACGGCTTCATCGTCGCCCGCGAGAACTATGGCCAGGGCAGCTCCCGCGAACATGCCGCCCTCTGCCCCCGCTGGCTGGGCGTACGTGCCGTGGTGGTGGCCCAGTTCGCCCGCATCCACGTGGCCAATCTGGTCAACTTCGGCATCGTGCCCCTGACCTTCGCCAACGAGGCGGACTACGACAAGATCAGCCAGGGCGACACCGTCTCCCTGGACGTCTCCAACCTGGAAGGCGATCTGTTCCTGGAGGTCAAGGGCGAGAAGATTCCGCTGAACCCGGCCTTCGAGCCGGGCGACGTGGAAACCCTGAAGGCCGGCGGCGCGCTGCCTCTGTTCAAAGCAACCTACAAAGGATAATCCGGCATGGCTATGAAGATCGGCATTCCAAAAGAGGTCCATGAGGGGGAGCGGCGCGTCGCCGCAACCCCGGAGACCGCTGAACGCATTCAGAAACTGGGGTTCTCAGTGGCCATCGAGGCCGGGGCCGGCGCCGGGGCCAACTTTTCCGACGACGCCTACCGCGAGGCGGGCGTGGAAGTGGTGGAGGACACAAAGGCCCTGTGGGCCCAGTCGGACATCGTGCTGAAGGTGCGGGCGCCGGAGCCCCATCCGGCCCTGGGGGTCCACGAGAGTGAGCTGCTGCACGAAGGCGCCACTCTCATCAGCTTCATCTGGCCCGCCCAGAACGAGGACCTGATGAACAAGCTCAAGGCGCGCAAGGCCACCGTCCTGGCCATGGACAGCGTGCCCCGCATCTCCCGCGCCCAGAAGCTGGACGCCCTGAGCTCCATGGCCAACATCGCCGGCTACCGCGCCGTGGTGGAGGCATCCAACCGGTTCGGACGTTTCTTCACCGGCCAGGTGACCGCCGCCGGCAAGGTGCCGCCGGCCAAGATCCTGGTGATCGGTGCCGGCGTCGCCGGGCTGGCCGCCATCGGCGCGGCCAGCAGCATGGGCGCCATCGTGCGCGCCTTCGACACCCGCCCCGAGGTGAAGGAGCAGGTGGAGAGCATGGGGGCCGAGTTCCTCATGCTCGATTTCGAGGAACAGGAAGACGGCTCCCCCGGCACCGGCTACGCCAAGACCATGAGCAAGGAGTTCATCGAGGCGGAGATGAAGCTGTTCGCCGAGCAGGCGATGGAGGTGGACATCATCATCACCACCGCCCTGATCCCCGGCAAGCCGGCTCCCGAGCTGATCACCTCCGGCATGGTGGAATCCATGAAAGACGGCAGCGTCATCGTGGATCTGGCCGCCGAGCAGGGGGGCAACTGCGCCCTCACCGAGCCCGGCAAGGTGGTCACCAGGCACGGCGTCACCATCATCGGCTACACCGATCTGCCCAGCCGCCTGGCCACCCAGTCCAGCCAGCTCTACGGCACCAACCTGCGGCACCTGCTGACGGACCTGACCCCCGAAAAGAACGGCGAGATCCTGGTGAACATGGAGGATGACGTCATCCGCGGCGCCACCGTCATCAAGGAAGGCGAGATCACCTGGCCGCCACCGCCGATCCAGGTCTCCGCGGCCCCCGCCAAGCCGGCCCCGGCCGTGGCGGCGCCGCCTCAGCCGGAAGAGAAGGAGGAGGAGAAGAACAAGTACGCCGGCCTCATCGGCCTGGGCATCGGCGGCGCCCTGATCGCCGCCATGGGGCAGGTCTCCCCACCGGAGTTCCTGGCCCACTTCACCGTGTTCGTGCTTGCCTGCTTCGTCGGCTACATGGTGATCTGGAACGTGACCCCGGCCCTGCACACCCCGCTCATGAGCGTGACCAACGCCATCAGCGGCATTATCGTGGTGGGCGCACTGCTGCAGGTATCGAGTTCCAGCGGCCTGGTGGTGTTTCTGGCCTTTATCGCCATTCTGATCGCCACCATCAACATCGCGGGCGGTTTCGCCGTGACTCAGCGCATGCTGAAGATGTTCCAGAAATAAGGGGATGTGGAAATGAGTTCAGGTTTACAAACAGCTTTCTACATCATCTCGGCGGTGCTCTTCATCCTGGCCCTGGGCGGCCTGAGCCATCCGGAAACGGCCCGCCGCGGCAACCTCTACGGCATAGTCGGCATGGCCCTGGCACTGATCGCCACCATCTTCGGCGAACAGGTCCACGGCGGCGGCTACGCCTGGCTGGCGGTGGCCATGATCATCGGCAGCGGCATCGGCGGCTATCTGGCCCTCAAGGTCCAGATGACCGAAATGCCGGAACTGGTGGCCATTCTGCACAGCTTCGTCGGCATGGCCGCGGTGCTGGTGGGCTACGCCGGTTATTTCGGGCCTTCGGCCGACAGCGGCGGCCACGCCCTCAGCGGAGCGGCCGTCACCATCCACGAGATCGAGATCTACCTCGGGGTGCTGATCGGCGCCGTCACCTTCACCGGCTCGGTGGTCGCCTTCGGCAAGCTCAAGGGCATCATCACCAGCAAGCCGGTGCTGCTGCCCGGCCGTCACTGGCTGAACCTCGGCCTGGGGGTCGTCTGCGTCTTCCTGGCCACCGGCTTCGTGGGCGGTGAGCACAGCACGGGCGCCATCGCCGCGCTCATCGTCATGACCATTATCGCCTTCGCCTTCGGGGTTCACATGGTGATGGCCATCGGCGGCGCGGACATGCCCGTGGTGGTCTCCATGCTCAACAGCTACTCGGGATGGGCGGCGGCGGCCACCGGCTTCATGCTGAACAACGACCTGCTGATCGTCACCGGCGCACTGGTGGGCTCCAGCGGCGCCATCCTCTCCTATATCATGTGCCGGGCCATGAACCGCAAGTTCCTGGCGGTTATCGCGGGCGGATTCGGCACGGCGGGCGGGACGGCGGCCGCGGGCGACGGCGAGCAGCAGGAGTACGCCCCCGCCACCTCCCCGGAGGAAGTGGCCGAGTTGCTGGACAGCTCCAAGCAGGTGATCATCGTGCCCGGTTACGGTATGGCGGTGGCCCAGGCCCAGCACACCATCAACGAGATCACGCGCAAGCTGCGCGCCAAGGACATCAACGTGCGATTCGCCATCCATCCCGTAGCGGGGCGCATGCCGGGCCACATGAACGTCCTGCTGGCCGAGGCCAAGGTGCCCTATGACATCGTGCTGGAAATGGATGAGATCAACGAGGACTTCCCGGAGACGGATGCCGTCCTGGTCATTGGCGCCAACGATATCGTCAACCCCAGCGCCCTGGACGACCCCAACAGCCCCATCGCCGGCATGCCGGTGCTGGAGGTCTGGAAGGCGGGCACCGTGGTGGTCATGAAGCGTGGCAAGGGAACAGGCTACGCCGGCGTGGACAATCCCCTGTTTTTCAGGGACAACACCCGCATGCTGTACGGCGACGCCAAGGCCAGCGCGGACGCCATCCTGTCCAACCTCGGCTGATCTGATGATCTACCCAATTTAAATTTGGGACAAAAAAGGCCCTCCCCAGACCGGGGAGGGTCTTTTTTTTTGTTAAAACCGAAAGCCCAGGCGCAAGCCAAGCGTATCCATTCCCTCATTGGGGGAAGTCAGATAAGCGTTGGATACATGATCAAAGGCAACAGACAGGCGCACACTCTGGCTAAATGAATAACCAACCTCTATTGGAAACCTTACCAATACCCTTGAGCCCAACTCTTTTTTTCCTTCCTCTGATGTATCTATTTCACCGTCATGCACGGCCAATCCCGCACCCAGGTTCAAGAATATACCTGACTTAAAGTCATACTCCCAAAGGAGTCCGGCATAGACCTTATTAGTATCCCCACTATCATTAACGCTGATGCCGATATTAGGGCGCACATATCCGGAAAGCAGATCAAAGCTCGCAGAACCGAAGATATACTCGGCGTTGTAATCTATGCCACCTTCACGGCGGAAGCCACTCCATAAACCGTCTACATCGTGGGCCAATATTCCAAATCGCACCTCGGATTTCCGCGTCCTCCCTTGCCCATCCGCAGTAGTTTCAGCATGGGCATAAGAGGCTATGCCCAGGAATGCAATGAAGGCCATGGAGAGCAATCCATGGCTCCGGGTCGACATCAGTTGCTTAGTGCCCCCACCTGTTGATGAGTACGCACGCTTTTTAGCGGGAAATATGGATCTATCGTTAAGAAGAAAAACCGAACCCACCATAGCGGCGCTGAAGCGCCCTTGAATAAAAAGCATTATTAGTCTCCCTGTCACTGTCTGTGGATTCAGCCCCGATCCATTTTTAGAGCAACATTCATCATTGTCAACCGCATGACATACATCCAGTGGAACAGAGGGGCATTATTACTACAAAAAGAAAAAGGCGCATCCAAAATGGATGCGCCTCCCCTGTTGCAGTTTACGCCGTGGGAGAGAAACCCTGAACCAACCAGGGTTCTCCTGCCTTTTGCCTTTTGCCTTTTGCCTTTAGCCTTTAGCCTTTAGCCTTTAGCCTTTAGCCTACAGCATCCAGTATGGCGTTGAAGGTTGGGCTTGGACGCATTACTTTGGATGTTTTTTCCTCGTCCGGGAGGTAATAGCCACCCAGGTCAACGGGGTGCCCCTGGACTGCGTTGAGCTCCTCTACGATCTTGGTCTCATTGTCTCCGAGTTCCTGGGCCAATTTGGCGAAATGCGCCTGCAGCTCCGCATCCTCGGTCTGCCCCGCCAGCGCCTGGGCCCAGTACAGGGCCAGGTAGAAGTGGCTTCCACGGTTATCCAGCTCACCGCATTTGCGCGAGGGTGACTTGTTGTTCTCCAGCAGTTGTTCCGTTGCCTGATCCAGGGCATTGGCCAGCACCTTGGCCTTCTTGTTCCCGGTAAGGTTGCTGAGATGCTCCAGAGACGGCACCAGCGCCAGGAACTCGCCGAGAGAATCCCAGCGCAGGTGGTTTTCCTGAACCAGTTGCTGAACGTGCTTGGGAGCCGAGCCGCCGGCGCCGGTCTCGAACAGGCCGCCGCCGTTCATCAGGGGCACGATGGAGAGCATTTTCGCGCTGGTGCCCACTTCGAGAATGGGGTACAGATCGGTGTTGTAGTCACGCAATACGTTGCCTGTCACCGAAATGGTGTTTTCACCCGCTCTCATTCTCTCCACCGTGAGTTTTGCGGCGTCATACACGGACATGATGCGGATATCCAGGCCTTCTGTATCATGGTCCTTCAGGTAGGTGTTCACCTTTTTGATGAGCTCACGGCCGTGTGCCCTGTCATCGTCCAGCCAGAATATCGCCGGCCAGCCGGTGGCCCTTGCGCGGGTCACCGCCAGCTTCACCCAATCCTGAATGGGCGCATCCTTTACCATGACCATGCGCCAGATGTCGCCTTCTTCCACATTGTGCTCGTGGATGCTGTTGCCATCGGCGTCCACGACGCGGATGAGGCCGTTGCCCGGGGCCTCGAAGGTGGTGGGATGGGAGCCGTACTCTTCCGCTTTCTGGGCCATCAGGCCCACGTTTGGAACCGTCCCCATGGTTCTCGGATCCAGCGCCCCGTGCTCAATACAGTTCTCGATGGTCGCCTGATACAGCGGCGAGTAAGAGTGGTCGGGGATGACGAATTTGGTGTCGTGCTGCTTGCCGTCCGGGCCCCACATCTGACCGGAGGCGCGGATCGCGGCGGGCATGGAGGCGTCGATAATCACGTCGCTGGGCACGTGCAGGTTGGTGATGCCCTTGTCGGAATCCACCATGGCAATGGCAGGGCGCTTATCGTAAACGGCCTGGATATCCGCCTCGATCTCCGCCCGCTGGTCTTCCGGCAGGCTCTGGATTTTCGCATAGAGATCGCCCAGGCCGTTGTTGAAGTTGACGCCAAGCTCTTCGATCACGGCCGCATGCTTTTCAATGGCGTCCTTGTAGAACACCTTGACGCAATGGCCAAAGATGATGGGGTCGGAGACCTTCATCATGGTGGCCTTCATGTGCAGGGAAAAGAGCACGTCCTGGTTTTTTGCATCATCTATCTGCTCCGCCAGGAATTTGGTCAGGGCATTTTTGCTCATGAAGGTCGCATCGACGACTTCGCCGGCCTGCAGCGGCACGTTTTCCTTGAGGGTGGTGACGCTCCCGTCCGGGCCGACAAACTCGATTTTTACATTCGTCGCCTCGGCCATGGTGGTGGATTTCTCATTGGAGCGGAAATCGTCGCTGCTCATGGAGGCGACATGGGACTTGGAGTCCGGGCTCCAGGGCCCCATGGAGTGGGGGTGCTTCCTGGCGTAGTTCTTCACCGCAGCCGGCGCCCGGCGGTCGGAGTTGCCCTCGCGCAGCACCGGGTTCACCGCGCTTCCGAGCACCTTGGCATAACGCTCCTTGATCTCCTTTTCGGCGTCGGTCTTGGGATCTTCCGGGTAATCCGGGATGTCGTAGCCTTTTTCCTGCAGCTCTTTGATGGCCGCCTTCAACTGGGGAACCGAGGCGCTGATGTTGGGCAGTTTGATAATGTTGGCCCGGGGCGTCTTGGCCAGCGCCCCCAGGCGGGCCAGCTCATCGGGGATCTTTTGCTCCTCCGTCAGGTTGTCGGGGAAATTCGCAATGATCCGGCCGGCAAGGGAGATATCCCTTGTTTCGACAGAAACGCCGGCCGCCTCCGTGAAGGTCTTCACAATGGGAAGCAGGGAATAGGTCGCCAGCGCTGGGGCTTCATCGATTTTCGTCCAAATGATGTCTGGTGTTTGATCGGTCATGTTTTTTTCCTCAGTTTAAAGAATCCGGATGCTGAAAGCCGAGCCGGACCGCGCCCCGGATTCCCGGCAAGGGGCGAAGCGATCGGATCGGTGAAAATCTTTTTGACTGGCATGAGGTCGCCAGCAGGGAATCGAGTGAGACGTGTTGCGGCGGACAGCCGGGGCGCAGAATGGGAGGGCGCCCGTCCCGTGGCCTCCAGCCCCCGGCCGCGGGTATGACGGGAACGGCGTATCCTTGGCGAATGCGCGCGCGAACCGCACCCTCTCGCCATCATCCAACCCCGCAACCGGATTTTGAACCCTGATTTTTTCCATCAGTCGCCTCTGGTTCAGTTGGAGTGCCGCCCAAAAATCTTTCTGGGAAATCGCGCTGAGCCAGGCCATCATGCCGGCCGGCCTCCCGCTCCAGGAGGACGGCCGGGCATGATGAACGCAAAAGGCCCTTCTGTAAAGGGGTTATTTACGGTTTAGCCTACATAGGTGACCTTGCTGGCCGGGGTGCGGGTGTCCATGTTGCGGCCGCGGTTGGTATGGTCGTCGATCTCCGCCGCGCTGCCGATCATGCGTCCGTACACGAACACGGTGAAGGCGGCCGCTTCAAGCTGCTGCTCGGTGACCTTGCCTTCGGCATAGGGCCGCCACAGCATCTTGAGCAGGATCACCGCAATCACGGCATCCACGTTGACGCAGTAGACGTTCTTGCTGACGCCCACCTTGCACAGGGCCTCCACCAGTTCGTGGTAGTACTCCAGGAAGATGTTGTAGGCCCCCTGCTTTTTGATCAGGTCCCGCACGAACACTTCCCGGGGGTCGAAATTGACATCCTTGCCCTTGAACACCGGATGGTTGATGCAGGGGATCTTGGCGTAGGACAGTTCACCCGCGGCCTTGGCCTTGGTCTTGTACTCCTTGTACTCCTTGGCGTACTTGAGGGCCATGCCGGCGAGATCCAGGCCGTGGTCGGGATCCCCCGGATCCTTGAGGCCGGAGTCCCTGAACTGCTGCATCAGGAAGGCCATGGCCTCGAAGCCGTTGCCGCCGTGGGCGTAGCCGGTGTGGGAGAGGAAACCAAGATAGCATTTGTTGACCTGCACCCGCTCCGGCACCTCGGGACCGTCGGCGCTGACCGCGCCCTTGGCCCCCTGGGCGGAGATGGTGCCGGGGCCGTTGGTGGTCAGCAGGCCCAGCAGGATGGACAGGGCGAACAGCTCGCCCTCGTCCGCCTTCCTGCTCAGCAGCGCCAGGTGGGCCGTCTCGGTGAAGCCCCAGTCGTTCATCAGCTCCTGCTCGCTGACGCCGCAGAAGCTCCCTTCCTGCTGCTGATCGGCGGCGCCGGAAGAGCCTATCAGGGTGCTGAAGATGCGCAGGTGCCAGGGCATGTTCACCAGGGTGAACACGGAGACCCGCTTGTGCATCAGGGGCTTCCATACCAGGTGGCTGGCCGCCGCGGCCGGGATGGCATCCTCGGCGACGGCCTTGCCGGTGCGCTCGGCCAGGGCCTCGAGAAAGCGCAGGAAAACGGATTTGACGCCGCGGCTCTTCAGCGCCGCCAGCATGCCTTCGCTGCGGACCGTGGCGCTGTCCGCCAGCAGGGCGTCGGCGGCGGAGCCGGAAGCAGCCTCTTCCACCTGGGCGCCGATGTCGAAGTCCTCGTCGGCCGGATCGGACAGGCCGGACTGGCCGAACAGGTCTTTCAGGGCCTCGGCCGCAGCCTTGGCGCCGGCCACCTCGTTGGGACCGACAATCGCCAGCGCGGAGGCAAGCACGGTATTGGGGCTGTTACCCGCCGCGCGGGCCGCATCGGCCGCGGCTATGGTCATTTCCCCGGCCTGATTCACATAGGCGTTGAGGACCACGTTCACCAGGGCCCGGCCGTTCTCATCCGGATACTCACGGGCCAGCGCCAGCACCAGGTTCTCCTCGAAGCTGTGGGTCGAGGCATCCAGGACGCTCACGCCCTGGAGGCGGCTCACCTGGGTCTTCGGGTCCATCATGGAGGCGCCGGAGGCGTCCTTCATGGACTGGCGCGGGAAGACCACGCCCACCTGCTTGGCCAGGGCGGCGATCTGCTCATTGTAGGGCGGCATGGCCTCCACCACCGGCAGATCCAGCTCCGGCGGCAGGCCGATATCCAGGTCGCTGGCGAACCAGGGCTTCAGGGAGAGATCGCCCCTGGGCTCGAAGTCGGGCTCAACGCCGTTGAGGGCCATGACCGCCGTCATGGCCGCCGGGATGTGAGCGATATTGGTCACCACCGCGCCCTTGGCGGTGCAGACCGGGTTTTCCGGGGTGTACAGGGCGTCCACCCCGAACTTCTCCATGAACCAGCGCTCCTTGGCCTCGGCATTGTCGCCGGAGCCGGCAATGGCCCCGGCATGGCCGCAGGCGCGGGTCAGCTTGGCCTTCCAGCGGCCCACCACGCAGGCCACCACGGGCTTTTTGAATACCACGTCCTGCTCGTAATAACCGCCGGGCTCGATGTACATCACCGCCCCCTTGCTGCGGTCATCGTTTTGGAAGGCGTGGGCGAATTCCGGGGCGGCGAAGTGGATGTAGACATCCTTGCCGGAGGAGATGGAAGCCGTGGTGCCCCAGCCCGCCGTCAGCAGATAGGTCGCGATGGTGGTGGTAAAGTTACCGGAATTGGAGAACAGGGCGATGGAGCCCGGCACCAGGGATTCCTCGGGGGCGTTGCCGCCCAGGGCGCCGCCGATGCGCACGTGATGGTGGGCGTCGGCGATGCCGAGGCAGTTGGCGCCAAAGGCGTCCACGCCCTGCTGCTGGCAATACTGGCGAATGATGCGGGCATCCGACAGGGGCACCTTCTCGGTGAGGATGACCACCTTGTTGATGTCCGGGTTGACCCGCACCGCCTCGATGACCGAGTCCTTCACGCCGGAGGGCGGCACATAGACCACGGCCACGTTGAACTGGTGACCCGCCTCCAGCGCCTCGGCCACGTTGTTGTAAACGGGAATGTCGCCGATCTCGGTCTTCATCACCGAGCCGGAACGGCCCGGCATGGTGCCGCAGACGATATTGCCGCCGGAATAGACATGGCTGACGGGGGTTACGGTGCGGCTCTCGCCGCCCAAAATATTCAATACGCACACCCGGTCTTCCTTGGTGGCGATCTGCTCCAGGGAATCGATTCCCACATAGTAATGCTCAAAAGCCGCTACGCCGCGCGGAATCCGGCTACGCTTTCCAGAACTGGTTATGGATGACATGCTGAACCTCTATTCTTTGATTCTGTAACTGACCGTGACTTGTATCAGGCTGCCGCTTCGGGCTTGTAGTCGATGCCCATCGCCTTGGCGATGGCCTCTCTGCCGCCCTTGTGCCGCATCCAGTCGTCGATGTCTTTGGCATAGTTCACCACGCCACTCATGGATGAATCGAAGCCGAACATGCGGTAGGGGATTTTCAGGCCGTCCAGGGTGTCTTTGAGGTAGCCCATGCCGCGGATCAGGTTGGGTCCGCCACGGCCCACCACCACGTAGAGGGGCTTGGGTCCGTTGGCGTTGAAATAATCACGCAGGGCGTCGCCCATGGCGCGGAAGGTCTCGAAGATGTCGGTGTTGTTGGCCTTGCCGCCGATGATGAACAGGACGTTGCTCTGCGCCAGCCAGTACTTATAGGTGATCCGGCTGATCTCGTACATCTTCTCGTAAGGCGGGTTGCCGCCGAAATCGGAGGAGATGATGCCGGCGTCGCCCAGCAGCTCGGTCACCAGGGCGTTGGCGCCGCCGCCGAAGGTCATGGCGGTGATGGTGCCCTGATCGTTGGTGACGAACACGTCCGACTGGCCCTGGTAGGTCCGCAACTGGTTCACTTCGCGCTCGTAGTCGGTCAGCTCGGAGCTGTCCAGATCGGAAGGCAGGCGCAAACGCTTGTAGCTGGGATCATCCGTATCGAAAGAGCACTTGAAATCACAGGCCACCGGCACCAGGCGCCCTTTCTTGTTGGGCATCATGCGGATGGGATTCAGCTCCAGCATGTTCATGCCGTAGTTGTGATACAGATCCCACAGCTTGGGCAGATTCTGCACCAGCGGGCTGATGATCTCGTTGGGGGCGCCCAGACGGCGCAGGGTGTTGGAGATGACGAAGCCCTTGAGGCCGGTCAGGGGATCGAACGGCACCGTGGCGATCTTGTCCGCCGGCAGCTCCTCGATGTCTACACCGCCGTGGTGGGTAATGGTGAGGGTCGGAGCCCGGTACTTGGTGCTGTCCGTGATGGAGACATAGATCTCGTATTCGGCCGGGATGGCGCTTTCAAAGGTGACGCCCTCCGCCTTGGCCTGGGTGGTGCCATGCATGTGCTTGGCAAAGTAGAGGCGCTCCTTTTCATTGATGGCGGTCTCCAGGTCCTTGGCGAAACCGATCAGGCCGGCCTTGCCCTTCTTGCCCACGCCGCCCTTGAACACAGGCTTTACCAGCACCATGCCCCACTTTTTGATCATCTCCCGGATCTCGTCCGTACTCGCCTCCGGCCCGAGAATCTCCGAGCGGGGAAAGTCCACGTAATCGAGGAGCTTGGAACCCCACAACATGCCTGTGATTTGCATTTGTTGACTCCTTATAGATATATAAAGATTTAAGCTTCAAGTATTGATTTGGCTGTTAGCTGTTAGCTGTTAGCTGTTAGCTGTTAGCTGTTAGCTGTTAGCTGTTAGCTGTTAGCTGTTAGCTGTTAGCTGTTAGCTGTTAGCTGAATGCTAATTGCTAATCGCTAACCGCTAATTGCTAATCGCTAACCGCTATCATCTAGAGCCCGGTTTCCTCGACGGTTGTCTTCACCGCCTCCAGGGTCTTGTCGAACATCGCCTGCTCCTCCGGCGTCAGTTCGAACTCGAGAATCTTCTCCAGGCCGCCGGCGCCGATGACGCAGGGCACGCCCATAAAATAACCGTCGACGCCGTATTCGCCCTCGCACAGGCCGGCGGAGGAAATCACCCGCTTCTTGTCCTTCAGATAGGCCTCGACCATTTCGCAGCAGGATGCGGCCGGGCTGAAGTAGGCACTGCCATTGCCCAGCAGCTTGACCACTTCGGTGCCGGCCTCGCGGGTGCGGTCGGAGATGGCATCAATTTTCTCTTTGGGGAGCAGCGCCTCGAGGGGCACGCCGCCGACAGTGGCGGTACGGACCAGGGGGATCATGGTGGGGCCATGGCCACCCAGCACGATGGCGGATACATCTTCGGAGGACAACCCGGTCTCCATGGCCACGAAGGCCTTGAAGCGTCCGCTGTCCAGGGCGCCCGCCATGCCGATGACCCGCTCCTTCGGCAGGCCGGAGAGCTTGTAGAAGGCATAGACCATGGCGTCCAGGGGATTGGTGGTGAGGATCACGAAGGCGTTGGGGGCGTGTTCTTTCACCTTGTCCGCCACGTTTCGGATAATGCCCAGGTTGATTTCCAGGAGATCATCCCGGGTCATGCCGGGTTTTCTCGGCAGACCGGCGGTGATCACCACCACGTCGGCGCCCTCGATATCCGCATAATCCCCGGTGCCCGACAGGTTGACGTCATATCCGCCATGAGGCCGCAGCGCCATCATATCCAGGGCCTTGCCCTTCATGGGATCGGACAGTTCGGGACGATCCAGTATTACCACGTCACCCAACTCTTTCTGAGCGATAAGGAGCGCCAGGATACTTCCAATCTGGCCGCCCCCAATCAAAGCAATTTTTTTCCTGGACATTTCGTCTACTCCTTACACCTAGTTATGAAGAGATTCACCCCAGGGCTTCACTGGCCCAGCGGGGCTGATCGCTTGTTCATTATGGATTTCTCGGGGAATGCAGAGAGATATTCGCGGTGGCCCTGGACAATAAGGGCGAAATATAAAGGAAGCGCCGGCTCCTGTGTATCCCCAATTTACGCCTAAACCAGTTTTACGGCCCTCATAACCCGCCTCAACAGTATAAAAATGGGGTGCGCCGCGGCGCCCAAAGCCGGCCGCCCCGGCGAAAATCGGCGTATCCTACCACAAGCCCGCATCGGGATGCCTGTAAAATTTACCTCGATTTGCATAAACGGCGGCCATCCTCCCGCCCCAGCGGCTGTCACCGGATGCGCCGCCATTTTCACTTCCGCACCACGGCGGGGCTTCTTTATAAATAAGAGGCTTTCAGACCGCACCAAAACCCCTGCCCAGGGGCCGGCCGCAACGACAACAATATTTGTCATTTCATGCAGTTACGGCTGGCACAGCGAAGCGGGCACAAGAGCCTGGCCGTCATGGCCGCAAAGAAAATGCACAATAATCCAGCTCTGTCAATCTTGCACAAGGGTGCATCATGGGGTTGAATATGCCCCTCGCCGCCCGGAGGCAGCCCCATATTGGGCACTGATCCTAATTTACAAACGAGGTCGGGAATGCTGATCAACCCCGCTGCAAAAGACCTGAAAGCAATAAGAGAACTCGAGCTGGCCACCGGAGAGACCATCTCCGATTGCTACCAGTGCGGCAAATGCACCGCGGGCTGCCCGGCCTCCATGGACCCGCCGCCCAGCGTCCTGATCCAGCTTCTCAAGCTCGGCCAGTTCGAGATGGCGCGCAATGCCGAATCGATCTGGTCCTGCATGGCCTGCCTGACCTGTTCCGAACGCTGCCCCAAGAACGTCAGCCCGGCGGCCATCATCGAGGGACTCAAAAACCTGCACCTGCGAAACCAGGATCCCAGGGTCTGCCTTGAATCGATGAGCCGGAACTTCCTCGCCCACTCACCCCAGATGGCCGTTGTCAGCGGCTTTCGCAAATTCATATAAACATTAAGGAATCCGGATGTCAGAAAAGCCTGTTCGTATTCCCTACTATCCCGGCTGCACCCTGAAGACCAAGGCGCTGGGATTCGAGCGCTCCGCCATGGACTGCGCCGAGGTCATCGGCTTCGAAATGGACGAGCTGAAGGATTGGAACTGCTGCGGCGCCTCCTATCCGTTGACCAAGGACAACCTGATGGGTCTCACCGCCCCCACCAATATCCTGGTGGAGGCCGAGAAGCGCTGCCAGAAGGAAGAAGTGGATCCTAACCTGATCACCCTCTGCACCTTCTGTTACAACACCCTGAAGCGCACGGAATATGCGTTTCAGCAGGACGAGAGCAAACTCGAAACCATCAACGCCTTCCTCGACCGCAAATATGACGGATCCATACGGGTGGTCCATTACCTGGAGTACCTGCGCGACGTCATCGGCTTCGACAACGTGGCCAAGATGGTCAAGACCGATCTGAGCAAATACCGGGTGGCCCCCTACTACGGCTGCCTGCTGCTGAAGCCGAAAAAGGAGATCGGGCTGGACGATCCCGAAGACCCGGTCATCCTGCACGATTTCCTCGACGCCCTGGGCTGCAAGGTGGTGGATTTTCCCGGCCAGGTGGACTGCTGCGGCTCCTACCTGGTGATGCGGGAGCCGGAGAAGGTATCGCAGCTCTCCTATGACATCCTTGCCGAGGCGGCGGAATATGGCGCCCAGGCCCTGGTCACCGCCTGCCCCCTGTGCCAGTCCAACCTGGACAAGAGCCAGAGCGACGAGACCCGGTTCAGCGGCCTCGACGGGGTGCCGGTGCTCTATTTCACCCAGCTTCTAGCCATCGCCTTTGGCCTGGACACAGAGAATCACCAGCTTGAAGACCATTTCATCGACCCGCGGCCCGTATTCGCCGCGGCCGGTGCGGATGGCGAAAGCGACTAGTTCGAGCTTGATCAGGAGTCAGTCCGTGACTAAATCTACACAAGACAACAAGCCAATCATGGTTGGCGACCGGACCATCCCGCCGCCGGATGCCCGCTTCATCACCATCAGCATCATGGGACAGCCCTACGAGGTGCCCGAGACCCTGACCATCCTCAAGGCGATGGAGTACGCCGGCTATCAGTTCAAGCGCGGCTGCGGCTGCCGCGGCGGCATCTGCGGCGCCTGCGGCACCTTCTACCGCATCGAGGGGGATCACACCCTGCGCACCGGCCTGGCCTGCCAGACCGTGGTGGAGCCCGGCATGATCCTGGCCCAGGTGCCGTTCTTCCCCTCCAACCGGGCGCCGGATCTGGATCTCGACACCAAGACGCCGGCAGACGAGCAGATCGCCACCCTCTACCCCGAGATCTTCCGCTGTGTCGGCTGCGGCACCTGCACCCGCACCTGCCCCATGGACATCGACGTCATGGGCTACATCGCCTACTTCAAGCGCGGCGACATCAAGGGCGGGGCGGAAAAATCCTTCGACTGCATCATGTGCGGCCTGTGCGCCAGCCGCTGCCCGGCCAACATCTCCCAGTTCAACGTGGCCATGACCGCCCGGCGCATCACCGGCGCCCGGCTGACCCCCAGATCCGAGGTCACCGCCGCCCGGGCGGAGCAGGTCCGCTCCGGCCGCTACGAGCCCATGCTGGCCGAGCTGTGCGAAATGAGCGCCGAGGATCTCAAAACCCTTTATGTAGAACGCGAGCGCGAACCCGACCTGGCCAAGCCAGGCGAGTGGATGCCCAAAGACCAGACCAAACTATAAGCCGAGGTAATCATGTCCGAAGGTTACACTCCCGAAATGCTGGACCTGATCAAACGGGTCGAGGCCAGCCGCCCCCAGCGTCTCGCCGAATCCCGCGCCGGCAAGGCCTTTCCCGCCATGTCCATGGACCAGCGCGACGAAGTCCTGAACCAGTACCACCCCGACTACACCGATGAAGGGCGGCGCGCATTGGGAATCGGCCCGAACAAGGGCGAGGTCTACCCCGAAGAGCTCATCGACCTGCTGGAATCCCGCAGCATGCTGGAATCCGTCAAGGCGGACCTCTCCAAACCCGACTACGAGACCGACGTGCTGGTCATCGGCGGCGGTGGCGGCGGCAGCTCCGCGGCCCTGACCGCGGCGGCCGAAGGCCTGAACGTCATCCTGGCCACCAAGCTGCGCCACGGCGACTCCAACACCGTCATGGCGGAAGGCGGCATCCAGGGCGCCGACCAGGAGCCCGACTCACCCTATTTCCACTACCTGGATGTCATCGGCGGCGGACACTTCACCAACGAGCGCTCACTGGTGGCCGCCCTGACCAACGATGCCCCGCTGATCATCGAGTGGCTGGAATCCCTCGGCATGATGTTCGACAAGCATCCCGACGGCCGCATGAAGACCCGCCACGGCGGCGGCACCAGCCGCAAGCGCATGCACTCCGCCGGCGACATGACCGGCGCCGAGATCATGCGGGTGCTGCGCGACGAGACCCGCAATCGCAAGGACAAGATCAGGATCCTGGAGTTCTCCCCCGCCATCGAGCTGCTGATGGACAAAGACGGCCGCTGCGCCGGCGCCGTCCTCAACAACCTGGAGACCGGGGCCTATTACACCGTCAAGGCCAAGGCCACGGTGATCGCCACCGGCGGCACCGGCCGCCTGCACTACCGCGGCTTCGCCTGCACCAACCACTACGGCGCCACCGGCGACGGCCTGGTGATGGCCTACCGCGCCGGCGCCAGGCTGGGCTACATGGATTCCGTGCAGTACCACCCCACCGGCACCGCCTATCCCGAGCAGAACGTGGGCCTGCTGGTGACCGAGAAGGTGCGCGGTCTCGGCGGCCAGTTGCTGAACATCGACGGCGAGCAGTTCGTGTTCCCGCTGGAGCCCCGGGACGTGGAGTCCGCCGCCATCATCCGCGAGTGCGTCGGCCGGGGCAATGGCGTGAAAACGCCCACCGGCCGCCTCGGCGTCTGGCTGGACTCGCCGCTCATCGACGAGCTGCACGGCCCCGGCACGGTGCAGCGCGAGCTGCCCGCCAAGTACATCCAGTTCAAGCGCTTCGGCATCGACATTGCCAAGGTACCCATGCTGGTCTACCCCACCCTGCACTATCAGAACGGCGGCATCGCCATCAACGACCAGTCGGAGACCACCGTCCCCGGCCTCTATGCGGCGGGCGAGACCACCGGCGGCGTGCACGGCCACAACCGCCTCATGGGCAACTCATTGCTGGACATCCTGGTATTCGGCCGCCGCGCCGGCAGCGCCGCCGCCAAGGCCATCGCCGCGGGCGCGGAACCCGGGCCGGGCACCCTGGAGCATCTGGTCCAGTACGGCAAGGAGCTCAGCGACGCCGGCCTGGACCGCGGCGCCATCAGCCCCATGATCCTGCCCAACTATGCAACTGACGAAATCCGGCAGCGCCGCTGGGACGTTAAGTCTCCGACCGTTTAACTTCGGTTTGCGGTTATCGGTTTACGGTTAACGGTTTAAAAGCATGGCACGAACCAATATTTCAACTCCCTCCGGCGCCCCGCCAGGGGCGTATCGCGGAACAGAATTGGCTGACAGTTGCCAGCCGAAAAGGAGTCGTATTTATGGCTAAAATCGGCGTCTTTGTCTGTCAGTGCGGCAACAACATCGCCCGCACCGTCGATACTGCCGCGGTGGCGAAGGACGCCAGCGAGCAGAACGGCGTGGTGCACGTGGAAGACTACAAATTCATGTGCTCCGCGCCGGGACAGGAAATGTTCAAGAAGGCGATCAAGGAAAAGGGCCTGGACGCCTGTATCGTCGCCGCCTGCAGCCCCAAGATGCACGAGGCCACCTTCCGCAAGGCGGCGGAGGCCGCCGGCCTGAACCCCTTCAAGGTGGAAATCGCCAACATCCGCGAACAGTGCTCCTGGGTGCACGACGACAAGGAAATCGGCACCGCCAAGTCAAAGGATCTGACCCACATGATGATCGAGCGGATCAAGTTCAACCGTCCGCTGGAGCGCTACGTCATGCCCCTGACCAAGCGCACCCTGATCCTCGGCGGCGGCATCGCCGGCATCCAGGCCGCCCTGGACCTGGCCAACGCCGGCATCGAGGTCCACATCGTGGAGCGCGAGCCCTCCCTGGGGGGCAACATGGCGCGGCTGTCCGAGACCTTCCCCACCCTGGACTGCTCCCAGTGCATCATGACCCCGAAGATGGTGGAGGTGCTGGACCATCCCCTGATCACCGTCCACGCCTATGCCGAACTGCAAAAGCTAGAGGGCTTCATCGGCAACTTCCGCGCCACCATCCTGCAGAAGGCCAAGTTCGTCATCGACGACCTGTGCACCGGCTGCGGCGAGTGCTGGGAGAAGTGCCCCTTCTCGGTGGAGAGTGAGTTCGAGATGGGCCTGGTCAAGCGTCCGATCATTTACATCCCGTTTCCCCAGGCGGTACCGACAGTGCCGGTCATCGACAAGACCGAATGCCCCAAGATCCTCAAGGACAAGTGCGGCCTCTGCGCCCAGGTGTGCGGACCGGACTGCATCGACTTCACCCAGCAGGACGAGATCAAAGAGATCGAGTTCGGCGCCGTCATCGTGGCCACCGGCTTCCAGCTCATGCCCAACGTCTACCGCGAGTACGGCGGCTGGCGCCCGCCCCACATGACCCCCAAGAAGCTCACCAAGAAAGAGCGCGCGGCCCTGCCCCGCTCCGGCGCGGGACGCCTGGTGGATGTCATTAACGGCCTGGAGTTCGAGCGCCTGGCGTCGGCCTCCGGCCCCACCGGCGGCCAGATCCGCCGCCCCTCCGACGGCAAGATTCCGGAAACGGTGGTGTTCATCGCCTGCGTGGGCTCCCGTGACTGCAACAAGGGCGTGGAGTACTGCTCCAAGATCTGCTGCATGTACACCGCCAAGCACACCATGCTGTATCAGCACTCAGTGCACCACGGCAAGGCCTATGTCTTCTACATGGACATCCGCGCCGGCGGCAAGGGCTACGAGGAATTCATCAACCGGGCCCAGAACGAAGGGGCCCAGTACATCCGCGGCCGGGTCTCCCGCCTGTCCAAGAAGGGCGACAAGATCCTGGTCAAGGGCGCCGACACCCTCACCGGACAGGCCGTGGACGTGGAGGCCGACATGGTGGTGCTGGCCACCGCCATGGTGCCCCAGGGGGACGCGGAAGAAACGGCCCAGATCCTCGGCATCGGCTACGACAAGCACGGCTTCTACTCCGAGCAGCACCCCAAGCTGATGCCCGTGGATTCTTCCACCGGCGGCATCTTCCTGGCGGGCACCTGCCAGGGCGTGAAGGACATCCCGGAAACGGTGGCCCAGGCCTCCGCGGCGGCCTCCAAGGTGCTGGCGCTGTTCTCCAAGGAGGAGTTGCAGCGGGACCCCGAAGTCGCCATCGTGGACCAGGAAAAGTGCATGAACTGCTGGGACTGCGTCACCGTCTGCCCCTACCTCGCCATCGACCGGGTGGAGCTGAAGGACCGCAACGGCAACTTCCGCAAGTGGGCGGCCCAGGTCAACCCGGGGCTGTGCCAGGGCTGCGGCCTGTGCAACACCGCCTGCCGCTCCAAGAGCATCGAACTCCAGGGCTATACCAATGAACAGGTCTACGCCCAGATCACCGCCTTCGGTGGAGAATTTGTTTAAGACAAGGTTTTCAGGATGCAGAAAACCCCTGTGGCAACTGATGACTGACAACTGCAACTGATGACTGACAACTGATAACTGACGACTGAACAGCATGGGTAAGAAAATCGAAAGACACGCCTTTGAGCCGAAGATCATGGCCTTCGTGTGCAAATGGTGCACCTATTCCGGGGCCGATCTCGCCGGCACCAGTCGCATGGACTATTCGCCCAACGTGCGCATGGTGCGCCTGCCCTGCTCCGGCCGCATCGATCCCCAGTTCATGATCAAGGCCTTCGAGCAAGGCGCGGACGGCGTGGTGGTCTCCGGCTGTCATCCCGGCGACTGCCACTATAACGAGGGCAACTACTACGCCCGCCGCCGCAACACCGCCTTTCGCGAGCTGATGGACTTCAACGGCATAGACATCGAGCGCATCGAGTTCTCCTGGATCTCCGCCGCCGAGGCCATCAAGTGGACCGAGGTGATCGACAATTTCACCGACAAGGTGCGGGAACTCGGGCCCCACGCCCAATACAGCGACGACGTGGTGGACCCCTATGCCGAGTTTCTGGTGCAGAAAGATCGGGAGACGGCATGATAGAGCAAATCCGCAACCAGGCCCGCCAACTGCTGGAGAATGGCGAGGTGGACGTGGTCATCGGCTACGCCGAAGGCAGCGACCCCACCCGCACGACGCCTGTCTTCGTGCGCAAGCCGGAGGACGTGGACCGGCTCATCTATGACGCGCGCTGCATCAACTCCCTGCCCCTCTATCTGAACAAGCGCCACGAATACACCAAGAAGGGCTGGAAAAAGACCGGCATCATCGGCAAGGGCTGCGACATCCGCGCCATCACCCAGCTCATCGCCGAAAACCAGTTGAGACGGGACGAGGTCTACATCCTCGGCGTCCCCTGCGAGGGTGTGGTGTCCCATTTCGAGAAGTGGGACGGCAGCCTGCACGACGGCAACCGGGCCAGCAAGTGCACCGACTGCGACGTCATGATCCCGCTGGACACCGACTTCTTCCCCGGTGAAAAACCGGAGGTCGACCGTTCCGGCCCCTACAAGGTCACCTCCCCCAAGGTGGCCAACCTCATGGGCATGGAAAACGACCAGCGCTTCGCCTTCTGGCGGGACGATTTCGACCGCTGCTTCAAGTGCTACGCCTGCCGCGAGGTCTGCCCCCACTGCTCCTGCAACGTCTGCATCACGGATGAAACGACACCGAGCTGGATCGATCCGGCCGCCCACAAGAAAGGCGTCTTCTCCTGGCACCTGACCCGGGCCATGCACCTGGTGGGCCGCTGCACCGGCTGCGGCGAATGCACCCGGGCCTGTCCCATGGACATCCAGGTGGACCTGTTCAACCAGCGCATGAAAGAGATCGTCCAGGAAAACTACGGATACAAATCGGGCTACTCCCTGGAGGAGAAGCATCCCTTGATCACCTACAAGGTCGACGATCGCGAGGACTTTATTAAATAAGCTCCAGTTGTCACGGCGCAGGGGACAAAGGGCGGAGAGCCCCTCCCTGACAACTGACAACTGACAACTGCCCCTTTGATTATTTATGAGAACAGCAACCATACAGAAAAGCGATCTTGGCAAGGCCATTGACCTTCTGGTGCAGGCCGACCTGCGGGTGATCGCCCCGCGCCTTCAGCCACGCCTGGAGGAGGATGGGCCGGACGCCATCGATGTGCTCACCCTGGTCGAAGTCAAATCCGGCGAGAACCATCAAGTTGGCGAAGGCCTGCTTCCCCTCAACGGGGTCAAGGAATTCCTGTTCGCCAAGCACGAACCCCTGTTCGCCTACGAGAAGCGGGGCAAAAAGATCGACATCATCCCGGTGCATCACGAGTATCCGCGCACCGTCATCGTCGGCGTGCGTCCCTGTGACGCCGCCTCCATCGCCTCCCTGAACGCGGTTTTCTCCGACGCCAACGCCGGTTTCGAGGACCCCTTCTTCACCAGGCGGCGGGAGCGCACCACCATCGTCACCTACTCCTGCACCGCCCCGGACGCCAGTTGCTTCTGCACCTCCGTGGATCTGGCCCCCGACAGCTCCAGGGGATCGGACCTGCACTTTACCGAGATCGGCGGCGACCTCATTCACGTAGAGGTCCTGACCGAGGCGGGGGAAGCCATCGCCAACCTGCTGGAATCCCTGCTCGAAGGCGAAGGCGACCAGCAACAGCGTGAAAAGGCCGGCGCGGCGGTAAAGGAAAAACTCACCCGCATACGCGACGCCGCCCCCATCAAGGACTGGCTGGACAACCTCGACAACTTCGACGACGAGATGTGGGAGCGCCTGGGCGAAAAATGCATCGGCTGCGGCTCCTGCACCTTCCTGTGCCCGACCTGTCACTGCTTCGATATCGTGGACGAGAACAAAGGCTCCAAGGGCTACCGGGTCAAGTTCTGGGATTCCTGCCAGTTCGACCACTTCACCCTGCACGCCTCCGGTCACAACCCGCGGGACTGGCAATACAAGCGCTACCGCAACCGGTTCAACTGCAAGTTCAAGATCTACCCGGAGAAATTCGAGCAGCAGGGTTGCGTCGGCTGCGGGCGCTGCATCCGCGGCTGCCCGGTCAACCTGGACATCACCGAGTATATGGCGGAAGTGGCCGCCAAGGCGGCCGGTTGACAGTTGGCAGTTGACGGTTAAAAAACAGAGAGGTTGGAAAAAATCATGAGCGCTTCATTTGGGGACTTGGAAGTCTGGAAGAGATCATGCCGACTGGCTGTCAAAGTCTACGAGGTATTGAGCGATTGCCGTGATTATTGATTGAGAGATCAGATGCTGCGGGCATCTATATCGATCCCATCAAATATCGCAGAAGGCAGTGAAAGAAACAGTATCCCTGATTTTCAGAGGTTCTTGGCTATCGCAAAAGGCTCAGCTGCGGAGTTGAGAACACAAGTATACATTGCACGAGAGGTTGACATTATTGCTAATAGTGACACGAAAGGCTTTATACAAGAGTTGAAATCCATCTCGAAGATGCTCCAGGCATTGCAGAAGTCGCTAAATAACTGTCAACTGTAAACTGTAAACTGTAAACCGATATATACCTATGACCAATATTTATCAACCCCATCTAATGACCATTGCCAAGGTCATCCAGGAAGCACCGGGGATCAAGACCTTTCATCTGAAGTTCCAGGACGACAAGGTGCGGGAGAGCTTCAGCTTCAAGGCCGGCCAATTCGCGGAGTACTCCGCCTTCGGCGCCGGTGAAAGCACCTTCTGCATAGCCTCGTCCCCCACCCGCATGGATCATATCGAGTGCTGTTTCCGCCAGGTGGGCAAGGTCACCACGGCCCTGGCCAATCTCACGGAAGGGGACACCATCGGCTTCCGCGGCCCCTATGGCAACGTGTTCCCCATCGAAGAGTGGGAGGGCAAGAACCTCATCTTCATCGGCGGCGGCATCGCCCTGCCCCCGCTGCGCTCCGTCATCTGGAACGTGCTGGACCTGCGTGACAAATACAAGGACATCTCCATCGTCTATGGCGCCAAAACCGTGGAAGACCTGGTCTACAAGCGGGAGATCGCCCAGTGGGAGGAAAGGCCGGACGTCAACATGGTCAAGACGGTCGACCCCGGCGGCGAAACCGACGACTGGGACGGTCACGTGGGTTTCGTGCCCCATGTCCTGGAAAACGACTTCGCCCCCAGCCCGGACAACACCGTCGCCATCGTCTGCGGCCCGCCCATCATGATCAAGTTCACCTTCGAGGCCCTGGAACGCCTGGGCTTCGAGCAGAGCCAGATGATCACCACCCTGGAGAACCGCATGAAGTGCGGCCTGGGCAAATGCGGCCGCTGCAATATCGGCTCCACCTACGTCTGCATCGACGGCCCCGTCTTCAGGGCCGAGGAGTTGGCGGCACTGCCGCAGGAGTTCTGATTTCAGATCCCCGGGCGGTCCGGCTTGCAAAGAGCCGGACCGCCTTTTTTATATCCGGCCGCGATTCGGCGTCACGGAAATTATTCAGCGCAGGGTCTCAAACCGGAAAGGCGCCGCCAGAATACCTTTATCCGTACCGGCCAGCACCGTGGCCTCCCAGGTCATACGCTCCATTATGCACACGGACAACACCCCGGAACCGGCATAACGGCCGGCAGACTGCCGTTCCAGGCGCGGCCGGTTGAATCCCATGTTCATACCGACGCCACGAAAATCCACCTCCACGGAGCGCACGTCCAGCCCTTGTGCCTGCACTTGCAGTTGCAGGGTTCTCAATCCCTCGATGGGGCGGGGAGAAATAGAAAAGACAAGCCGGCCGCCATCCGGAAACACGGCCTCACAGGGTTCTTTCTGAAGATCACAGGAGGCATCCAGCGGCGCAATCATTGCGATATCACCTGGCGTCTGGCGCCAGATCTGAAGGCCCGCAATGGCAATGACAGCAATCAACACCACGGTAGTGGCGGTCATCCATATTCTGTAGCTGATCTGCATGGAATCAGAAACGAAACCCTTCCCGGCGCACCACAAACTCGATCTCAAACCTCGATCCGTCTGCAAAGGCCAGCGTTATGGGCGCCCGGTCTCCCTCTCTCAGCACCTTTTTTGGCTTTATCAGCATCAGATGATAACCACCCGGCTCGAACCGTAACGCCGCCCGCGGCGCTATCTCAACCTGCCCCTCATGCACCATTCGCGCCATACCGGTACCCTTGTCATATAGCGTACGGTGGATCTCAATGGATTCGAATACCGTACTGGCGGCGCCGACCAGCATCCTGGGCTGATCCGTGCCGTTGTCAATAGCGAAATATCCCGCCTGAGCCACCGCATTGGGCGGCGCTTCCGATATCCAGGCATCACGCAGCGCCAGCTCTCCCTCGGAACAGCCCACAATCCCCCACGCCAGGAACAGGATGCACAGCAACCGGCAAACAGAAAAAATGCTCATCTATGGAGTGAGTAGTATCAATCTCAGCGGGGAATCCAGTATAGGCAGTACCGGAACGGGCCGGAATGCGGCAAAATGACGCATATTTACGGCTTGATCAACCAACCCCATTGTCACCTTCAAGACAAACCACAACGACCCTGCCTCTGCGGCAGCGGCAAGAAGTACAAGAAATGCTGTCTCAAATGAAACCTGCCCCACGGACAGCCCCCCATGGACAAATTCGACCGGATCTACGACCTGCATAAAATCCTCTCCGCACGCCGCCGGCCGGTGTCTCTCACGGACCTGACCGCCGAGCTGGAGTGCTCGGCGGCCACCGCCAAGCGCATCATCCGGCAGATGCGCGACTACCTCGGCGCCCCCATCACCTACGACCGGCAACTGAACGGCTACCACTACGACCACCAGGGAGAACATCCCTACGAACTCCCCGGCCTCTGGTTCAGCGCCTCCGAACTCTACGCCCTGCTCGCCTGCCACCAACTGTTGATCCAGACAGATCCCGGACTGCTGGCCGAAGAACTCGGCCCGCTGGAACAGCGCTGTCAGAAAATACTCGAACACGAGCACCTGGGAGGTGGTCAACTGCTGCACCGGGTGCGCATCCTGGCCATGGGAAAACGCCAATCGGAACAGCGCAGCTTCCGGCAGGCCGCCACCGGCCTGCTGCAACGCAAACGCCTGCACATCCGCTACCACGCCCGCACCAACAACCGCAGCAGCGAACGCACCATCTCACCCCAGCGGCTCACCCACTACCGCGACAACTGGTACCTCGACGCCTGGTGTCACGACAGAGACGCATTCCGCACCTTCACCCTGGACCGCATCGAACAGATCCGCCTGCTGGACCAACCCGCCCGCGACTGCACCGAACAGGAACTCGACAATCACTTCGCCACCGCCTACGGCATCTTCGCCGGCCAGCCGGACAACACCGCCGTACTCCACTTCAGCGCCGAACGCGCCCGCTGGGTGGCCGAAGAAGAATGGCACCCCCAACAGCAAGGCCGCTGGCTGGAAGACGGCCGCTACGAACTGCGCATCCCCTACGGCGACCCCCGCGAACTGGTGATGGACATCCTCAAATACGGCCCCGACGTCGAAGTAACAGAACCGCCCGCGCTGCGCCAAACAATCATCGACCGCCTGACCGCCGCCCTCGGCCGCTACGGAAAATAATGCACCGCTTGAACAACCTCCGGCGACAAACCAGCCATCTCTTTTAACCTCCCCTGACCTCCCCCTTCGTCAAAGGGGGATTGAGGGGGATTTACTAAATTTTTTCCACAGGCTCACGTTTTGAGCCACCGCCTGTGCTATCAATACCGTAAATAGAAAAAGCGGAGCCACCATCATGCACAGACGAACCTTCATCCACACCCTGATCAGCGGTCTCGGCATCCTCGGTTTCCAAGGCGCCATGCACCGGACAAACGGCATTTCACGGAAAATCCTGCTCCAGGAATCGCCCCTCGCCGGCTACCAGTACCACCGCGCCCCCGGCGTCTGGCCCTTCCTCCGGGAAGGGGAACAACTGCGCCTGATCAGAGAACCACACAACCGCCACGACCCCAACGCCATCGCCGTCTGGTTCAAAAACGACATGCTGGGTTACGTCCCCCGCCGGGAAAACAGAACCCTGGCCCAGGTGATGGACCGTGGAGAGAAACTGAAGGCCCGCATCACTCGTCTGCTCGTGGAATCTGATCCGTGGCAGCGGCTACGGTTTGAGGTATTTCTCGATGGCCGGGCCATAACCTGATCAAAAATCATGTCCAAGCCATCTACAAACAACAATACGTGACCTCCCCCTTTGCTAAAGGGGGATTGAGGGGGTGGGCTATATGCCATAAAACCTGACCGGCCATTGCCTCCCCCTTTGGCAAAGGGGAATTGAGGGGGATTTATCGAGAGCCTCATCCCCCAGCAGCCAATTCGTACCAAGGGTGGACCTTTGATTATCAATAAGTTAGCGGACGAGAATGAAATAAGTCACACAAATGGTATGCGACAGTTCACTCCCATTTTGATATGAACGGCGTAAGATGGAGTTGTTTCGAAAACCACAAGAGCCCTGGTGCAGTGCAGTGCCTCAAGCAAACTTCCAGGTCATGGCAATTGGGGAAAAAACAACCGGCACCGCCTCATCTGGTGAAGCTGAGTTGTGCTACGAAAGCCGCAAGGGTGAGCATTCTTCTGGAGGTGGCCTGAGCCGCAGGAGGGATTGAAATGGTCGGTTATCTATTTGGTCTTTTGTCCGGATCATGGGCCTTCATATACTCCCGCAACAGGGTATTGATCTCCGTCTGGTATCCCTTACCGCGCGCTTTGAACCACGTAAGAACATCCCTGTCGATACGCAACGTTACCTGCTGCTTCCCAGGCCAGGATTTCAGCCCTTTACGCACAATGCCCTTGGCAAACATCTCCGGCGTAACTTCCGGATTTTCTGACATATTGATCTCCTCATCCGTCAGGGCATCGACCCTCTTCCAATCAGTTTGGGAGGTGGTTGAAGAAGCTTTCTTGCTCATGTTTGGTTGCCTTTCGTATCGAGATGATGCGGATGGTATCGACATCTTCGGTGTGTACCACCGAAACGACGCGACCCTCCAGAAAACCGAATGTAATGAAGCGCTGTTCGCCGTAATCAACCCGGCCATCTTCAAGAGAGAGTGTCACACCTTCGAAGACCTGCTTACATCCAACAAAGTCGATGCCATGTTTTTGGATGTTGGCGAGACGTTTGGCTTCATCCCATTCGAATCTCATGCAATTACCCTTGATTGTAGTTACAAAACGTCAATACGAAAAGCCTGGACTTTATTATCTAAATCTGAAGTGTAAGAGGAGGCGCGAAATAAATCAACTTCATGTTAGTTTTATTAGATTGACAAATTTCTTATTCAATCGGTATCCTTTAATGGTGGTTTCCGATGCTGGGCATCGGCCTCATTGAAGGATGTTCGTTTTATTAGTAAGGACATGAAATTGAAAATATTCCGGGGCAGCAGGCCCCGGCCTCATTGCCAATTAACGAGACAAACAGGACAGGAAGATGGATAGCATTGGTCCGCAACAGAGTTATCAACGCTTTTTTCAAATAGCCATGGGAGCGGAAAAGAAGCCCTTTCCATATCAGACCAAACTGGCAACAGAGACTTGGCCGGACCTGCTGGAGATTCCAACCGGACTTGGAAAGACCGCCGCAGTGATTTTGGCTTGGCTCTATAAACGAAAAAACAGAGACTCCGATACCCCCGGGCGCTTGATCTACTGCCTGCCGATGCGCGTACTGGTAGAGCAGACTCAACGCAACGCCGAACAATGGATAAAAGCACTTGGACTGAGCAATGATGTCTCCGTGCATTTGCTGATGGGCGGAGAGGAGTGTCTCCGCAAGGCAGCCTGGGCTGATTCTCCGGAGCAGGCGTGCATCCTGATCGGCACCCAGGACATGCTGCTCTCCCGTGCCTTGATGCGAGGCTACGGCATGAGCCGGTATCAGTGGCCCATGCACTTCGGCCTGCTGCATAACGATGCGCTGTGGATCTATGACGAGATCCAGCTCATGGGGGCAGGGCTGCCCACCACAGCACAATTGGAGGCGTTCCGGAGGGAATTCCCACTGGGGGCGCGAAGCCGCAGCCTGTGGCTCTCGGCCACCCTTCACCCCGATTGGCTGGCGACAGTTGATCTCAAGCCCCATCTTGCTTCACTCCGCCATGACACGCTGGGAGATGAAGACAGGCAACATCCTGCCGTCCGGCAGCGTACCCAGGCCCGCAAGATTTTGAGCAAAGCCGACATCGCTCTGACCGGAGCCACCAAGGCGGACACGGCCTCTTACATCACGGCGTTGGCGGACCGGGTTCGCCAGACCCATATGGATAACAGCAACACCATCGTCATCCTGAACCGGGTCGAGCGGGCTCAGGCGGTTTATCAGGAGCTCGCCAAACAGATGCCGGAAGTGGAGCGCCTCCTTATCCATGCCCGCTTCCGCCCCGGCGAGCGCCGAGCCCAGGCGGAAAAACTTACGGAAGAACCGGGACCCCAGGGGAGGATCATCATCGCCACACAAGCCATCGAGGCGGGTGTTGATATCAGCTCGGCCATCCTCTTTACCGAACTGGCCCCCTGGTCCTCCCTGGTGCAGCGTTTCGGCCGCTGCAACCGCTATGGCGAACAGCCGGTGGCCCATATCCACTGGATCGATATTGCAACCGATGCTAAACCCGATACCGCGCTGCCCTACGATCCCGCCGTCCTGGATGCCAGCCGCGAACAGCTGCTGAACCTCGAAGAGGCTGGCCCGGCCTCATTACCAAAAGTGAGCGGTGAGCGCCCCCTGTCGCCGGTGATCCGTCGCAAGGATCTGCTGGATCTCTTCAATACCGATCCCGACCTGTCGGGCTTTGATGTGGATATTTCCATGTACATCCGAGACCAGGGCCCGCCGCAGATCCAGGTCTTCTGGCGCGACTTCGACGATCAACCCGGCGACCAGGAACCGCCACAGCGGGATGAACTCTGTCCCGCCTCCATGGGGCAGATTGAGGCCTACCTGAAACCCGACAAGCGCCGAGCCTGGCAGTGGGATGGTCTCTCCGACCAGTGGCGGCCGGTGCAAAAGGGCCAACTCCGGCCGGGCCAGATATTGCTGCTGCGCAATAGCGATGGCGGTTATGACGACAAGCTGGGGTTCGAGGCCGGAACCAAAACACCCGTGCCTCCCATCCCCCTTGAGAAGAGCGAAGCCAATGGCGCCTATAGCGGCGATCCCGACAGCCGCCAGACCAAAGCCATTCCGTTGGCCAGACATCTGACCAACGTACATCAGACCGCCCGGAAACTGACGAAAACCCTCGGCATCGAGTTGTTTGCCGATACCGTCTGCCAGGCCGCTCTGTGGCATGACGTGGGCAAGTCGCATTCGGAGTTCCAGAAAACCCTCTATGGACAGGAGCGGGAAGCCGCTGAACCCCTGCTGGCGAAATCGAGCAGAAAAGGGAAACACAAGCGCGAATATCTGCGCCACGAACTCGCCTCCATGCTGGCGTGGCTGGAGCACGGCGAGCGTGACAAGTGGCACGACCTGATCGCCTACCTGATCCTCGCCCACCACGGCAAGGTCCGCACCAGTATCCGCGCCATGCCGGATGAAGAGCCACCGAAGGAGGATTGGATCAAGCAACACGATCTGAACAACCCCCTCTACGCCCGCGGCATCTGGGAAGGGGACAAACTGCCCGCCCTGGAGATCGCAGGTGTCCCGATCCCCGAAACCCGCCTGCGGCTCGATCTCATGCGCCTGGGCCAGAGCGAACAGGGCGCCTCATGGACCGCCAGGGTACAGCAACTTCTGCACCAGCATGGGCCTTTCCAGTTGGCTTGGCTGGAGACCCTGGTGCGGATCGCCGACTGGCGGGCCACCGCCGAGGAACAGGAGAAGGACGATGAATGAGATCAGACTGGGCGGTTGCACCCCCACCCCCCTGGCGAACTACCTCAAGGCCCTGGGCATCCTGCGCCTGGTGGCGGAGCAAAAGGATGAGCAGGCGATGGGACATTGGGAGGGGGAGTGCTTTGTCCTTTCCACCTCCCTGAACCGGGATGAACTGGTCCGGTTCTTTTTGGACGAGTACCAGCCCACCCCCATCATCGCCCCCTGGAATGGTGGCAGCGGTTTTTATCCGAACGACAACAAGGACGGCATCTCTGCCGTTCAGAGTTCTCCCTCTCCCCGCTTTGAACCCTACCGGAACACCATTTCGTTAGCGCAGCAGACACTGAACAGGATGTCATTGGAAGAGAGCCCGAAGGATAAGGGGCAGAAGGCAGTCCTGCTCACCACGCTTCGCGCTCAATTGCCGGATGATGCGCTGGCCTGGATGGATGCCGCCATCTTACTGGGTGGAGACGACCCCAAATACCCACCCCTGCTGGGAACCGGCGGTAATGATGGCCGCCTGGATTTCACCAACAACTTCATGCAGCGTCTGGGGGAGCTATTCGACGGGAAGGGAAAAACCGCTACACAAGGCCCCGAAGCCTGGCTACTGGGGGCCTTGAGCGGCAACTCGACCCCCTTCCTCGCTTCGAAAGCCATTGGCCAATTCTCCCCCGGCGGTGTCGGTGGACCCAACGCCTCCACCGGTTACGAAGGAGGTTCACTGGTCAACCCCTGGGACTTCATTCTGATGATCGAAGGGGCGCTCCCCTTCGCTGCCGCCGCGACGCGGCGCATGGAGGCGGCAGGCAACCTGGCGGCGCTGAGCTACCCCTTTACCGTGCGTGCCACGGGCAGCGGTTCCGGCAGCGCCGCCCTCTCCGACGAGGGCAATGCACGGGCCGAGATGTGGCTGCCGTTGTGGCATGCGCCCGCCACCTACGGCGAAATACGGGCATTGATGTCGGAAGGCCGGGTCACCCTGGGCAGGCAGCCGGTGCATGACGGGCTGGAGTTCGCACGCGCCATCGCTGCCTTGGGGGTAAACCGTGGCATCGACACCTTTCAACGCTTCGGTTTCCTGATGCGCTCCGGCAAGGCCTATCTGGCCACCCCGCTGAACCGCTTCGAGGTGCGCAAGAACCGGCAGGCCGCCCTCTTGTCCGACCTGGACAAACAGCAGGGGTGGCTGAACCGGCTGCGCCGGGTGGCACGGCAGGACGAGATGCCCGCCCGCCTGAAATCCCTGGTCCGCCAGCTGGAAGACGCCATCTTCGCCCTGAGCCAAGGCGCGAAGGATGCCCGCCAGCCGCTGCAACAGATCATCGCCCTGCTGGGTGAAATCCAGATGCTCTGCCACCAAAGCCCGAAGGTGCGAGAGGCCTTGCGCACGCCGGTCCCCCGTCTGGGTGCGCAATGGGTTATCGAAGCGAACGATGGCTCCAGCGAATTCAGGCTGGCGTCCGCCCTGGCCGGTCTCTATGGAGGCAAAGGCAAAAGCCAACTGAACATGAAGCGATTCATCACCCCCGTCACCGCTGAGGGGTACGCCTGGGATAACGAATCGCGCAACGTCGTCTGGGTTGGAGGCGGTTTGACCCGCAATCTGATTGCCGTGCTGGGACGGATGCTGCAACAGGCCGATGCCCTGGGGCTGCGGGACAAGCCACTCTTCAGCGCCCGTTATTGCCACCTGGATGACGTGGCGGCATTTCTGAACCGACGGGTGGATGACGCCAAAATCGCCCGCCTGATTCCCGGATTAGCGTTGGTGGAGATCCCCCAGGACCCGGGAGGCCATCGGAACAAGGAGGCGCAGATTCATCTTGCCTACACCCTACTGAAACCGCTGTTCACCCCAGATGCCGCGCTGCAAAAAATGGGGTTCCTTCACGGGGATCAGCGCTTGGCCATCCCTTCCGGCCTGCTGCGGCGTCTCAGCAACCCCGCCACCTTTGTCAGCGGAATGGAACTGGCCCGCCGCCGTCTGCGGGCCTTCGGCCTTAAGACCCCGCCGAAGATCAACTCGGCGTCCGGCGTCGATGTCGAGCGCCTGACCGCCGCCCTGCTGATCCCCGTCAATTACCAGGAGCTCAAGAAACTCTGCACCACCATCGGAATGAAACCCGCCGAGCAAGAATCGGAAACCAACCACTGAATCAAGGAGACAGACCATGTCGATAAATTTTGACGCACTGAAACAAACCCCCCGGCTGTTGATCGAGGCCAAACTCAAACCCCTGCAAGGGACACGCTTCCAGCCCACCGGCTTCCCCGATCTGGGGCCGGCCCAATACCAGGGGCCGAAGGGTGAAAAGATGCTGCTGGTGGAGTCGGCCCAGAGCGTCGCCAACCGCCTGGAACTGGCCTGCTGGGACGAAGTGAAAGATGACTGGGTGGCGCCCCTGCGCGGCCTGCCGGTTATCAAGGTGCTGGACAAAGAGGGCAAGCCGCTGACCAACTCGGTGCTGGAATCTCATCGCATCAACTCCCCCTACATCCTGGAAGGAACGGACAAGACCGTCTTCGATATCCTGAAAGAGGAACTGGCGGACATGACGGAGGGCGCGGTCGATCTGCGCAAACTGGCCGGCGTCCTGATGCGTTATGACACCAATGCCCTGCTGCACGGCGTCTTCCTGGCCAAAAAAGAGCTGGCTGGTGGTCGCCTGCGTCTGCCCCGCGCCCTATCGGGCTTCATCGAAGCGACTGACGTCGAGGTGGCCGCCAGCGGTGGCGTGAAAAACGACCGGGTAAACCCATCCGGTGACACCGCGAAAGGTTTTGGCAACGTCCCCTTCGCCCGCGACGAATATGTTTCACCCGACATCACCGCCTATTTCAATCTGGACCTGGCCCAGCTTCGCGCCTATCGGCTGGGTGAAGAGGCCGAACAACTCCTGACCGCCTTGGCGCTCTACAAGATCCGCCGGTTCCTGGAAACAGGCCTGCGTCTGCGCACCGCCTGTGACCTGGATCTGGAAGACATTGCGGTCACGCGGCCCGCCGAAGGCTTCGATCTGCCGGCTACCGAGGCGTTGGAGGAACTGCTTCCCTCTCTGATCCATGCGGCGGCGAGCAACGGCCTGTTCAACAGCGAACCCGTGACCACCGTAACCTACAGGAAGTAGCCCATGCTCACCATCGAACTGAAATTTGTGGCTGGGCGCTATCACGCCACCCCGTGGGGGCGCCACGTCAATGAAGCGGATGTGGCCTGGCCGCCGGATGCCTGGCGGGTCATCCGGGCCCTGATCGCCACTTGGCACCGCAAGCTGGACAAGGATCGCTATCCCGAAACCCTGCTCTCCAGCCTGGTGGAGCGCTTGGCTGAATCCCTGCCCCGCTACCATCTGCCCGGCGCCGTGCATACCCACACCCGCCACTACATGCCGATTCGCTCAGGCAAGGCGGAAAAACCGATTCTGGTCTACGACGCCTTCGCCAGGATCGCCGCCAGTGAGCCCATCATAATGGCTTGGCCCGACCTTTCCCTTGGTCGGGAAGAGCAGGCCCTGCTAGATGAATTGCTGACCTGCATGGGCTACCTGGGACGAGCCGAGAGCTGGCTGGAGGCCAGGCGCCTGGAACAGTGGGAAGGTAAGTTCAACTGCGTGCCGGGCGACCAGGCACTGGATGCCGAGACCGGCGAACTGCGAGAGATCGTGCGTTGCCTGGCGCCGCTCTCAAACGCAGAGTATCGGGCCCTGCGCACCAACCAGTTAGCGGCGCAAGACCAAAGGGGGCAAACGAGGCTGGCCAAAACCCTCCCGGAATCCCTCCTGGATGCCCTGCGTCTGGAGACGGCCGACCTGCAAAAAGCTGGCTGGAGCCAGCCGCCAGCAGCACAGAGTATCTGCTATCTGCGGGAACTGAATAGCCTAAAGCCCCAATCATTCCCAAAAACCAAAGTAACAAGCTGCACCCATGATACCGCCCGCTTCATGCTGATCGGAAAACCACTGCCCCGCATTGAAAATGCAGTAAAGGTCGGAGAGTGGATGCGGCTCGCAGTATTGAGCAAGGCCAAGGGCGTATTCGGCGAAAACGCCATCCCCGCCTGCCTCTCAGGCCATGGGCTACCCAAGGGCAACCGCCACCAACACGCCTTCTTCCTGCCCGAGGATGCCGACGACGATGGCCATATCGACCATATCTGGGTCCATGTGCCGCAAGGGCTCAGCCATGACAGCCGGCGGGCACTGGGGCGCTTAACCCACCTGAAAGGACGGGACGGCGGCGAGTGGCAGCTGGTTTTAGAAACCACCGCCCAACGCGAACAATTCGCCGATGCCGCCCCGGTGGGAACCGCCGGATGCTGGGTATCCACGACCCCCTATCTCCACCCCTGGCATCTCAAGAAAAAACTCACGGTAGAGGATCAGATCCGCCGTGAATGCCGCGCACGGGGCATACCCGAGCCGGAAACGATGGAGCAGCTTCCGGAAATCACCATCCATGGCAAATCAAGACGAGCGATCCATTTCCATCGTTTCCGCTCCAAACGCGGCCTAACTCAGCCCGACACCCACGGCAGTTTTTGGCGGCTCACCTTTGCCAAACCCGTTCAAGGGCCATTGGCCCTGGGATTTGGCTGCCACTTCGGCCTGGGCCTGTTCAAGCCCATCTGAGGACAGCTGTCATGGATGAAACACAATTCCACCCCAATGACCGTGTCTTCCACCCCATCTTTGGCTATGGGACGGTGGTTGAGGTCGGGGAAGACAGTGAACAGCTTTCCGTCCATTTCGATGGCTATGCCACGAAGTGGCTGGCGCTTAAATACGCCTTTTTGCGGTTGGTGACGCCCGAAGAGGAGGCTTCGGAAACGGCCAGGGCCGTCTCCTGGCTCGATACCTTTGTATTCGAGGAAGAGGGCGATCATTACTTTGGCACCCGCTGGACCCCTTTTTTCGATGACGCCGAAGGTTTCTTTCAGCGGCTGCCGGAGATTCTGCCGAAGGCCATCCCACTACAAGGCTATGGCGACTTTTTTCCGCCTCCACACCAATATCCGCCCGATTGGTCTAAGGTGCGGTACCTTGCCTGGCCGGATGTTCACCAAGCTGTGTTGCTGGCAATCAAGGAGAATGAGGGCCGGGAATCTGAGCTGGTCTCGCTCTTTCCTCACTGCCGCAGCGGCATGGAACATACGGTGACCATCGAGCGCGTGCTGGTTTGGAAAGACAGTTGCGAGGCGCAGATCGATGGAGTCGTTGGCCCCGCCTGTATCACCTTCTTCGACACCCTGTATGGCGTGAATCGTGGCTGGTACGAATCGGGGCGGGATCTTCAGTTCATTCTCACCGGCATCGCCTACGATGCCTGTAAGGCCCCGATTCAGGAGTTCGATATCCCCCCATCCGAAGTAGATGCATCCATACGAGAAAAAGCAAAACAGAACGGCATCGATCTCACCGAATTGCCGTCAAAGATAGACACCCGCCACATGCAGATACTGCTCCCCATTCCGGATTGGGACAGGGATGACTACCAGTTCCACGGGCCGGTGAAATCGGTGAAGGAGACGGTGATGCTGAATCAGCCGGGGTGGCTGATACGGACTGCTTTGGTGCGCGGGATGGAGGACGACAGGGAGTACGATTTCGATATCCTCATCACCCGCAAGGCGTGGGAAGGCGATGAGCCGCCCAGGGCCGGCGAAAATATCGAAGGGGCGATGTGGCTCCAGGGTTATCTCTGGTCGGCGAGGTAAGGAGTATCGTGCCGCTACATCCCCATCACCGCCAACAAGCTCCTCTCCACCGCCGTCATCTCTTCGGGAGTCAAGCGCGTGATCGGCCCTTCGCCAAAACGGCTGCGGTCCAGGGCGCGGGGATGCTCCACCATGGCGTAGCAATCCTGGAGCAGGCGGTCACGGGCAGTAATTTGGATGCGCATGGGGGCGAAGGCTGGGCGGTATTGGGTGGTGAGTGGGATGGTGATGATGGTGGGTAGCTCAGTGGTGAGGAGCCGGTCCTCCTGCATGATGATGACCGGGCGTTGTTTGCCGATTTCAGCCCCTTTGTTGGGGTTGTGGTTGGCGATCCAGATCTCACCCCGGCGCATTATTTCCACCACTTCTGGTTAGGGTCGATGCCTGCTGCGCGGTCTGATTCGATGATGGCATCAAGCCCTTCATCGATT
Source organism: Sedimenticola sp. (assembly GCA_011051655.1). Classification (GTDB taxonomy): domain Bacteria; phylum Pseudomonadota; class Gammaproteobacteria; order Chromatiales; family Chromatiaceae; genus DRKS01. The sequence continues at coordinate 54,624 of DRKS01000013.1, forward strand.
GAGTCAAAGTCGTTGGCGATTTCGAGCGATTCGGCCACGGCGGCAGGGTTGGCGGCCAGTGCCTTGGCGGCGGCCGCCAATTGCGCCATAAACCGCTCTTTCTCACGGCGAGCCAGATATTCGGCAATGGCCTCGCGAGCCACTTCGGAGCGAGGCTTGCCCTCGAGGTCGGACTCATGACTGAGCCGGGCTTCAAGCTCTTCAGGAAGTCTTATGCTGATAGCGGCCATATTGAATTTCTCTTTGAATGACAATCTGTATTACAAAATATAGTTTCAGGTGGACTTGAATACAAGTCACCGGATTCACTAAGGAAACCACCCATGGACCACGGCCCCCAACAAGAACTCCCCCTCTCCTTCCCGGAGTTCACCGGCGACATGCCGCTCATGCCGGCGCGGATGATCAACGAATATGTCTACTGCCCACGCCTTGCCTATCTGGAGTGGGTGCAGGGGGAGTGGGCAGATTCCGGGGATACCGTTCACGGGCGCTGGGTGCACCGGCGGGTGGACAAGCCTGCGAAAGAGTTGCCGCCGCCGGAGAAAATCGAGCAAGAGGAGCGCTTCCACGCCCGCTCTATCACCCTCTCCTCCAACCGGCTCGGGCTGATCGCCAAGATGGATCTGGTGGAGGGCGACGGCGAAACCGTCACCCCGGTGGATTACAAACGCGGCAAGCGTCCCCATGTGGCCAAGGGCGCCTATGATCCGGAGCGGGTGCAACTCTGCGTTCAGGGCATGCTGCTGGAAGAGCATGGTTACCGGTGCGAGGAGGGGGTGCTCTATTTTGCCGGCTCCAGGGAGCGGGTCACGGTCCAATTCGACGAGGAACTGCGCAACAAAACCCTCTCCGCCATCAACGGCCTGCGGTTGTTCGCCGCGGGCGGCCATGCACCGTCACCGCTGGAGGAGAGCCCCAAGTGCCCGCGTTGCTCATTAGTGAGCATCTGTCTGCCAGACGAGGTCAACTTCTTCCGCCATGGCGGCGAGAATCCGCGCCCCCTCTCCGTCATGCGGGACGAGGCCCTGCCGCTGTACGTGCAGGCCCATCACGCCAAGGTGGCGAAGAAGGGCGAGGTGCTGGAGGTCTCGGTGGACGGCAAGCGAGTCACCCAGGTACGGCTGCTGGACGTCTCCCAACTGGTGTTGATGGGCAACGTCTACGTCACCTCGCCCTGCCTGCAGGAGTTGATGAAACGCGAGATCCCCATCACCTGGCACTCCTACGGTGGCTGGTTCTACGGTCACTCCGTCGGGGCGGGCCATAAAAACGTTGAACTGCGCACCGCCCAATACCAGGGGAGTTTCGACGAGCAGGTCTGCCTGCGCATTGCTCGAAACCTGGTGCACGATAAGATCCTCAATTGCCGCACCCTGCTCCGGCGCAACTGGAAGGGGGATGAAAGCAACAAACCCCTCATGCAGGACCTGAAGCGTGATGCCACCTGCGCCCTGCGTGCCCAAAGCATTGCCGAACTGCTGGGTATCGAGGGGGCCGCGGCCGCCCGTTACTTCGGCAACTTTGCCCGGATGATCAAGCGGGATCCCAACAGCGACGGCTTTGCATTCGATTTCACCCACCGCAACCGCCGCCCCCCCGCCGATCCCGTCAACGCCCTGCTCTCCTATGCGTATAGCCTGCTGTCACGCACCTGGCATGTCACCCTTGCGGCGGTGGGGTTCGATCCCTACCGCGGTTTCTACCACCAACCCCGTTATGGAAGGCCCGCATTGGCGCTGGATATGATGGAGCCCTTCAGGCCACTCATCGCCGACTCCAGCGTCATCTCCGCCATCAACAACGGCGAGGTGCGGCCCAGCGATTTCATCAGTGCCGCCGGCAGCGTCAACCTTACCCCGGATGGGCGCAAACGCTTCATCGCCGCCTTGGAACGCCGGCTCACCCATGAGATCACCCACCCGGTATTCGGCTATAAGATAAGCTATCGCAGAGTGTTAGAGGTGCAGTCCCGACTTCTTGGCCGCTTCCTGACCGGCGAAATCAACCAATTCCCCAACTTCATCACAAGGTGACGCCATGGAAGAACATCTCTACATCGTCAGCTACGACATTCGCGACGCCAAGCGCTGGCGGGCCATCTTCAAACTCATGAAAGGTTATGGTGAATGGCTGCAACTCTCGGTATTCCAGTGCCGCATGAGCCGCAAGCGCCATGCCGAACTGCTGGCCACACTGGATGAAATCATCCTGCACGACCATGACCACGTCTTGATGCTAGACTTGGGCATGGCCGACAGCGTGACTCCACGCATTGTCAGTCTTGGGAAGAGTTTCGAACCGGTAGTGCGGGAGCCGGTCATCATATAGCGACAAATAAGGCACGGCGCCGGTTCCCAGATAGCTTGAACTGCCTCCGCCAAACAAACGCGAGCGCTCCGGTAATGCGTAAAATCACAGGGAGCGCTCGCATCGCCATAGCTCTTTGAAAATACAGGAAATATAGAAAATGGCCAATAGCACAATGCGAGGCCGAAAAGGTTTATTTTGCATTTACATCGCATGTGCTCGAAAATGCGCCCTTGAAGGGCATGGATTAAAGGGACATAGGAGGTCAGTTATCCGTGGCAAATAGCCACGGCCTCATTGAAGCTGGTGGAGGGGCAGCGACACTGGCTGGACTGCATGGAGTTATCCGTGGCAAATAGCCACGGCCTCATTGAAGCACATGCACCAATCAAAGATAACCTGTCCTTTACCATGTTATCCGTGGCAAATAGCCACGGCCTCATTGAAGCAAGGGCTTGTGCGGTATCGGCTATTTCTGAAGACCCGTTATCCGTGGCAAATAGCCACGGCCTCATTGAAGCTTCTTTATTTTCCCGCTTTTAACTCCTTTATTGTGTTATCCGTGGCAAATAGCCACGGCCTCATTGAAGCAATTGGTTGGTGATAGCTTTTTCAATGATCTCAGCTCGTTATCCGTGGCAAATAGCCACGGCCTCATTGAAGCCGCCCCTGGCGGGCCAGGTCGTCCAGCGCCTCTTCAAGTTATCCGTGGCAAATAGCCACGGCCTCATTGAAGCAAGACCTAGGTGCTTCTCACAATACGCCCTATCGTAGTTATCCGTGGCAAATAGCCACGGCCTCATTGAAGCCCAGATTTGAGGCCACCACGCCCATGGCAATGGCAGTTATCCGTGGCAAATAGCCACGGCCTCATTGAAGCCTACCAATACATGGGAATAACTACCGGGTGAAAATCCGTTATCCGTGGCAAATAGCCACGGCCTCATTGAAGCCCCTGTATCTTTCTGAAAAGCGTACATTTTACGGCCGTTATCCGTGGCAAATAGCCACGGCCTCATTGAAGCAACCTTTTTTTCATTCATCTGACAATGCCTTCAAAAAGTTATCCGTGGCAAATAGCCACGGCCTCATTGAAGCATGCCTGGCCGCTTGCTGTGCATCCTGATGGACCTGTTATCCGTGGCAAATAGCCACGGCCTCATTGAAGCCCAGTAACCGCTTGCTGAGGTCCGTCGGCGAGCCAGGTTATCCGTGGCAAATAGCCACGGCCTCATTGAAGCTCGAAAGACAGACGAGGGCCTCGCCTGTGTCATAGTCAGTTATCCGTGGCAAATAGCCACGGCCTCATTGAAGCCCGGAAGCCTTGCACCGCATAAACAGGCGCTTTTCGTTATCCGTGGCAAATAGCCACGGCCTCATTGAAGCGGCGGACAAGCCGTTTTCCGCTCTGGTGCTTGATGGGTTATCCGTGGCAAATAGCCACGGCCTCATTGAAGCGTGATTCGATAGGTCTCCCAAAGCTCGATATGCCGGGTTATCCGTGGCAAATAGCCACGGCCTCATTGAAGCGTCTTAATCGAGGAGGGGAACTTTTCCACCAGGTGGGGTTATCCGTGGCAAATAGCCACGGCCTCATTGAAGCTATGACTACGTCCGCACTCTCTCCGGCAGCCTTCTGGGTTATCCGTGGCAAATAGCCACGGCCTCATTGAAGCATTCGGGCGGAAACATCTTACCTTTCCGTCTTACCCGTTATCCGTGGCAAATAGCCACGGCCTCATTGAAGCTGTTACGTATCCGCTGATTAGTACCGTCGAATAAAAAGTTATCCGTGGCAAATAGCCACGGCCTCATTGAAGCCCCCGGGTTTCCTGCCGCTTGGTAATCGGAATAATAGGTTATCCGTGGCAAATAGCCACGGCCTCATTGAAGCTCGGGGAGACTAGTTTAAATGGCTTATCGTGTACAGGTTATCCGTGGCAAATAGCCACGGCCTCATTGAAGCAGACGGCGTAATGGCGGGAGTGTCGTTAGTCTGCAGTTATCCGTGGCAAATAGCCACGGCCTCATTGAAGCGCATCGTGATGCGTACGACGAAGATATTTAACGCGAAGTTATCCGTGGCAAATAGCCACGGCCTCATTGAAGCGGAAAAAGCAACTCCCGGGTACAATCCCATAAAAGACGTTATCCGTGGCAAATAGCCACGGCCTCATTGAAGCATTTCTTTGGGGGATGCGCAGCAGAAAGATGCCGGTTGTTATCCGTGGCAAATAGCCACGGCCTCATTGAAGCTCTGTTGGTAGCCGTTAATGGAACAAAAGTGATACCGGTTATCCGTGGCAAATAGCCACGGCCTCATTGAAGCGATGGTGATCATAGCTGTGAGTTCGAGACGTTGTATGTTATCCGTGGCAAATAGCCACGGCCTCATTGAAGCTGACCATGTTCAAGAATCTCTTTGATCCAGTCGCCGATGTTATCCGTGGCAAATAGCCACGGCCTCATTGAAGCATATAGGCGGTTGTTCTTTATAGCTTTTTGTTCTAGTTATCCGTGGCAAATAGCCACGGCCTCATTGAAGCCCTAATTTGCAGGCCATTCATTCCACAGAAGGGCGGGTTATCCGTGGCAAATAGCCACGGCCTCATTGAAGCGACGAAGCAGGAACGCAACTGCAATCAGGATCGGACGTTATCCGTGGCAAATAGCCACGGCCTCATTGAAGCAACAGATACGGAGAAGAGTCTGCCGGCAGGGTCGTGGGGTTATCCGTGGCAAATAGCCACGGCCTCATTGAAGCTTGTATATACTGATAATCGAGGGCACAAAACTTGCGTTATCCGTGGCAAATAGCCACGGCCTCATTGAAGCAGGCCAGCGAGCTGATACCGCCGCCAAGCGACCTCAGTTATCCGTGGCAAATAGCCACGGCCTCATTGAAGCGGCGAGCAGTGCTGGCCCGCTTTCGTCAATGAGCGCAAGTTATCCGTGGCAAATAGCCACGGCCTCATTGAAGCCGGATGCCGCATTTCAGCGCTGCGGCCAGGGCCACTGTTATCCGTGGCAAATAGCCACGGCCTCATTGAAGCAGCTCAGTTTCACGTTCCTTTCTTATCTTTTCTAAGTTATCCGTGGCAAATAGCCACGGCCTCATTGAAGCTAAGGTTTTTTCTTCTTTGAGGACAGGCACCACACCCGTTATCCGTGGCAAATAGCCACGGCCTCATTGAAGCTAATTCCTTAAGGGTATACCTAGTACTTTTAACACTGTTATCCGTGGCAAATAGCCACGGCCTCATTGAAGCTATAACAAATCCATGCAGCCTTTTATGCAGATTCATGGTTATCCGTGGCAAATAGCCACGGCCTCATTGAAGCTACAATAAGGTTGTAAATAAAAACCCTATCCTCTTTCGTTATCCGTGGCAAATAGCCACGGCCTCATTGAAGCATTAGTGTTCTTTCACTGCATTTTTGCCCCATCCTAAGTTATCCGTGGCAAATAGCCACGGCCTCATTGAAGCGATATTGTGGAAGAGATAAATAATGATTTATTAGAGTTATCCGTGGCAAATAGCCACGGCCTCATTGAAGCTTCCCCGACCTTATCCTGGGATGCGTTCTCAAGCGGTTATCCGTGGCAAATAGCCACGGCCTCATTGAAGCACGCCTGCGCTTTTTCGCCGCCCTGCGCATCTTTGGTTATCCGTGGCAAATAGCCACGGCCTCATTGAAGCTCCTTGGCCGCCTTTTTCCAGTCCTCCAGACTCACGTTATCCGTGGCAAATAGCCACGGCCTCATTGAAGCGTCTACGTTTCCGCCAAAAGCGAGGCGGGCTTTTCCGGTTATCCGTGGCAAATAGCCACGGCCTCATTGAAGCCCGTCCTATTTCCAGCAAACCCAGTTGACACAAATGGTTATCCGTGGCAAATAGCCACGGCCTCATTGAAGCTTGGCATGTCGTTGTCCTTAATAGGGGGTTGCGTGAAGTTATCCGTGGCAAATAGCCACGGCCTCATTGAAGCATTACAGGAGTTAAAAAACCAAATGGAGCGTACCTGGTTATCCGTGGCAAATAGCCACGGCCTCATTGAAGCTGCGGAATCATCGGATACTGTTGTTCGGCCACGGCGTTATCCGTGGCAAATAGCCACGGCCTCATTGAAGCGACAAGGTTGGGCCGGCCGGGGCGCCAGATTGCCCGGTTATCCGTGGCAAATAGCCACGGCCTCATTGAAGCTTCCTGGTGGATGAGTTGATTGCGCACTTGCATGGCGTTATCCGTGGCAAATAGCCACGGCCTCATTGAAGCACCAGGATGTATTCATCATCCAGCGTGCCGCCGCTGTTATCCGTGGCAAATAGCCACGGCCTCATTGAAGCCTCTCCCCACCGGCGGCTGTAGCCCAGTCGCTCCAGGTTATCCGTGGCAAATAGCCACGGCCTCATTGAAGGGGACACCAAATCCTGATCCCGAAAGAACTCGTTAAAAGTTATCCGTGGCAAATAGCCACGGCCTCATTGAAGCATAACTGGAGGAATTTACAGTGCAGCATTTATCAGCAGCCTCCCCCGCATACGCGGGGATCGACCGCTGGCAAATCGAGGGCCGGGATACACCCGCCGTTGCCGTATTCGAAACCGACCGCGCCGGCTGGGTGGGTGTCACCACCCACAAGCCCGACGAGGCGGCGGACCTGGAGCGGCAGAGCCGCAAAGGGGAAAGGGTGTGGGGAAGAGAGTGAGGCATGACGGCCTGCCCGTCATCCCCCATCCCGCGTCTCGTCTGTGGGTGGCAGGCACCGTCGGACGCGTAGACCTTATATAGTATAGCCATGGCCGGCATATCCATAAAGATCGACTACGACAACCGCCAGATCGCCTTCCCCGCATGCGCGGGGATCGACTCAGAGCATGCCACCAACTCACGCGTCAGCGAGTATTCCCCACACCCGTGGGAATGAACCGACAAGAAGACTGGCGACGTCCTCGATCTGCTCGTGTTCCCCACATGTAAACCGGCATGCAAAAATGACCCACCCCGTAGGGTGGGTGCGGATTGAAACATAAAAGCTGCGGTCTGATGCTGGTTCGGAAAGTTTAGCCTGACCACTTGTCATTCCCAGAACGGGGCCTATAACTCCCAAAATGGGAATATTATGGCGAAACGGGCAGTGACTAAAACAACATCCTTGGGCGATACGCTTTTTACCAAGACCCAGCAGCAAGTGCTTGGGCTTCTCTTCGGGCAACCGGACCGGAGTTTTTATGCCAACGAGATTGTCAGGCATGCCGGGATGGGCATCGGCACGGTGCAGGGTGAGCTGGCCCGCTTGTCCGGGGCTGGGTTGCTGATAGTTAGCCGCCAAGGGGAACCAGAGATCGATAGGGTCTGACTCGATTGATCTCTTGTGAAATGCTGCAAAGCGGATAGGGCAACCGGCTCTACCTCATCCTTCGGTGATGTCGTCATTGCTCCAATCTTCTCTGTGGTGCCAAATGCGCAGGATCAGCACAGACTGACGCAACGGGGTATAGCGTACGATATAGCTGCCCGGCACCAGATCCCTGAGCTGATCGGGATCGGGTGCGTGACTAACCGGGTGACCCAGTCGGGGTTGTCGAGATAGCTGTTTAATACCCGCGACCAACCGCCTGGCGATCTTGTCGGCTGCCAGCGGATTGTGTTCGGCTATGAACTCCCGCAGCCGTGCCATATCATCGATGGCTACATCCGTGTATTCGATCTTCATGGCTTCGGCGGCGGCAGCTCATCATCTTTACCCCAGCTCTCCAGCCAGGCATGCACTGCTTCACTATCAACCACCTTGCCTTGCCGCGCCGACTCCAGAGCCTCCAAGGTCTCCTGCCAGCGCTGCTGTTCCAGGGCATCACGTTGCAGAAACTCCCTGACCGCCTGATTGACTAGCCAGTTCTTACTGCGGTGGCGTCTTTCGGCGGCCGTTTTCAAGGGCTCTTCAAGGTCTGGTTGCAGGCGGATGCTGGTTACGGACATGGTTTCTCTCCTGGCTGACTACAGTGTAATACATTGTAGTCCATTTTATGGAAAACCCCACTGCTTCATCCGATAAGCCGTTGTAGCGTTACTCCTCCCGGAAGGTCTGCTTCAGCCCCATCGACCTGATAGTCGTCAAAACAACGGGGCGCATCAACCCCCTCTTTTCGTTTTACGGTGATCCGATCAAATAGATCATGGGCGGGCGCTTTGCTAACCCGCATTTCTCACCAGGCGGACTTAATTCATTGAGAAAGTTACAAAATTCACATACTTAGCCTCATAAACTGATGGTGGTTAATTTGTACTCTGTCCTGTTTGATTTTTGGAACAGAAGAATGGAATCCTGGTGAGATATGCGGGCTGCTATCCCTGCATTCCCTGACAATAATGACAATATATCAACATTAAAGATCACTAGTTGACACGCGGGCATTTTCAAAGGAGAATTCATTTGCATTTTTCAATCATTTTTCTGATCACTATTTATTAATCTTTATGAGGAGCCATCATTATGAAAAAGCCTGTTCACACCATCTTAATTACGACTGCTCTAATATCGGCTGCCGCCAATGCAAGCGAGTCAGCCGAGAAAGATGCTGTTTTTCACAATGAGCCGTCTTATGCTTGCAGGGTAATGCTGGAGCGCGGTTCGGAGATGTTCTGCCAAAAAGAGAAGGTTTTGGCTTTTCTCCAAAAAAAGAATCGCAAACTGGCGGCCATGGAGAGCGGGACGAAGGCGGCTGCCTCCCGAGAGGCGGCATCGCCTGCAACTTCGAAATTGTGAGCGCCAGGTGATAATGGCACAAGGATGTGCCGTTTGGCGCCTTACCCACATTATGCGGGCGGGACACCCGCGCTCCTGACCATATAAACTGATTACATTGTGAAGCTGTTCAGTTGAGCAGCTTATGCTCCCCTCCCCCCTCAATCCCATCGCCATGAAGAAACGGATCTCCATGCTGTTTACGAAATGATCCGCTGAATGTGCTTTTGGGTGTGACCATATGTCGCATTGTCTGAGGTCAGACTCTCGATATAGCATGCCCCACAAGGAGTTTTTGCTTTAACACTTGACAACCTTATGGGGTATGGCGCCATGTCTGTTACAAAGAAAAAAAACCGCGGGTTTACGAAGGCTGCTCTCACCAGCGCTATCCTGTGCGCTACCACCTGGTCCGGGGGGGCGGCGGCTGCATCAGCCGGTTTCGATGGTAAGGATATCACTTCGAGTTTTGTGTACGGAACGATTCCTCTCGATACCGTGACCGTCACGGCCAGTGATGCCGTAAACCCGGATGTCGACGATCTCTACAGCATAAGCGGGGACCGGATATGGGATGTCGACTACGCGGGCAATACCATTACGATGACATACGACAGCATCAATGATGGGCACGAGTATATGTATGGCTCCAGCGAACATTTTGGCTTTCATTTTGAGGATACCGCCAATAATCTCCCGGATATCCTGGGTATAACCGTGGATACCACCTTCGCGCCCCATATGTTCATGCCCGGACTGGTTTCGTTCGATGCCAACAATATCTGGGTGGATCTTGCCGGTTCCATGTGCCACGCAATGGCGATGGGGAGCATGCCGTCATGCATGAACGGGGCCAGCCCGACGGGGTGGAACAATCAGATAGGCCTGTCTGTGGACTTTGGGGGACATCACGCGCCACCGGTGCCGCTGCCGGCGGCCGCCTGGCTCATGCTGTCGGGAATGGGCGTGCTTGGTTTTATGCGGCGCCGGCGCACTGCCTGATCGCCTGGGTACTATATAAATGCCCAGCAGCCTGGAGCGGGCAGAGCCCGCCCCAGGCTTTTCCCGTTTCCAACCTCAATGAGCAGTAAACGCATTTGCAACGTTTTGCCGTCTGTGGGGACAAATGCTTCAGGAGCAATGGGAACTCCGCTCATTGTGCTGCTGTTTTGGATGCTCGCATTTCACGGCGGGGCGCAAGCCGCAAAGCATGAGCAGAGCGCCACGGAACAGGCCCCGGAGAACCTCGACACCATTACGGTCTATGGCGAATCCATGGATCTGTCCTTCGAATACAAGCTGGACCTCGGGGGGCAGAACGCCCCCAGCGGTGATGGGGCCGACCTGCTGGGCACTATCCCCGGCTTTTCTCTGACGCGCCAGGGCGGCGCCGCCAGCGATCCGGTGTTTCGCGGTTTGAGCGGCACCCGCCTCAATACCCTCATAGACGGCGTGCCCTATGCCGGCGCCTGCAACCACCGCATGGATCCGGCCACCACCTATGTCAATCCCGGTGAAATGGATGACATCACCCTGTTGCGGGGGCCGCAGTCGGTGCGCTACGGGGGCTCCATATCCGGCGCGGTCAATTTTGAACGCAAACCGATGTTCTTCACCCAACCGGGCGCGCGCTTCTTTGCCAGCGTATCGGGGGGCAGCTTCGGCAAACTGGACCGGTCACTGGATGCGGCGGCCGGTTTCAGCGCCGGCTATTTCCGCATAAGCGGCGGCCAATCCGAGAGCGATGACTACGAAGATGGCGATGGAGAGGATGTCTTCAGCCGGTATGACCGCTGGAATGCCCGTTTCGCCCTGGGGCTGACGCCGGACGCCGATACCCTGTTTGAGATCAGCACCGAACGCAGTGACGCGGAGATGGCCAACGCCACCGTCCACATGGACGCCACCAAGCTGGACCGCCATGCCTTCAGTATCCTGTTTGAAAAGTACAACCTCAGTCCCTGGTTGAAAAAGGCGAAGGTGCGGTTCAATCGAATCTCGGTGGATCACGAGATGGATGATTTTTCCCTCCGCCCCACCAAGGAGCTGACCGTCCCATTCGATACAAGGCAGTTTATTGTCATGGGGCAGGGCTGGGAGGAAAAATCCGCCCATGGTTCATTGATCATGGAGGCCACGCCGGATGTGAAGATCGAGGCCGGAATGGACTACCGCCACAGCGACTATGACGCCCGCGCCCTTACCGGCGTCGACCTGCTGCTGCCGGGGCCGGTCCTCATCGAGGAATCCAGGGATATCGACAAGGTGCCGAGAAACGACATCCTCTGGTTCAGGAATCTCGGCCAATATGCCGAACTGACCTACAGCGCCAGCGCCCGCACGAAATGGATCGCCGGACTGCGCTATGACCGCCTGGTCACCAGCACCGGCACCATGCACGCGGCCGGGGAGGTGAGCACGGTGGTCCTGAGCGGCGCCAACAAGCGCCGGACCCAGCACCTGCGATCCGGTTTTCTCCGGCTTGAACACAGCTTTCCCAAGGCCCCTCTGCGCATGGCTGCGGGCATCGGCCACGCCCAGCGGGGGGCGGATTACTGGGAGGTGTACAGCCTCGACGGCTTTGATTTGAGCCGGGAGCGGAATACGGAACTCGATGTGATGTTCCAGTACCAGGGCGACCGCCTCAGTGCGGAGCTGTCCTTTTTTTACAGCAAAATCGACGACTTCATCCTTGCATACAACGGCGTGGCGGCCTCGAATGTGGAGGCGGTGCGCATGGGCGGTGAAATGGCCCTCTCCTACCAGTTGAGCCGGGAGTGGACCCTGACCGCGGACATTGCCCATGTGTACGCAAAGAACATCACCCAGGACGTGCCCCTGGCCCAGACCCCTCCCCTCACGGGACGCCTGGGGCTGACCTATTCGAGCGGCCCTTATTCATTCGGCCTGACCGGTCGTTTCGTCCATCACCAAAACCGCATCCATCCCGACTACGGCAACACCCTGGCGGTGGACAACGACGAGCCGACGCCGGGCTATGCCGTCTACTCCATGGAGGGCTCGTACAAGCCCAACCCGCACCTGGATCTCGCCTTCGGCATGGACAACATTTTCGACCGCACCTATTACGAGCATCTCAACCGCAGCGGCTCGCCGGTGACCGGTTTCGTGGTGGACGGAAAGATCAACGAGCCGGGACGTAGCCTGTGGGCGCGGTTGAATGTGAGCCTGGACTGATGCCCGTCCAAAAAGCAAGTGCGCGATGAAAAAACCGCCATTTCTGACCGGACAACAAACTGACAGACTTCGAGGCCCCATCTTGCCTTACCGACATAACAAAACCACCGGCCTGCTCCCGCTTCTCGGCCTGTTCATCCTGCTCGGCGCCGGCATGGTGAAGGCGGCGGATGAGCTGGGGCTGTCCATGGAGCTGAGTATTTCCAATAACCGGGAGGAGCAGAAGTTACAGACAAGAATCGAACGCCTGGACGACAAGGCCAGGAAAATGCTTGAGGAGTACCAGAGCGCGAGCCGGGAGCTGGAATCCCTCCGGACCTACAACGACCAGGTCGAGCGGCTGGTGCGCTCCCAGGAAGAGGAAAAGGCCTCGCTGCACGAACAGATGACGGACATCGAGCTCACCCAGCGCGAAATCGTGCCCCTGATGCTGCGCATGATCGAGCAGTTGGATTTGTTCATCCAACGGGACATCCCCTTCCTGCCGGATGAGCGAACCGCCCGCGTTGCGCAACTGAGGGCCCTGATGGACCGGGCCGATGTGAGCGTGGCGGAGAAATACCGCCGCGTGCTGGAGGCCTACCAGATAGAGATGGAATACGGGCGGGTACTGGAGGCGTACCGCGCGGAGCAGACCACGGGGAACGGCCGCCGTCTGGTCGATTTCCTGCGGGTCGGCCGGGTGGGGCTCTATTACCTGACCCTGGATGGAGGCCAGGCGGGCTATTGGGACCCGGAGAAAAAGGGCTGGAGCGAACTCCCCGCAAGGTACAGGCCGGCGGTGCGCAGGGGGTTGCGCATGGCCCGCAAGCAGGCCGCCCCCGATCTGTTGCGCCTGCCGGTCCCGGCGCCGGAGCACGGGAATGATTAGGCTGCGGACTTTCCTGATCGGAGGGATATTGCTCTGTCCCGGAGCCCTGGCCGCCGGGGAGCAGATCGACTTCAGTGAGCTGGTCGAACAGGTACAGGGCCTGCACAAACGGGAAGCGGCGGTCCGGGAGCGGCGCGCGGCGGAGTTTCTGGCGAGGAAAGACAGGCAGCAGCGTCTGCTGAAGGATATACGCAAGCGGCTCGCGGCGGAAAAGGCGCGCGCTGAGTCTCTCAAGCGGCGATTCAGCGGCAACGAAGAGGAAATCCGCAAACTGACCCAGGCGCTCCAGGGCAAGGTGGGCAACCTGGGTGAGCTGTTCGGCACCGTGCGGCAAGTGGCGGGGGACTTTCGGGCCCACGCCAGGGAGTCGCTGGTTTCAGCCCAGTACCCGCAACGGTCGGCATGGCTGGACCGGCTGGCCCGCAGCAGCAGACTGCCGGACGTCAATGAACTGGAGAAGTTCTGGCTGTTGCTGCAACAGGAGATCCAGGAGTCGGGGCGGGTTTTTTCCTTTCCCTTCGAGGTGGTCGGGGCGGATGGCATTTCCCGGCAGCGCCGGGTCACCCGCATCGGCCTGTTCACGGCGGTTTCCGGCGGCCGCTACCTGCAATTCCAGCCGGAATCGGGAAAGCTGGTGGAACTGTCCCGGCAACCCCCGGATGCAGACCAGGACACGGCAGCGGCCCTGGAACGGGCCGCAGGCGGGATGACCGAGGCCGTCATCGACCCCAGCCGGGGCTCCCTGCTGGGCCTGCTGGTACAGACGCCGACCCTGATGGAACGCATACGCCAGGGGGGGCTGATCGGCTACATCATCCTGGCCCTGGGGGCCCTGGGCCTGGCGATCGTGCTGTTTCGTCTGGCCTGGCTGGGCCTGGTCGGCCTGCGCGTGCGGGCCCAGATCAAAAGCCCGGAAACGCCCAGGGAAAACAACCCCCTGGGGCGGGTCCTGGCGGTGGCGGCCGCCAATCCGGACGAGGCCCTGGACGAGCTCGAAATGCAACTGGACGAGGCCATTGTGCGCGAGATGCCGGGGCTGACCCGCGGCCAGGCGCTGATCAAACTGCTGGCCGGGGTGGCGCCGCTGCTGGGGCTGCTGGGGACGGTCACCGGCATGATCCTCACCTTCCAGTCCATCAGCCTGTTCGGGACGGGGGACCCCAGGCTGATGGCGGACGGCATCTCCCAGGCCCTGATCACCACCGTGCTCGGCCTGGTCGTCGCCGTGCCGCTGCTCTTCATGCACACCCTGATCAGCACCCGCAGCAAGGCCCTGGTGCAGATCCTGGATGAGCAGACAGCCGGGCTGCTGGTGACCCTCCGCCAGAGCAGGCCGGGCCGATGAGCTCTATCCACGAAACCATCCAGGCCATCCGCTCGTTCATGGACGCGGGCGGCGGGGTGCTGTGGGCGATAGGGGGAGTGAGCTGCCTGCTCTGGTTTCTCGTGAGCGAACGCTTCTGGTTTCTGTGGGGCGCCTTCCCGAACCATACGGCCGGCATGATCGCCTCCTGGCGGCAACGCAGGGACCGCACCTCTGCGGACGCCCACCGGCTGCGGCGCATGCTGCTGTGCGAGGCGGATCTGTTGCTGCGGCGCAACCTGGGCCTGATCAGGACCCTGGTGGCCATCTGCCCCATGCTGGGTCTGCTCGGCACCGTGACCGGCATGATCCAGGTATTCGACGTCATGGCGGTGCTGGGGACCGGGAACGCGCGGGCCATGGCCTCCGGCATTTCCCGGGCCACCATACCCACCATGGCGGGCATGGTGGTGGCGCTGCCCGGCCTCTATTTTTCGGCGCTGCTGGAAACCCGGACCAGGCGTGCCCTGGGGCGGCTGTCCGATGAATTGAGCCTCAGGGGGACGGCATGAAGCGGCATGTGGAAACAGCCCATGAAGAGGCGGATATCAACCTGACGCCCATGCTGGATATCGTCTTCATCATGTTGATCTTTTTTGTGGTGACCACCTCCTTTGTCAGGGAATCCGGGATAGAGGTCGACCGGCCCCAGGCCCAGACTGCAAAACCCAGGGAGAGCAGCAACATCCTGATCGCCATAAATGCGGGGGGCGAAATCTGGATCGACAGGCATTCGGTGGACATACGCGCCGTGCGGGCCGCCATCGAGCGCCTGCGCGCCCAAAACCCGGAGGGCGCCGTGATCATCCAGGGAGACCGCAGCGCCCAGATCGGCCTGCTGGTGAAAGTGATGGACCAGGTGCGCCTGGCGGGGGTGACCAATGTCGCCATCGCCACGGAGCCCGCCTCGCCATGATCCTGCGCCAGCTGGTGGCGCTGCCGGCGGGGATCGCCATTACGCTGC
Organism: Sedimenticola sp.; assembly: GCA_011051655.1. Taxonomy (GTDB): domain Bacteria; phylum Pseudomonadota; class Gammaproteobacteria; order Chromatiales; family Chromatiaceae; genus DRKS01. Next base: position 70,077 of record DRKS01000013.1, read on the forward strand.
TCCTGGTCTGGCTGATGCAGACCCTGGTGACCCATGATCTGCCGGAAACGGGACCCAAGGCCGCCCTGCCGGTGGTGGAGTTCACCCGGATCAAGCGCCAAGAGAATGAAGTCAGGCTCAAGCAGCGATTGCCCGAGGAGTTGGCCGAAGCGGAGAGGCCGCCCCCGGCGCCGGAGCTCAATCTCTCGCGCCAGGAGATCAAACTCGAGGCCCCGGCAATGGACTTCCAGGCCCAACCCATCGATGTGCCCTTCAAGCTCGATGGCGGGCCCTATCTCGGGCCGGTGGCGCGCGCGTCCGTCGACCGTGATTTCATGCCGGTTTCCAGGACGCCGCCAAGGTACCCCTACCGCGCGGCCCAGCGGGGAATCGAAGGCTGGGTGAAGCTGTCCTTCCGCATCACCGAGACCGGCGCCGTCCAGGATGCCGTCGTACTGGAATCACAGCCCTCCGGGGTATTCGATCAGGCCGCCGTTCAGGCCATCTATAAATGGAAGTTCAAACCCCGCATCCAGGACGGCAGGCCAGTTTCCGTGAAGGCGGTTCAAGTATTGGATTTCAGGCTCAACCAGAGACGCGGTCCGGCATCATGACGGCACGTCATGCCATCCACCGGTTGGCTACCGCCTGCCTGATCCTTGCGGCCGGCCTGGCGGAACCTGTCCAGGCTGAACAAACGCCCTCCTACACCCTGTCACAACAAACCTATGACCGGCTGAGCGGGATCCAACAGCTCATGGATGAGTCGCGCAACCGGGAAGCAATCACCCTGCTGAAGGAACTGCTGTCCGGACTGGAGGGGAAGAATTATGAAAAGGCCATCGCCGCCCAGACACTGGGATACGCCTATGCCGGCGTCGGCGACTACCCCGGCGCCATCACCTGGTTCGAGCTGAGCCTGGCGCAACAGGCCCTGCCCCCCGAACAGCAACAGAATCTACGCTATGACCTGGCCCAGCTCTATATGTCGGTCGATGCCTACGAAAAGGCCATTGCCGCCATGGATGCCTGGCTGGAACAGGCCGATGTCAAGGAGCCGGCGGCCTATGTGCTGCAGGCCAGCGCCTACCTCCGGCTGGAACGTTATGCCGAGGCCATACCGGTATTGGAGCGGGCGATAGCGCTGAGCGCCGCCCCCAAGGAGCAGTGGTACCAGTCATTGCTGGGCGCCCATTATGAGCTGGACCGACTTGGAGACTGCGTTCCCCTGTTGGAGCGGATGATCCGGCTGTTTCCACACAAGGCGGCCTATTGGCGTCAACTGGCCGGCATCCACCTGGCCTTGAAGCATTACAAGAAGGGGCTGGCCACCCTGGAACTGGCCTACAATCGTGGCCTGTTGACGCAGGAGAAGGACCTGGGCCGACTGGTGCAGCTCTACCTTTTCCTGGACATCCCCTACAAGGCCGGAGCATTACTGCAGAAAGAGATCGAGCGCGGCCGCATCGACGGCACTGAAAAGACCCTGGGATTACTGGCCACCGCCTGGATCCGCGCCCGGGAACTGGACAAGGCCATTGCAACCCTGAAGAGGGCCGCAAGGATTTCCAATAAGTACAGCCTCTCCCTGCAACTGGCCCGGCTGTTGGCGGAGACCAGCCAGTGGCGGGAATCAATGCATATTTTGCAAGGGCTGGTGGCACGAAAAGGACATCATAAGGAAAAAGGCAAGGCGTTGATGCTGCTTGGGATGGTCCAGTATGAACTCAGGGACTGGGAGCAGGCGAGGAAGTCTTTTGCCCTGGCCCTGAAGCACACTGGTGTAGAGAAGACGGCCCGGCAGTGGCTGGCCCATCTGGATTCCCTGCGTTGAATGGAGCATGGGCGTCTCAGCCACGCTCCCGACCGTTGGAAAGAGGGTAAAATGCAGTCTCTTGCCGCATAACCGGCCAATGCGCGACATTTTGTCGCAGGGGGCCAACCAGTACCGGATAAGCGTTTATTATGCATATCATTTTTGTAGTACTGAGAAAGTGACCCGCTTCAAAGCCATCACATCCATGTCGCCCACCGGGAGCCTCAAGGCCCTGTTCTGGCTGCGCACCTTTACCATCCTGGGTCAGATCACGGTCATCTCCCTGGCGGTGTGGAAGCTGTCGATGGATCTGCGGCTCACGCCCATGCTGCTCACCATCGCTGGCCTGAGCATCTGGAACCTGGCGGCATACTGGCGCCTGGGACAGCCCTGGGCGGTGACCCACATGGAGGTATTCCTGAACCTGGCCATCGACGCCACCGCCCTCACCTTCCTGCTGTACTGGTCCGGGGGCGCTACCAATCCTTTCGTCTCCCTCTACCTGATACCCATAGCCATCGCGGCCGCGGCCCTGCCCGCGCGCTATGTCTGGGTCATTTCCCTGATGTGCATCGGATACTATTCATTCCTGATGCTCTATTACACTCCCCTGCCCCCCATTCATGAGGATTTCGGCGGGGACTTCAACGCCCACATCTTCGGCATGTGGGTGAATTTCATGCTGAGCGCCGCCCTGATGGCCATCTTCGTCGCCGGCATCTCAAGCGCCGTGCGCCAGCGGGACAGATCCCTGGCGAAGGCGCGGGAAGAGGCCCTGGGCAATGAGAAAATCGTGGCCATGGGGACCCTGGCCGCCGGCGTGGCCCACGAAATCAGCACCCCCCTGTCCACCATGACCATGGTGGTGGACGAACTCCTGGACCAGCCGGAGCAAAGTGAATCCATACGCCCGGACCTGATCCTGATCAAGAAGCAGATCGACATTTGCAAGGAGAGGATCAAGGACCTGCTCGACAGCGCCGGCCATAGCCGCAGCGAAGGGGGGCGCGCCATGCCGTTACGGGACTTCTTCGACAAGCTGTTCGACCAGTGGCAGGTGGTCCGCCCGGAGATCGAGTTCGAGGTGACCTATCTTGAGCCCTTCCGGAACCCCGCCATTCTGGCGGAACAGACCATTGCCCAATCCATCACCAATCTGCTGAACAATGCCGCGGACGCCACCGTGGAAAACGGCCGCAAACATATCGGCATCACCCTGTCCAATGCAAGCCGGGAGCTGGTGGTCAGGATCGACGACGAAGGCAGGGGCATAACCCCGGAGCAGGCCGGGCAGGCAGGCCGGGTTCCGTTCAGCACCAAGGAGTCGGGTTTTGGCATCGGGCTGGTGCTTTCCAACGCCAGCCTGGGGCGCTTCGGCGGACAGGTCCTGCTCAAGAACCGCTCTGAAGGAGGAACCCGCACCGAAGTCAAACTACCTTTGCACGAGTTGATTATTACCGAAGGCAATACCGATGCAGGCCAGTGATCGTTTCCTCATTGTCGATGACGACGTTACCTTTTGCTCCGTGCTCGAACAGGCGCTGACCCGGCGCGGCTACTCCGTGGCCACCGCGCACGACGCGGACCAGGCGCTGAAGACGGCGGAGGAATTCCAACCCACCCATGCGGTGATCGACCTCAAGCTGGAAGGGAGTTCCGGCCTTCACCTGATCAAACCCTTTCTCGCCCTGAACGGGGACATGAAGGCCATTGTGCTGACCGGCTACGGCAGCATCCCCACGGCGGTGCAGGCCATAAAGGAGGGCGCCGTCAACTACCTGGCGAAACCGGCGGATGTGGAAAGCATTCTCGCCGCCTTCGACAAGGCGGACAACAGCCAGCCGGTGGATACCGACGCCATGGCCATGTCCCTGAAGCGGCTGGAGTGGGAGCACATTCAGCGGGCCCTGAATGAGACCGGCGGCAACATCTCCGCCACCGCGAGAAAGCTCGGCATGCACCGCCGCACCCTGCAGCGCAAACTCCAGAAGCGGCCGGTGAAACAATAAACCCGGTCGGGCGCCAGCGGCATCCGTGGCGCGGACGCTACAGTGGGAGCGGCTTCAGCCGCGAAGAAAGCAGCACCGTTTCCGAATGATCGCTGCCTACCTTTGTTCAAGAATCCGCCGGACCATCGGCTCCAATGAAGTCAGCCCCGCATTGCGGCCGATGCGCAACGCCTCTTCCATGGGCTTGCCTTCGATGACCGCGGCGTTATACGCAAACAGAGCGCCAGCGCGATTCCCGCTGGCGCAATGAATCATCACCGGGTAGTTGGACTTGTCCCCGAGCACCTTCATCAGGGCCCTGGTGTTTTCCATGTTCACTCCCGCGGCCCCGGCCACCGGGATGGCGATATAGTTCATCCCCAGCTCCTTCGCCTTGGCGGCCTCGTCCCAGGCGCCTCTCTCTCCCGGTGTGCGGAGATTGACAATGGTTTTATAACCGGCCGCCTTGGCCTGTTCGACCTGCGCCACGGACGGCTGTCCGCCGGTCAGGATGCCGGGCGACGGCATGCGTGCATTGGGGATATCGATAAGGGCGGCCCGGGTTTGATCCGCCGCTGCCTCCGTGGCGACAAGGAGAACCGCTATCCCGCCCACCCATAAGGCAAGGGCCAGCATGCCGGTGGTAAATGTGGTCTTCACTGTTTTCATCATGATCTCCTCCAGGCACTCAATTTCACATGGGCTGGGTGATGGTGAAGGCGCCGCGGATATCCCCCGCCCGGAAGCCCCGCGCCTGGTCCTGCGGATAGAGCCTGTCCAGGATCTTCGCCACTTCGGGCCGGATCTTTGCGCCATGGCAGGCCAGGCAGGGCTTCTCCGCCGTGGGGATGGCCTTCATATAACGGAAAACCTGCCTGCCGTCCTGGCTGACGAGCTCGTAATGCTCCATCAGCTTCGGATCTTCTCCCGCCGCCTTGCGGGCCTCAAACTCTTCCAGCACGCTCCTTTCCCAGGCGTCCGGGGCATTGGCGGGATTACGCAGCTTCAGGCTGGTGCGCCCAATCTTCCAGCCATGCTTTTTGGACTGGGCCATGGCGATCGCCGGGGCGCTGACATTGCAGACCTCGATGGCCTTTACGGGGCCGCCCTCCTTCAACGCGGCCTTGAGCTGCCCCTTCAGCGCGCCCATGAATTCCTTGACGACAGCGCGGCTTTCGGCGGCACGCTGATCGAGATCCCCCGCATCCGCCAGGGCGGCGGGAACACAGTAGAACATGGCAGTCAGCAGCAGTACTCTCTTCATGGTTCTTCCCTCGTGAGCTCATGACGGAAAGTCTGATTGATCCAGGAGGATCAATCAGACACAGCCAGGAAAAAATTGCGGCTATCCCTTTGGAAACGCTGGACTGACCAGGGTTCCCCTATGTTTTGCACTTCTTGCCCGTGCAAATCCCGAGGCTGGTATAGGCGGGACACCAGCCGATGACGGCGGTGACCACGGGGATGGCGCCGATGGCTCCCCACAGATTCTGGGTGATGATACCCCACCCGATCAGTCCCATTCCAATGGCAAAACGCAATATGCGGTCGAGACCGCCAACATTCTCTTTAATCATGGCTAACCTCCCAAGGTTTTTCACTTACCAGTTGAATCCACGGCATCATTCAAACGCCGGGCCGGGCTTTTTACCCAGCTTCTTCAGCAAAATGGCCAAGGGGCAAAACCGCGTAAAGGCGGATTGCAGCATATTGGCCCCGACGAAGGCCGCAAGCCATAACCAGTTGGGCGAGTGTAAATGGGAAAGGACCAGGCTGGTCAGAATGGCTGTTCCGGCAAACGCCAGTACGATGCGTTCTATACTCATTTCAATGCTCCCGCATAAACGGCGTATTACAACAATTGATTAATATATTAGCATAGTCTAATATATCTTCAAGAAGCATTTCTGAAAAGATTGGAGGAACAGCTATGAGCAGTCGGCGCCCGCCTGGATTTTTATTGGCCCTTTTGACATTGACCCTCTCCTTCCCCGCCAGCGCCGCACCGACGGTGGACGAGATCGTTCACCACGCCAACCTGACCGCCTATTACCAGGGACAGGATGGCCGCGCCCAGGTCAAAATGACCATCACCGACAGCCAGGGCCGCATACGCAAGCGGCGGCTGACCATATTGCGGCTGGATGAATCCGGGAGCGATGCGTTGGAAAACCACGCCTATCTGGGCGGACAAAAATTTTATGTCTATTTCCACCGGCCGGCCGATGTCAACAAGATGGCCTTTCTGGTGTGGAAACACCTGGACCGGGACGACGACCGCTGGCTCTATCTGCCGGCCCTGGATCTGGTAAAGCGCATCGCCGCCACGGACAAGCGCACCAGCTTCGTGGGCTCCGACTTTTTTTATGAGGATGTCTCAGGCCGCAGTCTGGATGAGGACAACCATGAACTGGTGGAGACCACCAAGAATTATTATGTGATAAAAAACACCCCCAAGGATCCCGCCGCCGTGGAGTTCGCCTATTACAAGATGTTTATCCATAAAACCAGCTTCATCCCGGTGCAGGTGGAGTATTATGACAAGGCCGGAACCAAATACCGCGTGGCCAGGGCCCTGGAGGTAAAAACCATCCAGGGCTTCCCCACCGTCACCAAGGCCAGGATGGAAAACCTGAGAACGGGCAGTGCAACCGTAATGGCGTACACCAAGGTTGAATACAATATTGGACTGGATGACGCCTTGTTTACCGAGCGCTTTTTGCGCAAGGCGCCGAGAAAGCTGCTGCGATAGTGGGTTTAGGGGTTGTCAGTTGTCAGTTGTCAGTTGTCAGTTGTCAGTTGTCAGTTGTCAGTTGTCAGTTGTCAGTTGTCAGGAGATTATTCTAGATAATGGATAGTGGAAAACAATCCGCAGCCTGCAGGAAGCTCCATGCGGGCCGCGGATTTCTGCTGATGCTCCTGCTGAGCATCAGCGCTTATGGGGAGGAACCGGCATTGCCCATGGGGCTGGGGGGGGAGGAGCCGTCCCTGCCAAGCGGCCTGGGGCTGGGCGACGCGGAACCGGACCTTCCCCCGGGCCTGGATGGCGGCGCGATGGATGCTCTCGAAGAAAGTGAGGTACAGGCATCTTCACTGGAGATCAGCGGCTTTCTGGACCTGCGTGTGGGTGAATGGCTCGATTCACACTCCTACCTGGAAAACCGGCCGCTGAACGAAGCGCGCCTTCAGATCAAAATGGACAAGGCATTCCCGGCGGCCACGATCAGACTGACCGGCGATTTTATCTATGACGATGTCGCCCATGACCGGGGCATCGAGCCGGAAAACGGCCAGGGCTGGCTCGATCTGCGTGAAGCCAGTATCGCCTTCTCCCCCATCGATTTCATGGACGTAAAACTGGGCCGCCAGATCCTCACCTGGGGAACCGGCGATCTCATTTTCATCAACGATCTGTTTCCCAAGGACTGGCACGCCTTCCTGATGGGCCGGGATGTCGAGTATCTCAAGGCGCCTTCCGACGCCGTCAAGGTCTCCCTGTTCAACCCCATCGTCAATCTGAATCTCATTTATACGCCCCGCTTCGACGCCGACCGGTACATCGATGGGTCGAGGGTCTCCTATTACAACGCAACCCTTGGGCGCATCGGCGGAACGGACGCCATTACCAAAGTAAAGCAACCGAACCAATGGTTCCACGATGACGAACTGGCGTTGCGCCTTTACCGCAACCTCGGCGCCTACGAACTGGCCCTGTATGGATACCGGGGCTTCTGGAAAAGCCCCGGCGGCAACGACCCCGTCAGCGGCCGTGCCATCTTCCCCGACTTGGACGTATACGGCGCCAGCATACGCGGGCCCCTGGCCGGCGGCATCGCCAATGCCGAGTGGGGTTATTATGATTCCAGGGACGACCGCAATGGAAAGGATCCCATGATCAACAACAGCGAACAGCGCCTCCTGCTGGGATTCGAACGTGAACTCGCCACCGACCTGACCCTTGGCCTGCAGTATTACCTCAAGCGCATGGAGGACTACGGCGCCTACCGGCGGACGCTTCCCGCCGGCACGGATCCGGCCCACCGGAGCCGCCAGGAGCTTACGCTGAGATTGACCTGGCTGACCATGAACCAGAACCTCATCTGGTCCCTGTTCACCTTCTATTCACCGTCGGACGATGACGGCTATCTCCGCCCCAAGGTCCATTACAAGTATGACGATCACCTTTCCCTCGAACTCGGAGGCAATATATTCTGGGGAGACAAGCCGCAGACCTTTCTCGGCCAGTTCCAGAACAACGACAACGTCTATTTTGCAATGCGCTACGGCTTTTGACGCCACCCGGTAGGAGCGGCGCCCCGCCGCGAAGCAGGCTCGACATATCTTCAGGATTTGGGGGTGTCCGCGAGCCCCAATCGCGGCGGGGCGCCGCTCCTACCGTATCTCCAGACCGGAATCCGCAAAAAAAACCCCCGCCATGCGGCGGGGGTTTTTCGGGGTCCAGGACCGCCCGGGTCTATTGCGGGACCACATTGGCCGCGCTGAGACCCTTGGGGCCGTTCTCGACGTCGAACGTCACCTGCTGCCCCTCGGCCAGGGATTTGAAACCGCCGCCCTGTATAGCGGAATGATGAACGAATACGTCATCACTGCCATCGGTGGGGGCGATAAAACCGAAGCCCTTGCTGTCGTTGAACCACTTTACTGTACCTGTAGCCATTCTGGTTACCTCATATATTAGGGATGAACAATGTATTGATGTGCAGATTATTACTTAGAAATCACGGGAGGGTCTGCTGTATACACTGCGAGGAACTGCCGGAACCACTACAAGAAAAAACTGCACTGCGGGCTACCATATACCATATTCAACTATAAATACACATTTATTCACTTTTATTGTTGTAAGATGGCCCGAGCGCACAACGAAACAACCCGGTACGATGCCTGAGCAACTCCCGACCATTGAGGTGATCCAGGGGCCTTCCGCCGCCGCAGGGCCCGGACTGAAGTCCGGGCGCAGATCACGGCGCCTCCTGGTCTTCCTGGCCATGTTCGTCCTGTGCGCCGCCGCCGGGCTGTTTTACACCTATTCCCGGCCGGCGGTCTACCGCGCCACGGCCGCCCTGCTCACGGTCGCCATGCCTGCGGTGGACCAGCCTGGGGCCGCGGCGGATATCCAGCACGTCAGCATCCAGCGCCAGCTTTTGCTGGGCCAGCCCCTGCTGCAGGAGGTGCTGGAGAGACTGGAGGCCGGGGACGACGCCGGGCCCGTCAACAGCGTCGCCCGGCTTCAGGGGATGCTGTCCGTCGATCCCCTCGCCGACACCAATATCGTCAAATTGAGCGCGGAAGGGCCGGTTCCCGAGCTGCTGCCCAGGGTGGTGAACACCTGGGTGAACGTCTATCTCGAAATGCGCGCCCGCAAGATCAAGGAGGCCACGGGGGCGACGACCGAGGCCCTGCAGGAGCAATATCAGGCCCTGGCCGCCAAGCTCGAGGCCAAGCGCGCCGAGCTGGACAGATTCCGCCGGGAAAACAACATCCTCAGCATGGGACGCGACGAAAACCAGGTCATTGCCCGGCTGAAGGGCCTGACCACCGCGCTCAATACCGCCAGTGAAGAGGAGGTAAGAGCCAGGGCGGAACTGGACGCCATTCGCAAGGCCATCGCCAAGGGCAAACCCGTGGTGCCCAAGGAGGAGCAAAGCAGCCTGGCCGCGCTGGAAGCCAGCGCCCAGGCCCTGCGGGAAAAGCTCATTGCCCTGAGGCGCCGCTATACCGACGAATTTATCTCCGTCGACCCCAACCTCAAGATCGTTCCCAAGCAATTGAAGGAGGTCCAGAAAGAGATCGCGGCAAAGGTCGAATACGGCCGCAAAATCGTGCTGGCCGAGGCGGAGCAAAAGCTGGCGACCGCCCGGCAATCGGTAAAAGAGCTGCAGACCCAGCTAAAAGACCACAAGAGCAAGGCCACCCGGTTTACCGCCCGTTTCGCGGAACACGAGGCGCTGCAGGAGGATCTGGCCAGCCTGGAAGAACTCTACCGCACCACCGAGGAGCGCCTGGTGGCCATCGAGGTGGAAAACCGCCAGAAATTCCCCCAGGTAAACGTGCTGGAATACGCCCAGCTCCCCGTCACCCCGGTGCGGCCCCAGTACCTGCGCGACGCCGCCATCGCCCTGGCCGCGTCCCTGCTGACGGCCCTGTTCGCCGTCTGGCTGGTGGAGTTTCTCTTGCGCCGGGAGGAAAGGCCAGAAGGCCGGACCCTGGCGGGGGTGCGCATCTACACCCAACAGCAGCCGGCCATATCCCACCCGTCCGCGCCCCCCGTCGCCATCGCCGAAAAGGCCAGGCCCGCGCTGCAGCAACTGGCGGACACCGAACTGGATGCCGGGGAAATCCGGCAGGTATTCAAACAGGCGGATCGAACCGGCAAGCGGCTGATCGCCCTGCTGATGAGCGGCCTGTCACCGGAGGAGGCCACCAGGGTGGATGCGGATTGTTTCGACTTTGCAACCGGCCGGCTTCGGGTGCCAGGCGGCCAGGCGCGCACCATTGCGCTGGCGCCAACGGTCCTGGAGCTGTTTTGCGAAACCGCCTCTTCCGGGCAAGAACCGGCCCCGGACCCGCTCACCCCGGATGACCTGGCGGCCATCCTCACCCTGGCCGCGGTGGACGCCGGGCTCCCCGACCCCGAACGGGTGAACGCGGCGGCCCTGCAACACAGCTATCTCGCCTATCTGGTGCGCCAGGGGGTCAGGCTCTCGGAAATACCCGGGATCGCGGGCGACATTCCCGCCACCCGGTTGGCCTCCTATGCGCAATTGTCCCCCCCGGGGCCGGGAAAAGCCCTGGATGAAATCGAGCTCGCCTACCCCCTCACCGAGCCGGACCCCCGGCAAGCGGCGACATAGATCCTGTTGCGGCGGCAATGAACTCAAGAGGCAAGCATGATGGATATAGCATTATCACGCATCACCGACCAATCCATTCAGCTCGAACTCAATACGGCGCAGCTTTATTTCCTGTTCCATAGAGTCTTCCCCGAGCATAAGGCCTTCTGGTGGGCGCTGCACATCGAGGAGAACAACCACGCCGCCCTGATCCGCTCCGCCAGGGAACACTTCGTGCCGACCGGCCGGTTTCCCACCGACCTGCTGTCATCCCGGCTGCGGGAGCTGGAAGAAACCAATGCCAATATCCTCGCGCTCACCGGGAAATACCAGCGCACGCCCCCCACGGAAGAGGATGCCTTCAACGCCGCCCTGGGGCTGGAAGCATCCATAGGGGAGATTCATTTCCAGCAATTCATGGACAAAGAGGAGGGCTCCTCTTTGCATAAGATATTTCAACGTCTGAACCGGGACGACAAGAACCACGCCTCGAGGATCCGCGCCTACATGGACAGGCACGGCATCCCGGTCAGGGAGGACGGCCTCTCTTCAGGCCCCGGCTGACCCCTCCAGCTCCTCCCAGCGCGCATAGGCGGCATCGAGCCGCGCTTCCACTTCGGCCAACCGCCTGTTGGCCGCGGCGACCTTTTCGTGATCGCCTTTGTAGAACGAGGGGTCGGCCATTTCGGCCTGAATGGCCTCCAGCTCGGCGTCCAGCGCTTCGATCAGCCCGGGCAGGCCCTCCAGTTCCCGCTGGTCCTTGTAGCTGAGCTTTTTGGACGGCGCCTTCGGTTTGGGCCGGGCGGCCTCTTTTTTCTCCGGCTTCGGCCTTGCCGGCGTGTGGGACCGGCGTTGGCGCAGCCAGTCGTCATAGCCGCCCACGTATTCGTTCACCCGGCCGCCGGTCTCGAACACCAGGGTGCTGGTGACGACATTGTTGAGGAAGGCGCGGTCATGGCTGACCAGCAACAGGGTGCCTGCATAGTCCAGCAGCAGCTCTTCCAGCAGTTCCAGGGTCTCGGCGTCCAGGTCGTTGGTGGGCTCGTCCATCACCAGCACGTTGCAGGGCCGGGTGAAGAGCCTGGCCAGCAGCAGCCGGTTGCGCTCCCCGCCGGACAGGGCGCGGACCGGGGTGCGCGCCCGTTCGGGGGTGAACAGGAAATCCTGGAGATAGCCGATGATATGCCTGGACCGGCCGTTGACCATGACCTGGTCGCTGCCGCCGCCCACGTTGTCCTGGACGGACTTGTCCTCGTCCAGGGCGGCGCGGAGCTGGTCGAAGTAGGCCACCTCCAGCCTGGCCCCCAGCTTGATGCGGCCGGCGTCCGGTTGCAGCCGGCCCAGCAGCAGGCCGAGCAGGGTGGTCTTGCCACAGCCGTTGGGACCGATGATCCCGATCTTGTCGCCACGCAGGATGCTGGTGGAAAAGTCCCGGATCACGGGCCTGTCCTCCCAGGCGTAGCTCACCCCCTCCGCCTCCACCACCAGCCTGCCGGAACGCTCCCCGTCCTGGAGTTCCATCTTCACCCTGCCGGTGCGCTCCCGCCGCCGGCCGCGCTCCTCCCGCATGGCCTTGAGGGCCCGCACCCGGCCCTCGTTGCGGGTGCGCCGGGCCTTGATGCCCTGGCGTATCCACTGCTCCTCCTGGGCCAGTTTCTTGTCGAAGCGGGCGTTCTCCAGGGCCTGCGCGTTCAGCGCCTCTTCCTTGCGGCGCAGGAAGTTGTCGAAGTCCCCCGGCCAGTCGCTGAGCCGCCCCCGGTCCAGCTCGATGATGCGGGTGGCCAGCCGGCGCAGGAACATGCGGTCGTGGGTGATGAACAACAGGCTGCCGCCATAGCCGAGCATGAATTCCTCCAGCCATTCGATGGCGGCGATATCCAGGTGGTTGGTGGGCTCGTCCAGCAACAGCAGATCCGGCTCCAACACCAGGGCGCGGGCCAGCAGCACCCGCCGCTTGAGACCCCCGGAGAGGGCGGCGAACTCCACATCCGCATCCAGGCCGAGGCGGGAGACGACCGACTCCACCCGCTGTTCCGTCCGCCAGCCGCCGGCCGCCTCCAGCTCATGCTGCACGCGCGACAGCCGCTCCAGCAAGCGGTCGCCGCCCTCCACACCCAGGCGGGCGCTGAGGCGGTGATATTCCCGGACCAGCTCCCCCACCTCGCCCAGGCCGGCGGACACCACATCGAACACGGAACCCGTGATGTCCCGGGGGACCTCCTGGCCGAGGCGCACGATACGCGCCCCTTTCTCCACCACCATCTCGCCGTCGTCCGGCCGGAGTTCGCCGGCGATGAGCTTCATCAGGGTGGACTTGCCCGCGCCGTTGCGCCCGAGCAGGCAGATACGCTCGCCCCGGTCGATGCTCAGGTTGACGTTGTCCAGCAGCAGGGGGCCGCCGAAGCTCAGCTGGAGGTTATGCAGGGTGACCAGAGGCATGGTTCAGGGTAATGAGCAGCGCGGGCAAAAGCCTGCACTCCCTTTCATGGCGGCTATTGAAGAATGGCCATCAGGCCGCCCCATAATGGGAGTGAACGTAGCGTTCGATGATTTTCTGGAATTTTCCGGCGATGTTGTCGCCCCTGAGGGTCGCGGTCTTCTCCCCGTCCTCGTACACCGGGGCGGCCGGGCTTTCGCCGCTGCCGGGCAGGCTGATGCCGATGTTGGCGTGGCGGCTCTCGCCGGGACCGTTGACCACGCAGCCCATCACCGCCACCGACATGTTCTCCACGCCGGGGAATTCCCTGCGCCAGACCGGCATGCGCTGTTGCAGGTAGAGCTGGATGTCCTTGGCCAATTGCTGGAAATCCATGCTGCTGGTGCGGCCGCAGCCGGGGCAGGCCACCACCATGGGGGTGAAGCTCCGCAGCTCCAGGGCCTGCACGATCTCCTGGGCCACCACCACCTCCTCCGTGCGCGACGCGCCGGGCTCGGGGGTCAGGGAGACCCGGATGGTGTCGCCGATGCCCTGCTGCAACAGCACCGCCAGGGCGGCGGTGGAGGCGACGATGCCCCGGCTGCCCATGCCGGCCTCGGTCAGCCCCAGATGCAGGGCGTAGTCACAACGGGCCGCCAGCTCCCGGTAGACGGCGATCAGGTCCTGCACCCCGCTCATCTTGCACGAGAGCACGATGCGGTCCCGCCCCAGTCCCAGCTCTTGCGCCCGCCGGGCGTTCTCCAGGGCGGAGACCACCATGATCTCGCGGGTGATCTCTTCCGTATCCCTGGGCCTGGGGGCGCGGGCGTTCTCATCCATCATGCGCTGCACCAGCTCCTGGTCCATGCTGCCCCAGTTGACGCCGATGCGCACCGGCCTGTCATGGCGGCAGGCGGTCTCGATCATGCTGGCGAACTGGCTGTCGCGCCTGGCGCCCCGGCCCACGTTGCCGGGGTTGATGCGGTACTTGGCCAGGGCCTGGGCGCACTCCGGATACTTGCCCAGCAGCCGGTGACCGTTGAAGTGGAAATCGCCGATCAGCGGGACATTGCAGCCACGCTTGTCCAGGGTCTCCCGGATGGCCGGGACCGCCCGGGCGGCCTCCTCCGTGTTGACGGTGATGCGCACCAGCTCCGAACCCGCCTGGGCCAGCTCCGCCACCTGCAAGGCCGTGGCGCCGACATCGGCGGTATCCGTATTGGTCATGGACTGGATCACCACCGGCGCGCCGCCGCCGATGATGACGGGACCCACCGGCACCGCCCGGGTGGGGTGTCGTTTCGGGAGTAGATCTGACATGGGAAACCTGGCTGCCTGGGACTTTCAAACGGGGCCCCATCATAGCCCAAAGCGCCCCCCGGTTGGTATTACAGCAAGGTTACAGGCATCAGGGAAAGCGGTACACCTCGACCCTTTCGATGCTGCGCAAGGGCACATGCACCGACATCTTGCCGCCATAGAGGCGCTGCTCGATATTCAGGTCGGGGCCGTCTATCGAAACCAGTATCCCCTTTCGAACCACACCGGTCCGGTTTGTATAGACCCGCACGTCCCTGCCGATGTGCTCCCCCAGGTCTGCCACCGCCGTGGGCAGGAAACGGGCTTTTGGCCTTGCCTTTTTCGCAGAGGCGCCGGCGGACACCGTCTTGTCCGCCACCGGCAACCGGCGGAACAGGCCCGGGGCGGAGGGAGAACCCGGGGGCCGCTCCGGCATCTTGAAACTGAGATCGGTGACCGCCTGCCCGTTCACCTGCACGAAGGGATCCAGCAGGGCGATGGCGTCCTCGGGCTTGTAGAAGGCCAGGCTGGCGAAATCACCGGAGGCCGGCGGGCGGATGCTGATGTACACCTCGCCGGGGGCCTTGAGATAGCGCTTCATGGCCTCGCGAATGCCCTCCCCCGGGATGAAGCCCAGCGCCTCGGCCAGCCGCTGTTCATCCCCGTCGAACAGGGAGTCGATATAGGCCTCCGGCGTTTGCCCCCGTTTTTTCGCGCAATGCCCCACCGCCCTGGCCGCGAAATCCGGATCGAGCCAATAGCGCAGGGCGAGCTTCTTGAACTCCGGCGGGGCGCCCGCCATCACCGCCCCCGGCCGGGGCATGCCGGTAAAGGCCATCTCCAGCTCCATGGATTCGAGGTCCCGGAAGTCGAACTCCAGGTTGACCCGGGACTGGTCCTCCAACTCATCGAACCGGTAGCCCATGGACATATCGACCGTCAGGGCGTCCAGCCCCAGCGCCTGGAGCAGTTGGGGGGGAACCCCGCCGCCGATGCCGCAACCGTCCCGGGCGGCGCCGGCCGCCCGCGCGGAACTCAGCATGACCCCGGAGTACTTGGCGGCAATCCCCCCGTCCAGCGGCAGGCGGAACCCTGTCAGGGTAAAAGCGAGGTTTTTCGGCAGATCATTCTGCTTGAAGCCCGAAACGAGCTGCAGCAGGAACAAAGGACCGTCGCCGCGCACCTCGACAACGTCCACCGTCACGGCATCCGGCATGCCCTGGGGCAGCGCCCGGACAGCCTCCACCCTGACGCTGCCGTCGAGGCCCGAGCTGATGCCGCCGTAGCTGATATCGGCGAAGGGGGCGGCCATGGCGATCATCCTGTCCAGCCCGGCGGAGACCCGGTAATAGACATAGCCCTTGACGCCGCCATAAAGCGCC